>PLTG01000055.1 GCA_003165355.1 Candidatus Babelota bacterium | reverse complement strand
ATGAATTTCTTTAAAAGTGAGTAGCTATGAAAAAAATATATGGAATTCTTATTCTGTTTACACAAATTGATGCCGTGGTATTCAATATTGTTAATCAAACAGATCAAGTTATGCGCATCACCTGGAAAAGTAATGGCCTTGGCTCGGAAAGCAAGTCTGGGGCTTTTGACCTGCCCCCGGGAGCAACCTGCGACAGCTGCTTGCAAACTTATAAGGGCAATTGTCTGCATTATTTATTTGCCCAAACGCTTGATAAATCGTATAAAGCACAATCGAAAAATTTCTGCAAAAATTCCAAAATCATTATCTCATGGGAAAATACAAAAAGCTGGTTTACTAAAAAAGATATCAAAAAACTTAAAATCACCTTAGAAAAATTATTATCCGGAGAGAGTATATGAAAATTAAAGGGCTTATTCTTGCACTATTAAGCGTTGGATACTGCATGGCTGACGTGAATTTGTGGGACCAGACAGTTTATTACACGTTTATTAATAAGACCAACGAGCCCATGGAGGTGTCATGGCAAAGTGGTGGCGCAAAAGAAGATGTTCAGACCGGCAGAAGCGGGTCTTTAAACCTACCCGCATCACAAAGCAGAACGATTCAAGCATCAACATCAGATTGCTTGGATAGCGTCTCTGTTACAGGGGTAGCAACTGCACAAAAGGCGACAATAACAACCGTGTGTAAAAGAGAGATTACTATAAAATATATCGGCGAGGTAAAAAGCCAAAAATTAGTAATAGAGGCCCAATAATAATTATTCAATAAAGGATTAAATCATGATAATGCGGAACTATATTTATCTTATCACACTGTCTATCTGGCTGAGTCTCAATGCAATTACAGGTGAAAAGGTAATTGGCAAAGGGTATAAAGCGCGGGATAAGTCTCGGGGAGATTATACTCTGCTGCTGAGTAGCGCCCGAGGTACCGGCTTTGATGTGACCTACAAAGATGCAACTGATGGGACATGGGTATATATACCATGGACAGCCACGCTCGATTATCTTGAAAAAAAGAAAAGTACCCTTAAAGATTTAACTACCAAAGAAACAATCACCACAAAAAATGGCGTAGAATACGTCTCTATTTTACATACGCAAATGATCCCTACAAAGTATTCTCTTAAAGATCTTTTCGGGAGCGATTATTACCAGCCGCAGGCGAAAGTAAACGTGGCCTACGAAAAAGCTAAAGGGCTTTCTCAAGCCCGGGTTGCTATAAATCTGCCATTTAACAAGGACGAGATTCCGGGCGTAAATATCCCTATTTTTACCGCATATTTTTCTAACCGCGGTACCCCAGTTATCGAGGCCAATTTTGGTCGCTTTGTGGTAACTGCACAAGCAGGCGAAAAAGATATCGTTAATTTTACTATCGATAAAGAATTTTTGGGGGAAATAAACTCAGATACTCAATCGATCACTACCAATTATCGAGAAACGGGACAGCTTGCTCGAGAACAATTATAGTGATTATTGATCAATTATTGACAATTGCTCGCAAGAATCTACATGATTAATAGTAAATGTGAAGCTTTTAGCGGTTAAGGGGGCGTGTTATTATGGAAGAAAAAAGTTTATTACCTGTTTCATCCAGTGCCCAGGGGCAAGAAGAAACAAATAGCATAAGTTTTCTTTTTCACTTGGTAACTATCACCTTCACCTGCTCAGTTGCCTTCCTGCTTATATATTTCACGGTACCACAATCGATACCGGCCGAAGATCTCTTTTTAATTAAATCCCTCACTCCCAAAAAAATGAGCGAATATGGAAACGTGCCTATAAGGGTACGCACTGGCCTTTCCATTTATAAATGGCGAGAATTTGATATGGTCGCCAACAATTTCGTCTTTGAAGGAACCATTTGGTTCGAGTTCGACCCCGCACGCATCTCTCTGGATGCCATTTCTAGTTTTGACTTTGAAAAGGGGGATATACTCCATATCTCCCCTCCCTTATCCAAGCTTGAAAATGGTAAAGTTTTTGCGACATACTCTATAGTTGTCAAATTTAAAACAGAATTAGATTATAGGCTCTTTCCGCTTGATGACCACATGCTTACCTTGGTGCTTGTTAACAAAAAAGTATCGCCGGGGGATATGATTTTTGATATCGATAATCAGTCATTTAATATCGACAAAAAGACGGTATCTTATGGTTTTTTACAATCTTATCAGCTGGCAACGCCGGGATATATAACTGAAGTTATCGATACGCGTGATTCGATTGATGATATAGATCATCCTGCGATTCAATTTTCAATATTATATCGCCGCTGGAACTTAAAATATGGTCTGGTTATTCTTTTGCCGATGCTTGTCTTTATTATTGTTATGCTCACGGCATTCTCTTATGATCCTAATAAATATTTTTCTTCAATTATGGTGGCTAACGGCGCGAGTCTTTCAGGGCTTATTGCTTTCCGATTTGTTATTGAAAACATGTCCCCCAAGGTGGGTTATTTCATGCTCTCTGATTACTTTTATCTTGTATTTTTGACTCTGGGAGCAATGCTCTTTTTAATTGGGATATTTTCGCTCAATATCAGCATGCATGTTAAAAAAATGTTGATTCTTTTAGTACATGCATTTCTTATTGGCGCTTTTGCGGTAATCGTGGCCTACGCGCTCAGTTTTGCCTATCATGGAATAAGTTTTTTTTAAAAGGGGAAGAAAAAATGTTATGCAGAAAAATTTTATTATTAATTTTCATTTCCGCGGCACTTCATGGTAAAGACTACACCCTTGAAGATCTCGTGGAATTAACAAAACTTTACCCCGAAAATGCTGAAGTGGATGACATAACTTTTAATCACCCAGACTTTTCGACCTTTCTTGAAAATCAAAGAGGGGGAATGTATAAACGCCTCTTGCGTTTTTTAGGTTTCAAATCAAAAGATTTTCCTATTGAAGATCTGGCCCCTTTAATGAAAGAGGTTACTGAGGCTCAAGAAAAATTTGGTAGATCGGGTGAATTCATTCTTGCGACAGAGTTAGCTCTTAATGATAGAATCGTCATTTTTGGCATGATTCAAGGAGCCTTCCATTCATTAGTGCGTGATTTATTAGAGCTTAAGCGGCAAGGAATTATCGATTCAAGTTTGAAAGTTATCAGCGCGCATGATCGCATTATTTTTAATGGCACTGTTGTTGCGCGTTCACCCTTCATCTTGCAAACATTGTTTGTGGTTCTTCTTTTAATGAAAAATAATCCAAACAATGTCTTTTATATTAAAAGTGATTTCGAACAACAAGAGATATGGTTCAGCAATGGTTTTATGAGAGAATTAGATATTTTGTTCAGACCATTCTTGAAAGATGTCTCTACAGCATTTAAAAAGTTTGTTACGACGTTGCCCGTATCTTTTTATGGCAATTATAGTGAGACCCCGCAAAAATTACTTAAAATTACCGCATTACAATCATACAAAAATGATCAAACTGATACCCTTGAAAATCAAACCGGTGATTTCTTTTACCGTTTGAAACCGGATGAAGTGTCCGTATGGCTTTTAGACAAAAAAGAAAAATCTGAAAAAATTGTGCATACAAGCGTGATCATAGATGGTTCAGACCCTGTCGTAACAACCAGATCAATTGAGCCATTAGATTTCTTGGAGCCTCTCGGGGCTGCAAGCGTATGGCGCATCTTTTCAGCAGCATCCACCTTCTTTTATAAATTATATCAATTCACTGACGATTCCTTTATGACCATTATTTGCGGTAAAATTCTCAATTCTAGTATTGTAGAATTGTATGGACGGAATCGGTTTGCTCAAGAGCCATTTAGATTAAAAGAGAGTCTGGAGATCAACTTGGGGACACCTTTAGCAGTTACAGCAGAAAATCTTAATTTTTCGGAAAAGCAGATATTCGTCGGGTCGTCCTTGGATTTATCAAAGAGCAATTTGATTATGGGCGACCGGGTCCGCACCGGCATTTTACTCGGCATTAAGCAAGCAAACGGGTCTCCGGAGCTGAAAGGAATGGAGATAAAAGATGTCATTTTAGATGATCGCTACACTCCCTTTAGGGCACGCCATAATGTAGAAATGCTTCAAAGAGATTTTGGTATCGACACGCTTTTGCTGCCAATCGGCACACCTACGCTATTAGCGGTGCGAGACCTCATCGTCTCCGGGAGCATCCTGGCAGCATTCCCTGTTACCGGTTCAATGTTTTGGAGGCATCCTGAAGCAAAAGGGGCGGTGAATTATAGACCGTCTTATGACATTGAAGTAGAAAAATTGATAGATTATTTAACCAAAGAATACAGTTTTAAAATTTTCGCTTTTTTCTATCAAGAAGATGAGTATGGCATAGATTGCATGAAAAAAGCTCGTGAAGTACTCAAAGCTAAGGGCATTGAAAAATGGATAGAACTTCCCTATACACGCAACACTACCGATTTTACCAAGCAGCGTGATCTATTAAAAAATGAGCAAGTTGAAGCGCTGGGCTGCTTTTCTACTTCTCAACCTACACAAGAATTTTTAAGACAGGTTGGCGTTGAAAATTTAGCTACGGTCAAAGTATTCGCCCTCGCATTTGCAGTTGATGATACCTTTGAAGCCTTTGTCAAAAAAGAATTGGGACTCAAGTGTCTTTTCAGCCGCGCGGTGCCTAACCCTAAATTAAGTAAGCTTGGGATTGTGCAAGAATATCGTCACCTGATGGATGAACTCAAAAAACCTTATGATGTCTATTCATTGGAAAGCTATATTTGCACGACCCTTTTATGCGAGATGATCAAAAAATCTCCTAATAATGTTACGCATCTGACACTGCTTGCCCAACTAGAAGCCTTAAACAACTATGATCTTAAAGGGCTTACTTTTACCTTTGATCCATCTGATAGGCAGATCAGCAAACGCATATGGTTTGATTTTCAAGACGGCGCCGATTGGTTACAAATTTTATAGCAAAAATGGGGCTTTTTTATTAGATTTGGAGCTAATATCTCGCTTTAAAACTCAAATATTGACACTGCTCATGCGAAAAGATCAATCTAAATAAAGATACTTATAGCTCTATAAGGGAATATTTTATGAATAAATCGGCCAATCATGTTACCCCGCTGTTTCAAATACTCGCATTCTGTATCGCAACTCTTTTTTTGATACCGATCTTCTATCGGCAATTGGTTGTTTTTAATGCGCGTGAGCACATTACTGAGTTGACTCCTTACGGCACGGTAAAAAATACCCCAATTTACGCAGGGTTAACCATTCACCATTTTATGGATTCAGATTTTATCAGAAATAGTATAGGGTTTGATGGAACACTCTGGTTTGCCTACGACCCCAAAAAAATTTCACGAGAACAGATAGGCCAATTTTCATTTGAAAATGCTACTCTGGAAAAATCACAAACTTCATATACCCAACAAGGGAATCTTGAGATAGCAAGCTTTGATATTTTAGTGCACGCAAAGATGGATTTCAATTTTAAAGAATACCCTTTAGATGATCATCGCATCTGGTTCAGTTTAAAAAATAGTGCTGTACCCTTAGAAAAATACCAGTTTGCGCTTTCACCGGAATCTTTTGTGATCAGCCCGCGAGCACAGATTAATAATTGCACTAACGAAAATGTTGCCGCTCGATGTGGCGTTGTCGCCCAAAAATATGAGATGCCTGATGGCCAACATGAAATAAGCTCGTCGCGTGTGGTTTTCTCTTTTGATTGCAACCCTATAGATATGCGCCACTTTCTTAATATCTTTTTGCCGCTCTATCTTATCTTTTTTTTAACGCTCTTCTCGTTTTCATTTGTTTATTCCGAACACACCACCGATGTCCCCAGCATTGCTGCTGCGAGCGTGCCGGCGCTGTTTGCTTACCGTTTTGTGATTGAAAGTATTTCGCCTAATGTGAGTTATTTTATGGTGTCAGATTATCTCTTTTTTCTCTATTTGATTCTGTCGCTTCTGACATTCTTATCTATATCATGGGCCTTAAACCATTCAGTACGCAGCAAGAAGCTTATTATTATGAGCCTCTATGCGTTTATGATAGTCGGATGCGCGATTATTTCGTATATCGCTTAAGCGTTGAATGCCTTTTTCAATTGCTGATAAAGCTCAGGCAAATTCAGTGAAATCTGTTTTGTTTGGCTCAGTAATGGCAAGAAATTAGTGTCTCCATTAAAGCGCGGCAGAACATGCAGATGTAAATGTTCCGGTATAGTGCCCCCTGCTGCTTTGCCCCCGATATTCAGGCCCATATTTAAGCCGTCAATTTTCAATTCCTGCTCAAGAATAACACTACTTTGTGATGCTACTTCCATAAGCTCGGCGCGTGCGGCCGGCGCAAGTTCATGCAAAGTTCCCACATGTTGAAAGGGTATTACCATGAGGTGCCCCGGATTATAGGGATAGAGATTGAGCATGACATAGACATGTTCAAAGCGTTTGAGGACATATTTATGTTTATCTTCTATAGCCGCTAACCCTTCGACAGGCTCAGGATGAGCGGTTTTTACCTTCACCCCAATTGGCAATAAGCATAATGGGCATGCAGAATCTTTTGTATGAGTCCGTATATAATTACTTCGCCACGGTGCGTAAAGATATTCCATTTTTTTTACTCAGTAGATGATAAACATATAGCCAAAAAACCAACCCCAAAATAATGATAAGCGGTTCTATCGGCAACCGCAAGCGTGCATACCCAAAGCCACCCGTTTGGCACAATACTGCGCCCATGAGAATGCCACAGGGTATCCATATTAAAAGATATTTTTTTCTAAAATCGGGCATCGCTAAAAGCACAAGCCCGGCAAATATTCCTATCCATAATAGTATTTCAGTTAAAAATTCTATATAAGCGATAAGGCGTATATACCAGGGTAAATCTTTGCCGTACAACGTCTCTCTTAATTTATCCCCCAGGTATTCCACGAGCGGGTCCCATTTGAAGGTGTTGTTATACAGCGAAACAAATTGGTAACTGTATAGATCAAAAGTAGTTTTACATACCTCCACTATCCAATCATAGACAAAAAAGTGCGGGTAATTCACCATCCAAGGAATAGCTGGCTTCATGCAGATCATCTCATTAACAACAACTTGCCGGTTGCCCGTTTGAGCGTACTGGTGATATTCTTTCAGCACCTCTTGTTCGGCCTCCTGACACTGCTTTTTCCAAGCAAGTTCATGAGGAATATTTTCAACACGTGCCCGTATTTTGGGGGCATTAAAGACATTAAAATAGAGCCCAAAAAGTGGACAGAAAAACCATTTGCCCGTCAGTTGATAATTTCTTATAAACCAGGGGCTTATAGAAAGGCTGAAAATCACTATAAAAAAGAGCGCTTGTTTGATTTTTTCTTTCACAGAAATGGGGAAAAAACAAAAAACCAGTAGCGAAGCAAGTGCTACAAATTGCCCCATCGGCCGCATCCACGTATACAAACTTAATGAGAGTGCCGCACCTGCAAGATAC
Source organism: Candidatus Babelota bacterium (assembly GCA_003165355.1). Classification (GTDB taxonomy): domain Bacteria; phylum Babelota; class Babeliae; order Babelales; family Babelaceae; genus BOG-1370. The sequence goes on along the minus strand of PLTG01000055.1, from coordinate 2,241 downwards.
CAGTAGGGGTGCCGGGGTTTTGCGTAGACATTTTTTAATAAACAAATGAGAAATAAGATAAAAAATATTTGAGCTGGTCCATCAGTCAATAAGAAAGTGCTTGCAAGAACAAAGCCCGGATGGACAATGCCAATAAAAGCTAGTATGCGCGCTATGAGCAATGAACCCGTTATAAGCAGCGCTAAAATATATAACAAAATAGGTAATAGCGAGCACCAGGCTATCTGTACCCAGAGGGCGATTTTATATGCTTTTTCATGCTCTTCAAATTGCCATGCTGGGCTTTCTGAAAATGCACAAAAGGGCGCTAAAAAAGCTGGGTAGCCGGGAGTGCGCCAAAAAACAGGATGGCCATTTGGCATGCTCATACCCAGACCGCGATAAAGCGCCAGGGCCGGCATTGTATAGCCTTGCGTATCTGGTTGGCAATAGCGTTCATTCTCGCCGACGTAGAAATAGAATGTGGCTGCGCGAACCGCAAAGGCTGCGATAAAGATAAGTAAGAATTTTAACTTCATATACTCTTTCTGAATTTTACCATTATTGCAGGAAGTATACTCCGAGTCAGATACGATAACAATATTTTTTTCTTGCTAACATTGGGGTATATGCTATGTTATGCACAGTACAGCCCAGGCATCATCGGATGTCTCCATGCACAGGTGCGCGTTGTGCAGGTTTCTTAAGATGCTGCCCCGGCGTACTTCATAAAGCTTTTTTTTAAAAGAGCTTAATAAAAAAGGCGAGGAAAAATAAATGGAAAATATTTATGGTATCGTGCTTGCAGGTGGTAGTGGAAAACGTCTCTGGCCTTTAAGCCGACACGGTTTTCCTAAACAACTTATTCCCTTCGGACAAACTTCTCTTTTGTCACAAGCGCTTGCTCGCTTACAAGAAATTCCCTTTATAACTCATACTGCTGTTGTTACCACTCAAGAATATGCGGCAGATATCCAAGAAAAAATTGATAAAGATTCTCGAATAATCGTAGAACCTATTGCCAAAAACACTGCCGCAGCAATTTTATTAAGCTGCTTACAGATAGCTCAAACAGATCCGCGTGCGACCCTGTTATTTGCACCCGCGGATCATGTTGTTTCGCAGCAACAGGCCTTTTCTGCTGCAGTATGCGCTGCTCTTTCATATGTTTCAGACAATGATCGTCTGGCACTTATCGGGATAACGCCAACACACGCTTCAACCGCTTATGGTTATATAGAGCGTGGCCATGATGATTTTTTGCGCGCTACCGATCTATTTAATATCGTGTCGTTTCACGAAAAGCCGTCGCGCGAAGTCGCTCAAGGGTATCTTTCTATGAACACCATGCTCTGGAATTGCGGTATCTTTTGTGCCCGCGCACAAACTTTTATCGAACTTTTCATGCGCCACATGCCGGAACTTTATGCTCAGGTTAAAGAGGGCCGCTACCACGATATTGCCCCAATCTCCTTTGATAAAGGTGTGGTTGAAAAGGTGCATGACGCGGTAGTTGTGCACGGCAAATTCTCATGGACTGATGTAGGAACCCTGGAACAATTCATTGATCAATCCCAGAAAAATAGCCCTAACAAAAATGTTGTGGTGCTTGATTGCAACAATGTCCGGGCCTTTGCGCAGGATAAATTAATTGTGCTGTATGGCGTGGAAAATATATGTGTGGTAGAGACAGATGACACTATTGTAGTAATGAACACGGAACACAGTAACACTATGGACCGTGTGGTTGAACATTTGCATATCAAAGGCTATGAACACTACTTATAATAAAACCGCATTAATTACCGGCATAACGGGCCAAGACGGTACCTATCTTACACGCCTATTATTAAGCAAGGGCTACAAAGTCCATGGCATTCAACGGCGAGCATCATCATCAAATACCTCCAGAATCGACGATATTATCGCCAACCAAAACGTAAAAGACCCGTCTTTGATAATGCATTATGGGGATATGACCGATTCTACCAATATCATTCGCTTAATTTCTGAAATTCAGCCAGATGAAATATATAATTTAGCAGCTCAAAGCCATGTGGCCGTCTCGTTTGAAACACCCGAATATACCGCACAAGCAGATGCCGTCGGCGTACTGCGGTTATTAGAGGCTATACGAATTTTAGGTCTGCAAGGCAAAACAAAACTCTACCAAGCATCAACCAGTGAACTGTATGGTAAAGTCGCTGAAATTCCTCAGCGCGAAACAACACCATTTTATCCACGCTCTCCCTACGCAGTGGC
>PLTG01000045.1 GCA_003165355.1 Candidatus Babelota bacterium | reverse complement strand
GGTATCCGCCTCTGTCGCCGCCGCCACCAAAGCCACCGCGTCCACCTTCTTGAGGTTCTACGATAGTGATGCGTGTTTTGCGTCCAGCAAGTGATGTGTTTGCAAGTGCATTAACCAATGGCTGTGCAGTTGCAGATGGGACTTCAACAAAGGTTTTACGTTTAATAACGCGAATCTTAGCGATCTGATCAGCAGTAATAAGTTTTGTAGCGGTTAAATATTCAACCACATCTTCTTGAGTAACACCGTCATCAACACCAACGCCGAGGCAGAATTCTTGTAAGCCGCTGTCATTTTGACTGCGTCCTTCAAAGCCGCCTTCACGAGGAGTAGAGCTGAATGAAATATTCTCTTCTTGGTCGATAGTTTTGATAAATTTATCGTAAACCATCTTTTCGATAATATCACGTAATTCTTCAGCAGAAAGTTGCGTAACAAGTGATTTTAGTTCATCGTGATGCTGAATGTGTGATTCAGATACTTGAGCTAAATATTCTTGCGCTATCTTCAAGCGAGAATTAACGATCTGTTCTTTTGAAGGAACATCAAGTGGATTGATAGTGAAATTAAATTTCTTCTGAATGAGTGATATTGCACGCATTTCAGATCTATTAATAAAGGTGATCGCTGTACCTGTTTTACCAGCACGGCCAGTTCTGCCGATACGGTGTACATAGCTTTCAAGATCTTCAGGTAATGAATAGTTTACTACATACGTAAGGTTTGCAATATCAATACCACGTGCTGCAACGTCAGTTGCAATCACAATAGAGATCTCTTTAGATTTGAAGCGCTTAATCACGAGGTTACGTTGCGCTTGGCTTAAATCACCATGGAGTGCACCAACATTGTATCCTGCACGGATAAGTTGTTCGGCGATTTCACCAGTAAGGATTTTAGTTTGGCAGAAAACGAAGCCATAAAAATCTGTAGCGCTTTCAATAAAGCGTTGTAACGCAGCAAGGCGTTGGCGCATAGTAACTACACAGTAAAACTGCTGAGTTGTCACGATGTCCGTAGTCTTTTTAGCTACTTTGACACTTTGCGTATCATGCATATAGGTAGCCATCAAATCACTGATGCCTGATTTTACGGTTGCAGAAAAGAGCCAGATTTCACGGTTTTTAGGCGCATGTTTTAAAATGTCTTCGACTTCTTCTTTAAAACCCATATCGAGCATAATATCGGCTTCATCAAGCACTAATGTCTTAATAGAAGTAATATCTAATGTTTTTCTGCGTAAATGGTCATTAAGACGACCAGGTGTTCCAATAACAACTTGGACACCGCGTTTAAGGTTTCTAATTTGTTCTTCCATTGAGCTACCGCCGTAAATGGTGGTAATGGATATGTTTGAAGCTTGCGCAAATGGTTTTAAGCTATCACAAATCTGTAAAGCTAATTCGCGTGTAGGCGCAACCACAAGGGCTTGAGTGAAACGATTTGATTTATCAATACGTTCCAAGAGAGGTAGTCCAAAAGCAAGTGTTTTACCCGTTCCTGTTTGTGCTTGGCCATGGAAATCCATAGGTCTGGAAAGGAGAAGAGGAATTGATTTTGCTTGAATATCGGTAGGTTCGGTAAAGCCGAGCTTATCGATTACTTGCTGGGTCTCTTGAGAGAGATTAAGATCTTTAAAACTTATCATGAATACAGGTTCTTTATAGGTAAGAAGTGGGTAAAAAATTGATTTTTTTCTATGTGTAATAATCTCATTATAAATAAATATTATCTTTTGTCAATTTAATTGGGCGCCTCTCTTTGTATAGGGGTTTTTATTTAAGCCTTTTTTGCGATTATGGGCAATTGAGGCAAAAACATCTGCTATAACTAGTATTGGTTTTATGCAAGACAAGTTAATATTCATATGATATAGTTTAATACGCTTATGTTTGCCAAAGGTATCTTAATTAAATTCTTTAATTTGACAAAGATATATTTTTGAGCACATTGAATAAAAAACAAAAACACCAAACCGAAGAGGAATCTTTATTATGAATAAACATACATTATTGGCATTGGCACTGTTGGTTGCTTGTGCAGGAAACATAGTCGCTGCTGAAACTTCTGTAATTTCTGAAGTTGCTACTGTTGCTGAACAGGCAATGGACGTTGTTGTTGACGCAGCCGCAGCTATTGTTACTCCTGTAAGCGAAAAGACAGCTGAGGTTGTTACTCAAGCTCCTGCTTTCTACGCAAGAATGTTAAATGCTATCTCTGATAAAAGCTCTGCGGCTACAACATCAGTTAAAGCATTTTTCAATTCACTTTCAACAAAAGCTGTTGCTTTAGTTCCTTCAAAAGAAACTGCAACTACTTTTGTTGCTGACAACAAATACGCTGTTGCTGCTGTTGGCGCTATCGCTGTTGCGGCTAGTGCATATGCTGGCTACAAGCTTTACACGGCTAAAACTCCTAAAAAAGCTGCGTAATCAGTTTTTTTATAGGTTTTAAACCTGAGGCCGTATTGGTAAGTTTTACCGATACGGCCCTTTTTTGTGCTTAAATGGCTCAAAAATGGCAATTGCGCGGCCCTGAAGACATATCCAAGCGCAAAAGACATATTTTTTTATCTATAATATACTATCATTATACCCATATATTTGATGATTACCCTAACCAAGTTCTTTAACTTGACTCGGGTAGCCATATTGGTATAATTGCAATTAGAAATTGATATTGGAGGTATTATTATTATGAAAAAATTATTACTCTTACTTTGTATAGGGATAAGTTCCCTGTATGCATTAGATCAAGAAGCTGAAACTCTTGCGACCATGACCTGTACGCAAGCATCTTCTTTTTATGAAGATACTTCAGCATTGCTCAATAATATGGTTGAAAACCCGGTAGACGTTGATGGCTGGAGAGCTATAGGTGAAACAGTTGAACCTATCATCACCTCAAAGGTCGAAGCGGCGCAATCAATCGCTGAAAAGGTTATTGCTCACGGCCAAAAACATATTGGTGTTGCAAGAAAAACAGCAAAAATTATATATGGCGCGCTGTTTGGCAAAAAGTTAGAGGGTGGCTTAGAGCCTTTACCCGTAAAAGTTGCGACAGAAGCATCAGTTACTCCTGCACTATCTACTCCAGAAGTTATAACGGCTCCCGTAGCCCCAGTAGCCATTGCTCCTGAAGTTCAAACGCCGGCGGCAGTTGTGCCCTTGGCCAAGATAGAGATTCAGAGTAATGCAGGTTTATTGGCACATGCAATGGCGCATGCAAACAAGCCAGCGTCTACCTGGGCTGAAAAGTTTGATAACGCTACTTTTGGTGATACGCGCAGAGAGGCCCTAAATTACGCTAAAGAATTGGCAGGCCAAGCTCGTGAGCAAGCGGCTCAAGCTGCAGACTATATCTCTGAGCGAGCTGGAGAAGCTCAAGTTTGCTGGAATGAAACGATTGTTCCTGCTATTGGCAAAACGGCTGAAGCTACCAAAAATGGTCTTGTTATGACCAAAAACGGTGTTGTTGAGGTCTGTTCAGCTACCAAAGATGCTATTTGTGTGGTAGGTAATGCTGTGCTTGGAACAGGTAAGTTTGCCTATAACCACCCGGAAGTGTCTGTATCGCTTGCAGCAGTTGTTGCAGCTCGTGTGGCATACTTGAATTATGTATTGCCGGGCATGCTTATCAAAGAATGCAGAAAGCTGGATCAGTTTATAACTTATCCAACACAAGCAGTTAATGACACCGCGATTGCCGATATACCGAAAATTAAAAATGATCTTTTATGGCGTGCAGGTATCTATTACCGTACAAAATATGCTCCGTCTTTGAGTCAGCGTTTTTATGCTGAAGAGATACGTGATATTACTGCATTCTGTGATTGCTTAACGGCAGCTAAGGCTAGTCGCGCTGCGGTAAGCACTCTTCCTGCAGCTGCTCTGAAAGTTAAAATAATTTTGAAAAGACGCTTAAGTCTTGATGATGCTCGTTTGGTAGCGTAAGGAATTATGATGATAAAAAAATTAAAAAAGATCTCGGTCTTAATATTCATGGCGAGCTTTGCCGGAGTCGCTTTTGCCTCTCAGCAAGCAGTCACCAATGAGGAAATGGAGATAGATCTTTCTGGTTTCAATTATGTCGATACGGCGTTCGATGTGTACGAAACAAAAGAAGAATACGAAAAAGATATGCGTTCTTTGAACGGCATCGTTATTGGTATGGTTCCAGGATGGATTGGATATCTGTATGCTACCTGGGATGATCTGCCCGTTAATGGCAAAGCTGTGGAATCGTATGCTGTTGCAGGGGTATTATGCAGTTTAGTTCCAGGCTTATTGTGGATGGCGGTTAATGAATGCCATTTTTGGCTATCTGACGCTGGTGAAAAAGTAGCTTGGCAGAAAAGACAAGCGAGAGAGCAATTAGAAACAATTTTAAAAAACTTTAAGACTTAATGATGTTCATTTGGACATAAAGATATAAAAAAGGCCCGGTGAAAGCCGGGATTTTTCTGTAAAAATAAGATATCCTACAACCAAGAAATGTTAAAATGCTTTGAGGAATTATGATGAAAAATTTTAAAAATATCTCGCTTTTTATACTCATGGCGAGCCTTATAGTGCCTGCTTTTGCGAATCAGCCAGAAGCTGTAAATGAACCGGTATTGATAGGCCTTTCTGACTTCTATCTCGTCAATACAGAGTTCGATGAATATGTAACAAATGAAGAGGCAGAAAAAGATAAGCGCTCTGTGGTTGGTGCTACCGTCTGTTTTGTTCTAGGGTGTGGTGCATATATGTATGCTACTTGGGACGAGCCATTTAGAGGTAGCTCTTCAGATTTGGGCGGTGACGGCGGAGCGATATTCAGTGGCTCAGTTGCAGCCTTATTATGGATGCTGACTAATGAATGCCATTATTGGCTATCTGGCGTTAAGGGAAAAGCAGCCGTTCAGAAAGAAAAATTGAAAACAATTTTAAAAAACTTAAGACTTCATGGTGTTCATCTGGACATAAAGATATAAAAAAAGCCCGGTGAAAGCCGGGCTTTTTATGGGGCTCAAATTCGATGAAATTTAAAAAAAATATTATATTATACATGGAATTTTAAAGACAAAATAAGGGATTCTTTATGAAAAAACATATATTAATAGCGGTTTTATTGGTTGCGATGAATGCAAATAGCATTCAAGCGATACCAGGATTTTTCGACAGACTTAATTCTATGGTTAAAAACAACAGTGAAGCTGCGACAATTGGATTGCTTGGTTTGAGTGCATACTCGGCTTACAATTTATATGGTTACGTAGCTAAATGGTGGTTTGTGCCAAAATCAAAAAAGCAAGATCGTATTAATAATTTGGATGGTCGCCGTTTTAATAAAGAATTATTTAAAGAGGCCTTAAAAATTGATCATGTAGGCGTTCAAAAGATGCTTTATATTGATATGCGATGGTTTTTGGATGACAGTGAAATAGATGCAGATATAGAAAAAATATATTCTAATAACCTGATCATTAAAAATGCTGCTTGTGAAAAATTAGCTGCTAAAGTGGATAAAATTACAGAGCAATTTGATGGATTTCGAATTGATCAAATAGAAAAAGCGCTAGGAGCAATACGCTATCATGAAAAGATACGCAATTTTGTAGTACATAAGGATGAATGGATGAGTAGGAAATAATGTCAATTTATATAGCCTGCTGTAGCATATGCTTCAAAAAGATCAATATTATTTGAGGAATTATGATGAAAAATTTTAAAAATATCTCACTTTTAATAGTTATGGCCAGTTTTACCGGAATTGCTTTGGCGAATCAACCAGAAGTTGCCTGTGAACAAGCCGGAGTCGTTGTCAATGAGTTCACCCTTGGGATACTCAAGGCTAATTGCTATAAGGCGTATACTGCCGTTCTTGAAATAACGGATGGAAAAAATAGAGAATATTTAATGATAGAAGCATATATGCGGGGCCTGTATAAAAATGTTTGCCATGAAGCAGTTTTATATGCGCTTGCAGGGCAAGAAGACAAAGCCTGGCATGTTCTTCAGGGGCTTTTGGTTGAACTGAACAGATTTTTAGTCGCTGCAGCAACAAATCAGCCTCTTATTGATGCCAGTCCATTACTAAAAGCTAAGCTTGCAGCACTTTTACCGGAGAAAATATAATGATGAAATATGGATTAATGCTTTTTGCTATTACTGGCCTGATCGCCCAGCCTCTGGTTACCTCGGATGATATACGAAATATTGCTCTTGGAGCAGGCGCCACGGTCTGCCTATTTCAAGGTTTTAAGAACTGTCGCCAATTTAGTTATTATAATCAGGTTTATAAGCGGGCTAAGGCAGATGAATCATCGACTTTCGAAAAACAACAGCAGCTCTTTTTAACTGCATCACAAGCAGGCGCTGCATGGATTGAAGCTGGGGATATAGTATTCAGAGATAAAGATCAAGCCGCAGAATTTAAAAGCCGTGAAGACAGACTTAAAGCATTAGGCTCTCGCGTGAATCATAATGGGGAACTGCGATCTTTATATGCAGTATGCACGGTAGCGTGCGGAGCGGCGGGCGGNNAATTGATAATTTTTCTAACTGGTTTATACTGGAAAAGCTAGTATTTTATTATCTTTATAACCCATTTTTGCACAAACTGCCGCAGAAATGGACGATTTTGGAGCAGTTGATGTCAAAAGAACGTATATATCCTCGCCAATTTGCGCATGCCCAGGCAGTCATTATGCCTGCAGAATTCGCCCTTAATGCCGATCAAATGAAAGAACTTGATGCATTATATGCCGGTACTCTTGATACCTATAAACAAGGTTCAATCATTCAAGGTGTTGTGTTACGTACAAGCGGCGATGGCGTGCTTGTGGATATCGGATTCAAATCAGATGGTCTTATTCCATTGTATGAATTTGGTGAACACGAATTTAAAAAATTAACCCCTGGCGCACCGATCGAAGTTATCATCGATGAGCTAGAAAATGCTGATGGAAATGTGATTTTGTCTTATGAAAAAGCAAAAGCACAAAAAGCATGGGCAGTCATTATGAAAATGTTTGAAGAAGGTAAACCNNGTGCAACGTGTTGCTGATTTTGATACCTTTGTTGGCCAAACAATTACTGCATACATTATCAAAGTTAACCAAAAACGTGGAAACGTTATTATTTCTCGTCGTAAATTCCTTGGCGAACAACGTGCAGAATCTCGTAAAAAAGTTCTTGACGAATTATCAGTTGGCCAAGTTATTCAGGGAACGGTTAAAAATATCACCAATTACGGTGTCTTTATTGACATTGGCGGCGTAGACGGATTACTCCATATCACTGATATGACCTGGGGCCGCATTGCTCATCCAAGCGAATTGGTTAAAATCGGTGACACGGTCACGGTTAAAGTTCTTACTCTTGATAAAGAGCATGAAAAAATATCATTGGGCATTAAACAGCTTAATGGTAATCCATGGGAACACTTACCTGAATCTGTTAAAGTCGGTGAAAAAGTTAAAGGCATTATTGCAAGCATTACAGACTACGGTCTCTTTATTGAAGTTGCAAAAGGCGTTGAAGGCTTAGTTCACATTTCTGAAATCTCTTGGACAGACCGCATTACTGATCTTCATAAACACTACAAAGTNNTTCACTATTGGCCAACGTATTACCGGTAAGGTAAGTAACATTACTGACTTTGGTATCTTCGTTCAACTCATGCCTGGTGTTGATGGGCTTGTGCATATTTCAGACCTTTCATGGACTGAGCATGTGAAGCATCCAGCTGACATCTTTAAAAAGGGTGATGAAGTTGAAGCTATTATAACTGATATTAATAAGCAGAAGAAGAAAATATCTCTTGGCATTAAACAGTTGACTGAAAATCCATGGGAAAACATTGAACAGAAATATCCAGTAGGGACTGTTGTTCAGGGTGAAGTAACGAAAATCACCGATTTTGGCGCTTTTGTTAAACTTCCTTCTGGCATCGAAGGCCTTGTGCATATTTCAGAATTCCCGCAAGCGCAAGCAGATGCTCTTAAAGTAGGCCAAGCTGCTGAATTTAAGGTTATCAAAGTAAGTCAAGAAGATCATAAACTTGGCTTGACGCTTAATGGTTCTGAAGAACATGTTGAAAAACGTGGCAACAGAAGACAACAGCCAGAGAAATCTGCCGCTTACAATAAATCTTCCGAAGACAAGTCTCAGCGTAAACAGCAAGAGGCTCCTAAAGGTAAATCACAATTCCAACTTGAACTTGAAAAGCATGCTGCTCGTAAAAGTTCACGCGACGAAGAATAAGGAAAGATCATGGTAGAAACAACCTGTGCTATAATCAAGCCACATGCAGTCCAAGAAGTTGGAACCAGTGGGGCGATTATTGAACTTATTGAGCGTAATGGTTTTTCCATTGAGCATATGAAGAAGATGAAGTTCACAGAAAAAGATGCGCAAGATTTTTATGCAATTCATAAAGAGCGCCCATTTTTTGGTGAATTAGTTGACAATATGATCGCTGGACCGGTTATTGTTATGGCACTTTCAAAAGAGAACGCTATTCAAGAATGGCGCGATTTCATGGGTGCAACTAATCCAGAAAAAGCTACAGTTGGGACATTGCGTAAGATGTTTGGTGAAAATATTTCATACAATGCTACTCATGGTTCTGATGCAGTTGATACTGCGCGTCGCGAACTTAAACAACTTTTTAATGTATAAGTTGTTTATTCTTTAGAAATATAAAGGGCTCGGTAAATTTTACCGGGCCCTTTTAGTTTATTTTAACGATCTAAAGATTGCACTTGTGGCTTGAATGTAGGATGTATATCAGGGGTATTATACTGCGAAAGTAATAGTGCCATTTCCGCTGAAGTCGCTCTGGAAAAGAGGGTATTTTGAGGATGCAAATCTTCATCCAGGCAAGCGTGGCGAGAATCGCTATATGCGCAGAGCTTTGTATCGGTCTTTGCTCCACGCTTCAAGAGCTTTTCTGCCATAGCGATATCGTCAAATTCCACCGCTAGCGAGAGCATAGAGTTATTGCCTTCTTGCGCATTTATAGGCGCGCCATTTTCAATATATTTAAACATTTCCTCTTTGTGATTTTCCCAAATAGTTCTGTTTTGTATTTGGCTCAAGCGCGAGAATAGGTTCCTTCGCGCGCTGCGAGGGCTGAGGCTGCCCTGTTCAAGCGAGTAGCATTGATTTACAAGAAAACAGGCAATGAAAAATATTATGCGCATCGGGTGCAATTCCTGTTTTGCCCAAAACGTCCCCTGCGCATTTTACGCTTTTTACAAAATGGATTAAGGTTGTCATGCACCAGATCATGCTCGCATCTGCCTGCGTAAGATGTTAAACTCGCAAGGTTTTTTCGTTCTGGGGCATTTTTAGGGCAGAAGCGGTTCTGGTCCCGGCGCATCCCTATTTTGCCATTATTTCCTAAATAGAGACTCGGTCGGTAGCCATTGGTATTTGGCAAGTTCATGCCTGTCTTTTTATTGATATTATAGATCTCGTCCATCGCAAAATATGCGTCGAGCTTTTTATCAATTTTTATCAGAGGTGGGTAAGAGACTCGTGTCGCGTCGTAGGCTATTTCATCAAAAATGAGTCCGTTTTTTTGTAATTGTAACGTTTTTGCTCGGGGGTGGTAGATTACACTGTATGAAGTGACTTCATAATTGGTAAGAAGTTTGAAGGTGAAATTGGTGATTTTTGAGTTAAAATTTTCAGTATAAATATTTTCCCGTGTTCCCGGGGGCATGGGCGCCTCAATCATCGGGTTACAGTCATGGGTTCTTAAGCAGACAAAAAGATTCGACTTGGTATTGTTTTCTAATATAAAACGTAAACGCACCGCTTCAAGGGAAGAAAATACGTTTAAGCTGAGCATGAGTATGAAATATCTCTGTAGGTAAGTATTCATGGTCTGTCCCCTTTTCCCCTTTAAAAATAAGGCCCGATTAAGGGCCTTATCAATTACTTACTTTTTCTGGTTGAGCTTTGGTTCTTTTAATAGTCTTTGCAGTTGTCTCTGACCGAGGCGTTTTTTTACTCACCTTTTCGGTAACCTTTTTTTCACCAGCTGCCGTTGTTTTTACTTTTTTGCTATACTTTTTTTCTGTCTCTGCACGTTTTTTGCCATGAAGACCGGTCTTTTTATGCGTTTTTTTAGTGGTTTCGACTTCATCGGCTGTGTAGAGTGACGGTGCCACTACTAAAGCTGCCAAAAGTAGCCATTTTATTCTATTTTTCATTCTCTATCCCCCGTTTTAGACAATAATTAGACATTTTAAGTATGGCAATAATATTTTATAATTGTCAATAATTTGAATGTCGTAAAGGGGGATAGCTTTTGAAGTGTTAAGATACTTATGATGCCGAAAGGTCTTTATGCCAGTAACCATCATCTATTTTTTTAAAACCAAGTTCATTTTCGATTTGTTCAATTTTTGACTCGGGGATATAGCACGTTTTTACGCTATTATGTTTTAAGAAGGCCACAATGGGGGGGCTGACTAAAAATTGTAAGACGCGGTATTTTTTTTCATCTGTCGGAAAATTTAAAAAAGCTATTATTAAATCTCGAGTGCCGGGATTAATAAATGCGTCTAATGCGCAAGTTTTTATGGAAGGAAACGTATAAAGTGGTTCAGATCTAAAGCTGACACGACTTTCATTGAGGATTGAATTCACGGGTACAGTAGAAGCGTCACACACTTCTAACTGAAAATGATAGAAACTTTGTTTTGCTGTTTCTGTCGGCAAAATTTGAACAAAAAATAAGATAGATAATACATAATATAATTTTTTCTTCATAAAAAATGTCTCTTGTAAAAAGGCGGGTTTGAAAGAACCCGCCTTAAATAGTTTACACCGATTTCAGCATTATTTTTTGTTATCAAAAAGCTCTTTCATGCTGGCCAAAGAGCCCATAACCGCAGTAGCCTCATAAGGCACCAAGATCATTTTATTGTCTTTGCCTTCCATCATAACCGGCAGCGTTTTAATATACTGCTGAGTGAGCATATATTGTGCTGAATCGCCATGAGGAAGTGCATTTTGAAGGCGCTCAATAGCCTGCGCTTCTGCTAATGCTATTTGCAAGCGTGCGGTAGCTTCAGCTTCTGCATTAATCAAGCGTGATTCTGCTTCACCGCGAGCGGCAAGAACTTGTGCCGTCTGTTGGCCTTCTGCTTGTAAAATCGCAGCCTGTTTTAACCCTTCAGCCTCTAAAATCACAGCACGGCGGTCACGTTCAGCACGCATCTGTTTTTCCATAGCGGTACGGATATCGGCAGGTGGGTTAACCTCTTGAAGTTCAACACGGTTGACCTTGAGTCCCCATTTGTCACTCGCTTCATCAAGAATTAAACGTAACTTCATATTAATCTGGTCACGTGAAATAAGTGATTCATCAAGGTCCATAGAGCCGATCACGTTTCTCAATGTTGAGTGCGTAAGCTTTTCAATCGCCTCTGGCAAGTTGGAGACTTCGTATACTGCTCGTTTAGGGTCGGTCACTTGGTAATACAGCAATGCGCTAATTTCCATGGTAACGTTATCTTTGGTGATAACATTCTGTTTAGGGAAATCGTACACTGCCTCACGCAAGTCGATCACCGATAATGTTTTCAGGTAACGGTAATATCTGCGCGCCTCTTCTCTAAAATAGGTCCACGATACCGTGCGTGCCGCATCCATAAAAGGTACGACAAAGTGTATCCCTGCCCCAAGAGTTCGGTGGTATTTACCAAATCGCTCGATTACTACGGCTTCTGCCTGTTGCACCAAGTAGATTGATTTAAGCAGAAATAGTCCTAAAAGAACGATTAATGCTGCCAAAAAGATTACGCTTGCTCCTGCGTAGGTGAGTAATGTCATTTCCATGATGACTCCTTTAGTATGTTAAATGTTTATTTTTACAAATAGGCATCCTGAGTGTGCTACGAAGCTCGAGAGCGAAGTAGAATGTATCGAAGGGTTAGCCCCGGCGAACTATCAGGTGGCAGCCTTGAATATCAATAATGGTAACTTCTTCCCCAATTGCGACATCGTGATTATTTTTTTCACGCGCCAGCCACGTGTCACCATATATCTTCACAAGCCCAGGTTTGTCAGGAGCTATCTGCTCTATCACTAATGTCTTTTGGCCAATTAATGCGTGTGTATTTGTTGCCAAAGCATTCGTGCTGTCACGAGAAACGGCGTAACGTAGTACTATAAGCGCTAAAAGACTTATAACCAGACAGCCTGCGAGTTGAGTCGTGATATCAAAGTTTAAATAACTTAATACCGCTGCGCCGGATGAGCCTATCGCGAGTGAAAGAAAATAGAATAAACCGGGTGCGCCCATTTCGATAAGAAGTGCCAAAATAATAAGGGTTGCCCAGAGAAAGAGTGTGTTGATCATGACACACCTCCTGTAGATATGGAGTAGAACTAATTTCTCTTAGCATATTCTATTTGAAAAATTTAGCAAGCGCAATGCAGAATAAAAAATAATAATCGCTCGGCATAAACGAGTTTACCCTGTGCTTGTCGAAGGGAAGGGCTAGCGATTATTTAATCGGATCTTTTTTCTTTTTTTGAACATCAAACATATTCCAGAAAAAAATGTCCATCTTCACTTTTTTTGGTTGGGCATTTTCCAAAAATTCGTTAAGCCGTTTTTCAATTTCTGAATCCGATATTACGCTATTTTCCGATGCATGTGCCTGGGCCATAATAAGCGTGAATAGGCAGATAATTTTTAAGTTCATATACACTTTCAAGATAGTAAAAAATCTTTAACTCTTTTTAAGAGTACAACGGGATATTGGGTGATTGCAAAAAAATTATGAAAAAACTCTTGATACTTAAAAATACATAAGTTATACCTTTGAAAGTAGTTATCCCATTTATATCTTCAAAGGAGATTGTATGAATTCTAAGATTAAATTATTAGTGGCTTCGCTCACTATTCTTTCTTTTGGCAGCATGTTTGCCGAGATGTCTGAGACTGATTTCAGCGACGCTGTGATGACACTCGCAACAAAAAAACGAGTGAAGCATTTTGACTGTCTACGTGTTAAAAACCTACGTGTATGTGAAAATGAAGTTATCGATGGCAATCTTACCGTTGCAGGTAGCGTATCTGTAGCTGGCAGTGAAACAGTTGGCGGAAATCTTATCGTGACAGGAACATTAGTTGCTGGTGACATAATTTCAACTGGTTCTCTATGCGCACCTTACATATTCCTTTGCCCAGCACCAGCTTTAGGAACCCCAGGTGCACCTGGGGTTGGTGGTGATTTAGCATATGGCGCTATAGCTTCTATTATTACCCAAACTATTGCTAATGGCGCTCCAGTGAGCTTCGGTACTAATGCCCCAATATCTTCTGGTGTAATAGAAAATCCAGGCAATATCACCGTCATTAATGCCGGTATATATCGCATACAGGCAGAGGTATTAGGGTCTGCTGAATTCGGCGGCCCAAGCCAATTAGTTTTTTCATTACATGTAAATGGAGCTCCTGCAATTGCTGCTTTTTCAAGCTCAATCTCAGCCAGTGTCGGCACTCCTGTTTTGGTAGCTGGATTCGGCTTACTACCATTAGCTGCTGGCGCCGTGCTTACACTTGTTAATACGGGAACACCAGCTGTCTTGCAAGCCGGGGTTGCAACCGACTCGTCACCCATAGCTAACGCGGTTCTTATGGTTGAACGCATTGCTGCATAATTTAGAAATTTATAACTAAGTTGAAAAAGGGCTGCCAGTTAATTCTGACAGCCCTTTTTTTTGGAGCTCTTGATATTTAAATCACGCATGCGTTATACAAACAATAGAACTGTTTTTGATGTCATTTTTTTTAAGGAGATTCCATGAATTCAAAAATTAAATTAGCATTGAGCTTGCTCACTATAGTCGGCATGGTGCGCGCATATGCAGAAGCATCTGTCTCTATGGATGATGCAGAAACAAAGGGCGTTAAGAAAATCGATTGCTTGCGTGTTAACGAGCAACTACGTGTATGTGGAGACGCATTAATCGATGGCGTGCTTACACTTGCTAGCCAGCCAGTAATTTCACTTGCTATTGGAACACCTGGTGTCCCTGGTATTGGTGGTGATTTAGCATATGGCGCTATAGCTTCTATTATTACCCAAACTATCGTTCCTGGTGGTTCAGTTGTATTCAATATTATTCCTCCATTTGTTAACAATGGCACAGTGGATACTGCGGCAGGAATCACAGTGGTTAATGCGGGTATATATCGCTTAGAGGCTCTTGTTCTTGGTCTGCCATATTTTGTTACTGATCCATTATTTTTCCAGTTGCAAGCGAATGGTGTAGCTATTCCTGGCGCAACATTTCAAAGCTCAATAGCATCAGGTGGGGGAGTAACTGGTGAAACATTGGTAGTAACAGGATTTGGTATAATTCCATTACCAGCAGGAGCAGTGCTTACTGTTGTAAACGTTTCTGCTGACAATGTTGTTTTACCTACTATTAGTGCCCCTTTCAACGCTGCACCTGTAACCAACGCTGTTTTCACTGTTGAACGCATAGCATAATTTATT
>PLTG01000044.1 GCA_003165355.1 Candidatus Babelota bacterium | reverse complement strand
CAGTGCATGCTGAGAGCGCCATCGCCTTAAAAGTTTCTTGCCGAGCAAGACTTTCTGCAGCTTTGGTGATATCGCCGCTATTTTCAGCTAGTGCAAGCACCGCTTGGGTAGACGCAGAGCTGAGCGCTGCACTGGTCATACCCGCTATAACGTGTGCCGCGGTGCTACCAGTTTGGCACCCCAGGATTGTGGCAGTTCCCGCACCAAGAGATGAGGCGATTCCACCTGTAGCCATGCTTGTTGCCAACACAAGTACCGCAGTTGCCTGTGGCGTAAGCCTATGTTCAGAGTTATCAACGTGAGCATGTGATTCATTTACCCAATCATCAACTAATGTACCGTTATCATGTGTAATCCGTTGTGCAAAATCGAGAGCTTGGCCACGAATAGTCTCTACCCGAGTTTCTTGCGCCCAGCTTTCTATGATCCCCGATACATTTGGTATTGAAAATGTTTCATTCTTATGAGCACGTTCTTCATGAGAATTCCATATCCAACCACGACTTTCACTGATATGTGATGACACATCACTATTTGTACCCAGATTGATTGTGGCGACCGGTGCATCGATGACCAATTTTGGTGCATGAATGCTCACATTAGTCAGTGACACATGGCTATCAGATATCATTATGGGTGGCGAATCGCTCGTAAGCTTCGCGCCTATAGAAACCTCGATGCGCCGCTCACCATGACCATTTTCAGCGGAAGTGACCCATCCACCATCTTTTTTATAGTCTTCACTATACGAACTACCGTAATGCACTTCATTGATAACAACGCCACCCGTTTTCCCTTGAAGCAGTATCTGCTTTGAATCAATCTTTGGCGCATCTGATTCGTATTTATTGCCCGCCTGCATAATAAAAGCACCTTCTGAAGAGTGCTCTGGCACGGCTGGTTTATTTTGCGTAAACTGAGTGTGCCTCTCAGAACCTTCAACGATATGATGATTCTCTTGGTGATTTTCAAGGGTGAGTGCCTTATCTTTGATGACCCCACCAGCGGTATAATGGGTACCGCCTGCGCCCGAATGTGTCTTAACTCCCATTTGTATAATATCATCTTTGGCATGTGCAACTGATGCTCCGCCTGCGGTGATACTAACCTGATCCAATTGGTCGGAGTAATCGGCGCCATCGTTTACGCGCTCTACAGTAGATTTGGCAACAATCGACTCACCTGAAGAACGCGTAATATTTCCGCCCGCTTTCAATGAGGCATGTTGCAATGTCTTGCCTGCGTGCAAATCAAGATCTTTGTCAGAAGATAAAAGTTCATGTGCTGTCAAAGCACCTTCCGTTCGAGCACTCAGCGCATGCGGCATATCATGCTTTTGCTTGAATATGACTGTCTGCTTGCCGGCATCGAAAGTTATTGCGCTCTGGTTGAAAATGCTCCCCCATTGCCCCGAACCATTGGCAAGTTCATCTGCGCTAGGAAGATTGTTTACGTCGCCATCTTGACGGATAGCTCCTTGGTAATGGAACAGCCCGCTCTTCGCATCAAGCTGACCAATGCTCTGTAACTGATCGGCATTCCCCATAAAATCAACCACATAAGAGCCCTCAACACTCCCTTGATTATCTAATGTTTTTGTTTTTAAATATGTGCCCTCTGTTGTTTTAATATGCGAGCCTTTTGCTGCCACAAAAGAATCAGTGTCGATAATGGCAGTACCATTTTTAGAATCAATGGAATTGTTGCTTTTTAAACTAACTTCTGGCGCTTTATAATGGACTCCCGCACCAGTTATATGCGCATCACTAACAATCTGACCATCAGTTGATATCAAAGTTACGTAACCACCTTTTGCATCAATGCTACTGCCCAGTTGCAAGTCAACACGGTGCTTGCCTTCAACATTAACCCCCTGACCTTTTATATCAGCTATACCTTCTACAATATCCCCTACAACATGTACAGCTTTGTCTCTATTATCAATACATGCTTTTTCTAAGATAATTTTCGGCGCTTTAATGCCTACACCGCTGACATCTCCTCCAATTTTAGCCTGCACACGAGCATGAAGTGACATGCGATCGATTGCGTAAATTTTATTTTTGATATCCAACTCATCCGCAGTAATCGATCCATTTATACTACCGACTTGACCGGTACTTTTGTAACGCTTAGCTGCACTTATGGCAACGTTCGCCGCTGCTATGGTACCCAGGTTGGCACCGCTGTATGCTTGCAGCGAATAGCTATTAGCAAATCCCGATCTACCACCGTGAACATTATAGAGGCTACGTGACTGGCCATTAACGCCTAGTACAGTACCAAAATTAAAATCGAATAAAACATCTCTACTTACATTGGGGCCGAACGCTGAAGCAAATGAAGATGTAAGCTCCAATGCCTTTTTTTGCTCTGGAGTGAGCTTGAAATTTTGACTAATGCACTTATTTACAACTTTTTCTAAGATAGTTTTTTCTGGTTCAGCTTGAACTGCCTGAGGCATCGAATCGGTACCTTCTATCACTCCTGTTTCAGGACTATACCATTGATAAGCAGCACCTCCAATTTCTCTCATTGTCGATATGTCTTGATAAGCTGATAGAGCAACATCTTTTGTTTCGCATATCAAAGGCATATAATCGCTTAATCCCGCATCTTTGCTATTCCAAAGAACAGATGCGCGAGTATAGCTTTCAGGCACTTCTTTGAAAATAGCCATATCACGATTTTTATAAACAAATTTTGCACCCTTAAGTCCCAGTTTCCCCCCTTTGTATGCTAAGTACGCTGGTGCTGCAGAATTTTTTGCCGCAAAGGCCACTAGAACTTCTGCAGCTATGAGCGCATTATCTTTTGTCGCAACTTTGTCCCACTCGATTTTTTTAATATGCGATACAAGCAACCCAGTATTAAGTCCAATAACCGCATTTGTTTTAGAATTTTGCACATCATAGTGGCCCAACAAATCAAAATCGATCAATGAGTTGGTAGTGAAATTTTTAGCCGAAATCTGACCGCCTTGACTCCATGATATACCGGCATTTATGGTTAAATTTTCCTCAACATTCACAGACCCAGTCGAATTCCACCATTCATTCCACGTGGGGCGAGCTTCTCGTGGGGGCACAAAATCATAAACTGCATGCCCTGCATGAGCGATGGTTTTACGAATAGGCTCTGGAGTTTTATCAGATACATATTCGCCACATGTTACTAATTTTTCCCCGGTATAAATACCTGCCTTGAGAGCGGTTCTACCAGCAGCATTCATAGCATTAAAAACGGATTCTGGGGTTTTATCTAGTGCATACCGACTCGCCACTATTATTTTTTGCGCCGTGTACAAAGCGGCGTCAGCAAAAATATTCCCAGCAATCCATAACCCGTGACGAATGGGCGCAGGTGTTTTTTCCACTACATATTCACCGCATGCCGTTATTGTTTTCCGTGCATTCACAATATTTGTGTTCATTAGCACTCGGTCCGAATTAATGCAAGACTTTTTCGCTGATGTTGGACCTAAATTTATTAAATATTTACCACGCATTATTAGGGTGTTTTTAACATTCACACTTCCCGTTTTTTTGAGAATTTCATGTCCTTTTATCTGAGCGTTTTCAGCAGATATATCGGAAGTTTTTTCCAAAAACATGTCTTTGGCTTCAAGAGCAAGATCTTGCTCTACGTCATATTTTCTTTTTTCTATAAGCTTATCAGTTGCCTTAACATATGCTGACTCAGTTGCAACATGAGATTCTTCAGTAGTCGTAATATTCTTAGCCTTCTCAAAAAGCATTTTTCCCGCGTAGCTTCCTTCGTCCCACAAATCCTCTTCAGCATTTATTAATGTCGCAGCATCTATATGAGATGATGATGTAGTTTTAATATACTTGCCCGCCACGTGAGCATCTTTGGAATGTATGGATGCTCCCGTGGTAACTTGATGGCCTAAAATGCTTACAGCATCATCCGCATCAATTTTGCAATCACTACGCAAAAGAACATCCTGTGCTTGGACATCAACACCACCAACACGCATTTTTGATTTTATATCTGCTTTTTCTTGCGCACGCATTCCGAGCTTACCGGCACAATCAATTGTGCCTTCGGCTTTTATATTCTTTGCATCAATAAACCCCTCTTGGGCATGTATATCTGCTTCCGTTGTAACCTGGTCGCCTATAAGATTCACAGCACCGCCAGCATCAATTTTACAATCGCTACGCAAAAGAACATCCTGCGCTTGAACATCAACACCACCGACCCGCATTTTTGATTTTATATCTGCTTTTTCTTGAGCCTTTAAAATAAGCTTTCGTGCGAAATTCATATTGCCAGCAGTTTCTAAATTTTTGGCGGATACTGAACCTTGTATACCAAAAAGGCCTGCCCACTTGCCTGAACTATAAAAATTCTCACGCGCATGGACAGCAAGAGCGCCAGCACCCAATTTCCCCCAATTAACTCCTTGGATGGTATTTATCGCATGAATACCTGCAAACAGAGAAGCTCCGCCGTTAATGTGCCATACACTTGATGACTGTCCGCTTATTCCTGCATCTATACCAATATTTACGCTTAATAATGCATTTTTATTGGCGCTCGGCCCAACAGCCTCTACCAAACCTAAAGCCGTTTCAAAAGGGTTTAATGGGCTTGCCGGACCTTTGAGTAAATGTTTTTTTATATCAATACTTTTAAGGCTGCTTGAAATATCAAAATCCTGCATATCTTGAAAATACTTTGACGCAGCAAAATTACGTAAATCTTTGAAGTCTCTTGGCGAGCCTAAGCCCTTCCAGCCGCTCTGAGCAAGAGGCACTGTTTGACCTAATGCATTATTTGCCTGAAGAACTACATCTTTTGCGCCACATATCAGTGGGATCAAATCGCTTACACCAACATCTGGATGAGTAGAAAGCAATCGTGCCTGCCGGCAGAGATCATACGTTTGATAACAAATGGCCGGAATATTGTAGAGAGTTCTTCCCATCCCATAAACTGTATTCACACTTCCAGGAGCAAGTTTGAAAAATAGAGAGCTTCCTACTTTGTAAAGATTGTCGCGCGTAATAAAATCACTATATGAATTAAACTGTGGTAAAAAAAGGCCTGCGTTGCACCCTATCAAAGAAGTTGTATGAGCATTTTGAACTCTATAAAGGCCGAGAAAATTACAATCGATTCCAGCCCGTGATATCAAAGTTTTAGCGTTTATCTGGCCGCCGAAAACATTCAGTGCTATCAGGGCATCAAACTCTGCGGTACTGTCGGCAGTGATGTATCCGAAATTTAAAAATGAGCGATCCGCCTTGAGATGCATCTTTTTAGAATCTATCGAACCAGAGTTGGTTAGAAATTTTGAGCGCATTAATGTATTTTCCGAAGCACTCGATTTACCCTTATGCGTTAGATAATTATGAGCCAGCAACGTGACATCACCATTTTTTGCTGTTACGCTTCCCGTATCTTTAATATTGCCTTTTTGTGATTGCAACAAAATTCCCGCATCAAATGTTTCATCCGGGTGATTTTCAAGACCCCATTGCACCGCATTACCAGCAAACTCAATATCGTGTTTAGCTTTTAAGCCTAAGTATCGCTCTACGGAAAAAGTTGCTTGGGAATCACAGATAATTTTCCCTTGGCTGTCGACAGATATGATTGGCGCTCGCAATGAGCCATTGAGAGCAGCGTTATTACTGACATTAAAGAGGGCAAAATTCCCAGCAGAACAATCGCCTTGAAGATTAAGATCTTTTACATCGGCCTGCAAATTCCTGCCGACACCTAAGCGTGATGTTTCGGCTAATGATACATAATCAACCTGATTAAATATGCTATCTTCGTCACTCGTGAAAGAAATATCTGGAGCAAACTCTATCGATCTACCTTTAAGAGAAGAAGCTCTTGATTTTACAGACGCCTGAAATGCAAATTCCCCTGCTATATCAATGACAAATGTGCCCGTATTGAGAGGCCGCTTCAATGAAAAACGATAACGCGGATCATAACTTCTAAAGCACATCCCTTCGTCAGTATTTATCAGATAACCGATAGATGCCCCATCCAATTGATAATCTACAATTGACATCATTTTTTGATCGTCAAAAACTATCGGCAAATTATTAATGGATTCAAACTGCAGGGGAACACTATGATGATTAAATGGAGATAAGGTAGATATAAAAGATACATCATGTTTATCATTCTCATCGTCCGGAATGGCGCGCAGTAGTACTACATGCCCCAAGATGCAACTTACAACAAGAAAGTGGATTAATTTTTTGAAAAATAGAATGGACAACACGTATTACTCCCAGATGCTTATTTTTTTTGCTACGTTAATAATCAACAACAAGATCAATTTTAAATTTAAAAACTGATACAATCTACTCACTATTATTGAGAATGTCCATATAAGAATAAAGTTAATTCAAATGAGAATGTTGGCGCGATTATTTTTATTGAAATTAAGAAAATTAAAAGTATACTCAGTAATATATTCTCAAAATTCTTTAAGGGGCTGTAGCTCAGTTGGTAGAGCGCATGGATGGCATTCATGAGGTCACCGGTTCGATCCCGGTCAGCTCCACCAGTCTTCGCGTATCCACGGCTTCCGCCTTCACTCAAGCGGAGTTTATCCTGAGCTTGTCGAAGGAGATGGCAGGCCAGTTTTTCTAAACAATTAGGCTTTTATAAAAAACGATCCTTTGTCCATGACATTTTTCTCTTCGTTAAGTGCCCGCGCCCTTCGATACAATTCGCTTACAGCGAATCACTCAGGATGAGCGGGTATATCGAACCATAAGAGAAATGCTATAAATAAAAAATCGAGGAAAAACTCCAGCCGAGATCTCGCCCTAACGAAGCTTTATGCGAGATAGGGCATGTCGAGAGCTGTAGGTTTTCCCAAAGCCTCACGGCTAGTGATCGGTGGGATTAAAGGGCCGGCCGAAAACCTGGCCCTTTATGCTGCCCGCATAGGGCGATAAAGAACACACAAAAAGCATCTCGTTGCTTTTAATTTTTGTAATTTCAATCTAAGCTATCAAACTAACATATTAAACTTACATACCTATACGAAAGCGTATACCCATGAACTATAAACTCATAGCCTGTCTCTTTTCCTTATGTGCATTCAATGCACTCTCGAGCATGCAATCGAAGCTCAAAATGGAGCAGATTTCAGCAACGCAAACGCGTGTTGAAATAGAGTGCCAACTTGCACCAGATGAAGTTATTTTCCATAACTCATTACAATTTTCAACAAATATCCCTTCTGTCCGTATAACCAAATGGTTCGCTCTTAAAGAGCCAAGTACCTATTTCGACCCACGCTCAAAAAAGACCGAGCCGGTCTATACCCAATCGGTTATTTTTACCGTCATTGTTGATGCACCGCAAGAAATTCCTGCACATGCGCTTATCCATATGCACTATTCAACAAATTTGAATAAACAACCACAAGAAGCATATTTCAAACTCACCGGTACAGAAGAACCGGCAGCAGAAATTGCCCCAGAATCTTCTATAAAAACGGGACTCACGTTGCCCCAGCCGCCAATAAAAGAGTATCAAAAATCTTCATTCGCTCAGAAATTTACTCGTTGGACCACCTATGTTACTTCATGGATCCAAGACAAAGAGCTCCCTCTTATTCTCAAGTTTCTCTTGGCCTTTATTATCGGCCTTATGATGAGCTTGACTCCTTGCATCTACCCGATGATTCCTATCACCATGGGGATATTGCAAGCAAATAAAGCGCATACCTTTTTACGCGGCTTTCTATTAGCGTCTGCCTATACCGCAGGGCTTTCTATGACCTTTGCTATTTTGGGTATGATCGCAGCATACGGCGGGGCGCAATTTGGTTCTATCATGACCAACCCGCTTGTTATTGTTCCTATCATCTTATTCTTTGCCTATCTCGGCTTTTCAATGCTCGGCTTTTACGAAATGTATATACCGCGTTTTATGCAACCGCGCCAAGGACATAAAAACACCGGCTCATTGCTTTCTGCGTTCACCTTTGGGATGATCAATGGCACCGTTGCATCACCCTGCTTATCACCTGGTCTTGCGTTGATTTTAGGTATTGTCAGTGGGTTGGGAAACCCGGTCCTTGGCTTTTTACTTCTTTTTGTCTTTGGCATCGGCTCAAGCTTTCCATTACTTATTATCGGTACGTTTTCAACATCATTGCATGTGCTCCCACGTGCCGGCAAATGGATGATCGAATTTAAAAAAGTATTCGGCTTTTTACTTCTTGGCATGTGTATTTACTATATCCGTTCGTTTATGCCTGAATGGACTTATTATATCCTGCTGGGCATCTATATCATGGTGGTTGCAAGCTACTATCTCTATTACGGCTTTACCTATAAATCATGGTTTTCAAAATTAGTGGGGGTTGCACTCTGTTTGGTTGCAGCATTTACCTTGACTGAAAGTTACCGTGTCATTTTCAGAGCGGCACTCGCCGTACCTGCACAAAAACTAGAATGGCAACAAGGGTATGAAGCCATGCGCCAGCAGGCGATAGAGCAGAAAAAGCTCTTGCTTCTCGATTTTACTGCAGAATGGTGTTCATTATGCAAAAAACTGGAAAGACAATTTTTCAGTGAAAAACTTATCTGCCAAGAAGTACCGCAGCGCGTTATTCCTGTAAAGATGGACTGTACGCAAAGCGATAATCTTGAATGCGCACAAGCACGTAAAAAGTTTGGCGTCGTTGGCTTTCCTACTATTCTTTTAATCGACCCGGCAACTGAAACCATTATCCAAAAATGGTCTTCTGCCCTTAATGATAAAGAGCCGCAAGATTTTATCGATGAAATTGATACGTATATAAAGTAACACGCTTCAGGCGTGTCACTAACACTATTTACTGGGGGGGCAAAATTTGCCCCCTTTTTTATTGTGTTACGCCCATAAAATATCCTATTATAATTTCATGACGTGGAATTGTTATTCATAAAAAAAGGATAGAGTAATGACATTGCCTATAAAAAAACATCTTCTTCTTTATGCATTATTATCGTGTATGCCTGCTGCAGATTTAATCTGTCTATCAGCCCCTAAAACGATGCTTGGGGTCCCACAGCCAGGGAGTGACCTTTATGGCATGCGCAAATTATCTCCCGGCCCGGAGCAGAACTTTAATAATCAAATTGAGTTGTTAAAAAAAGCTATATCTGGGGTGATAGCATCAGATAATATTACTATTAGTTATGATACATTATCGCTCAACGATAATAAAAAAATTGATAAGCCCCTCGTTTTAGATATTAAAGCCGGCAAGGATAGTGTCGGCACTATCACTTTAAAATCTGAAATCACCGATACGCCGGACGATACTTTAAATTTCAATATCGACCTAAAAACAAACTATGTTTCAGATAAATTAGAGAATGTTGTTAATAATTTTATTAACGCACTGGTAAAAACTTTTCACTATACTTTTATGCAGTCGCAAGAGGCGGAAGAAGTTATCCCTTCAATTATACCCTCCAAGATATCAGGATCGTCTGCAGAAAAAAGAACAACAATGGAGAGATCTTCCGCTATCGATAGCTACAGTAATGATTGCAAAAAATATGCTCCTCAGAACAAAAAAATTCCGAAGCATCAAAAAGATAATCATGTAATAAGAATTATGACTTATAATGTCTGCCAATGGAAAAATCCTTCAGACGACAAGAGTAATTATCAAGGAATAATCAAAATGATAAACGAGATTAATCCAGATATTTTAATTCTTCAAGAGGCCACGCTCTTTGATAAAAAAGCATTCGAAACATCACAAATAACAAACGACTTTCATAGACTAGGCTACACATCAGCATCGTTTTGTGATGCCGGGGGTTCTTGGACACAATTGCCCTATGGTAATATTATTTTTTCAAAATATCCCTTTAAAGAGGTTATAAGTAAAACTTTTAATGCCGATTTAGGTGAAGACGAAAAACGCTGCTATATAAGGGCTACACTAGAACTGCCTGGGCAAAAAGATCTTACTCTATTTGGGGTACATTTGGACGCTTGGGATAATTCGGGTAAAAAAAGAAGTGCAGAAATTCAAGAAATAATAGAAGCCACGCAAGCACAACCAGAAAGAAATTATATTATTGCGGGAGATTTCAATTCTGTACGTGCAGAAGATTATGATTACAAAATTAATGATAAGAAGGCATGGAATGTCGTGACGAATATCACAAAAGCTATAACCCATCTTCCCCCTTCAACTGCAGCATTAGATTTACTTAAACAATATGGGTTCGTTGACAGCTTTAGTAAAAATAATATGCCAGCGCCATTCTTCACCGCCTGGACCGGCACAGCCGTCGATTTTATCTATCTTAATAACAAATTTAGATTCCCCGTTCTAGGAAGTTATGTCTACTATAATGCTCAAAGCGACCATCTGCCTATTATTACGGATATTAAAATCGCATAAATAAGATTTAAAAGAGTCATTTTGAGGGGCGAAAATTCG
>PLTG01000056.1 GCA_003165355.1 Candidatus Babelota bacterium | reverse complement strand
TTTGGTGACGTTGGTAGTTACGAAAATTCTTTAGTTTGCATGCAACTTTTATTTACGCTTTATAGTGATATCGATTATAGGAGGGTGATTGTGATGCAAAGTTTTTTTAAAAATAATTTTTATAGTATGTGCTGCATGGTACTATTTTTTAATAGGTTAGATGCTCACTGGACAGAGACATACCATTTTTTCCCTAAAAATTTTATGCATAAAAAACAGAGTGTTATTGTTGAAAAAAAGGTACATGAGCCATTTAACCAGCTGCTGGTCTCCTGGAACGCCGCTCTGCCAACCCGCGGATATTTGAGATTCTTTCTTGAGGTGTTTGATGAAAAAAAACATACCTGGTCGACCTATAAAATGTATGAATGGGGTGCTGGTATAAGCCGATCGTTTCTTGAAAAAGATAAAAATTCTCCTGCTCGCTACGTACATGTCCGTTTTGAGGGCGTTCCGGCAAGAAAGTACCATCAGTTCCGGGTAAAAGTGGTCGCTCTTCATGGCGCATCGATTCAAGTTTTACGCAGTATCAGTGTATGCGCGAGCGATCTAGCACGTTTTAAACCGGAAGCGCTCGATAGTTATTCTAAGAATATGCGGCCGATAATGATAAAAGATGTTCCGCAGATATCACAGCATATACCAGACTATCCAGAAAGTAGTGGCTGGTGCTCGCCGGCATCTTTGTCACAAGTAATCGAGTTTTGCCGTCATGAACCGGTAGATCTGGTGACGCTTGCCCGGCAGGTATATGATTCAAATTTGAACGCCTGTGGCAGCTGGCCTCTCAATACAGCTATGGCGGGGGTGTATCTGCCTGAATATCTTTGTTATGTCACACGGTTAGCATCATTAAAAGATCTTATACAGCTATTGAAGCAAGGGCATCCTGTAATTTTAAGTATCTGTTCTGCGCTGGCGTTACCGGGTGCCCCCAAGGCGTACGATAAAGGCCATCTGATTACGGTGGTGGGAATTGATATGCGTAAACGGGAGATTATATGTCACGATACGGCAGAAAAAAATGTTGTGGATACGTTTAAGCGTTACCCGCTCACGCCCTTTTTGCGTACCTGGGAAAACCGTTACCGATTGGCGTATGTGATTGTTCCTAGATCAGCTTGAATATCTTTACGGGGGATTCTTTGTAGTTATTTCCATGCGCGTCTAACCGCATGACGGGCTTATTGTGCCGATAAGCATCCAGAAGATCTTGCCAGGTATTGATACCTTTGAGTAACTGAGAAAGTCTGATGGTTTGCACTTTGCCCACAAAGTTTTCATATCCGCAACTTTCCGTCACCAGAGTATCTGCGAGGTTGCTTATAATCACTACATGCCCTTGTAACCAAATAAGGTCGCCTTCTTGCAAAATATCTGAGTCAGTAAATTTTTTACCATATTTTTCAAGCATGCTGGTAGTTTTAAAATAATAGGGGACATGAGCCATATGTGCAAAACGCAGGACTAGATTGGAACAATCATATCCGCTCAAGGGGCCAGTATCTTGTTCAGTGCGATGAAAGCCTGATGCGTCCTCATAATATTCTGGTGTATAACTGCGAGTAAAACTGCTGCCCCCCCATATATATGCGATAGTGTTTTTTGGAAAGTGTTGTTGGACTTCATCAATAAAACCGGTAAGTAATTGTATAAACTTTTGCCGTCCTGTGAGTCTTGAATTTTTTTCGTGCATAATGCACCGTGATTTTGGAATCGCGTATTCTTTTACCTGAGCGGTAACTGTGTCAAAACAAGAGACATATGCATAAGAAGCATCATGGCGCTTGAGCGCAAATTGAGTGCCTATAGAATAGGTGACGCCATCCGGCGCCGAAAATGGGCGCTTAAGGGTAATATTATTTTTAGACGAATTAAATAAAGGGATTTCTTTTAAGTATTGGGTGGGAATTGCAGACAACGTGAGAAGGTTTTTTGTAGCAACCCAATATCGGTTTTGTGGCTTGCCTGATGAATCGTACCCATAAATTGCCCAGGGTATAATGATGGCCGTTGAGTGAGGGCCCACCTGTTCGATTTCAAAAACTTCATTAAACAGCCCCTGATTAATACGTGGGCAGATTACATGTGTTCTTGTGGATGCCGGAAGGGGTCCATCAGGAAAGGTGGCCGACCCGAATAGATCAACAACCGGATACTTGATTAAGGCATAATTTTTCAACGCAACAGGCTCGAGAGTAGACTGCTTTGGCACACTATATATGGCGGCATGCAGCATAAGCCCGAGCATAATAAATAGATGTCCCATTATGTTCTCCCCATCTTTAAGAATAAGGAGACAATTCATGGTGATGCAATATTTGCTCAAGACTTGCGTTTCTTTATCAGTTTCTGGTACAGTACAATAAATTATAAAAAATGGAGTTTATTATGATGCATCCAAATATCGGGCTGAATGAAGAGACGCGAAATCAAGTAAGTAAAAAATTATCTTTTATACTGTGTAATCAATTTATTCTGTATATTAAAACACTCAAATTCCACTGGAATATAGTCGGTTCAGATTTTAAGCCGCTCCACCTATTTTTAGAAGAACAATATGAAGAGCTTTTAAAAATAGTGGACGAGGTGGCTGAGCGTATGCGCGCATTGGGGCATGTGGCACCGGGAACGGCAAAAGAGTTTTTGCAGTATGCGGAGGTTCTTGAAAATGCTGGTGAAAATCCGCCGGCAAAAGGGATGCTCCAGATATTGTTGCATGATCACGAAACAATTATCCGTATTATCCGTAAGGAAGTCGACGCCACTATGGAACTTGGCGACGCCGGCACGAATAATTTTTTATGCGACATGATGGAACGGCATGAAAAAATGGCCTGGATGCTGCGCTCGTTTTTAGAGTAGTATTAATGGGTATAATAGTTCGCTATCTGCGCACTCTGCAGAAGCCCGGCGATACTTGCTAGAAAGAAGACAGTTGTGATCCCCGCCGCACTTTTCATCCGCCAACTCATCTTTTCTGCTCGCTCGTAGGATTTTTGAAACTCATATTTCGCAATTGCATACAAGATATAGGCGGATAATACAGCCGTGGTGCTTGCAGTGAGCACAATTCCGGCCTGCGTGACAATCTTGGATAATTGCTCGTTGCTGACGCATTCTGCCAACTTATCTATAGTTTTATCAGCTTTTTTGAAGCTTGCTTGAGTATTATTAAGATGTATCTTTGCTTCGTCAAAGAGTGCTGTTATAAATTGTCTAGCAGCTGGATTAAGATCATGCGAATGTTCTAAAATGATTGACTTTACCGGAAGATGTACGCTGAGTAAGCAGACTGCCAGCAGAAAAACATTTTTCATAATGAACGCGCTGCAAGCTTGCTGCTAAAACATATTAAGCCGAGTCCTGCAGCAAACCCAAGACTTGCTCCTAATGCGAGGGTGCTATCGTGCATTATTTTCCCTCTATTTGCATCTTCTAGTCTGGTTTTAGCCAGTTTACCCAAGACATATAACGAGACGCTACTTAATCCAAGACCAGTAAGCACAATACCACCTTGAGCCATTAAAGGGCTTAATTTTTCCGCTGCCTCAATAATATGAGCGGTATCGAATTTGAAGTTCTCAAGATGTTTAGAATCAAAACGGATCATAGGAGACATAGTATGAAACATTGTCTCTATCTTTTGAAAGGCACAAAATGCGAAAAAAATCAGAGAAAGTTTGAATATATTTTTTTTCATAAGCCTTAAAAACCTTATAGTTATATGAGTAATAGGGCAACTTGAATATTGCCTAAAGTATAGACTAAAAAAGAGATAAGGCAACTAAGTTCAAATTGAAATAAATTAAAAGATGGGGGTATTTTTAAGCAATCAGTAAAAAATAATGGTATAATAATACAAAAATATTTTTATTGTCTTTTGGAATATTCTATGAATTTTAAAGATACGCTCAATCTGCCTAAAACCGATTTCCCTATACGCCCAAATGCCGCTGTAGAAGATGCAGCGCTTTTGCAACGCTGGCACGACGAAAAGCTTTCACAAGCAACCTTCACTCAAAACAGCGGGGCGAAAAAGTATATTTTGCATGATGGTCCGCCCTATGCAAATGGGCATATTCATTTAGGTCACGCGTACAATAAAATTTTAAAAGATATTGTCGCCAAATCACGCCGTATGCAGGGAATGCATACGCCCGTAACGCCGGGGTGGGATTGCCATGGTCTGCCGATCGAATTAAAAGTTACTCAAGACCCAGAAAATGCTGGACTGACGCCTTTAGAGATTAAGAAGGCCTGCCGTGCCTATGCACAAAAATGGATCGATACCCAGAAAGAAGAGTTTAAAAAGCTGGGCGTCATGATGGACTGGGATAACCCCTACATCACCATGAGCCACAGTTACGAGGCTTCGATTATCACTGCATTGAGCATCTTTGTACAAGAAGGGTTCATTGAGCGAAAAAATAAGACGGTGGCCTGGTGCTTTTCTGACCAAACTACGCTTGCAACAGCAGAGATCGAGTATAAGGACCGCAAGGACCCATCACTCTATGTCCGTTTTCCCTTGCAAGCAGCGGCACAAAAACAGCTGTTCCCTGATATACAAGAGCCTATTAGTCTATTGGTCTGGACGACAACTCCGTGGACGCTACCTTTAAATCGTGGCGTTATGGCGCACCCGAATGGCCAGTATCAGCTGGTTGATATGGATGGTACTTTGCTGGTGGTTGGCGCAGAAGTCGCTCAAAAATTGGCCGATATAACCAAGCATACGCTTAAAGTACTTGCAGAAATACCATCAGAAAGATTTGCTGGCTTGACCGTGCAACATCCTTTTATTGAAAATTTTAATGTACCTATCATCTTTGACGACAGCGTGGGATTACATGACGGGACTGCCTTTGTGCATACTGCTCCCGGCGCTGGACCTATCGATTATGAAGTAGGCGTAAAAAATAATCTTGAGATATTTTCTCCTGTCGGTCCAGATGGCCGCTACACAGCAGAGATTAAGCCTGCTGAATTATCGGGGATGTTGATTACTGATGGCCAGATCTGGGTGATAAAAAAACTTGCAGAACTCGGAACTCTGTTTTTCAAATCGAGCATTATGCATAGTTATCCCCATTGCTGGCGTTGTCATAATGGCCTTATTTACCGCGCCACACCGCAGTGGTTTGTTGACCTGATGCAACAAGATATGAAGGGTCGTGCGCTGCAGGCGATAGAGAATATAACCTTTGTTCCTGAGCGTGCACAAAACTTTCTCAAGGCGACGGTAGAAAACAGATGGGAATGGTGTATCTCGCGCCAACGTATCTGGGGCGTGCCGATTCCTGCCTTAATCTGTAATGGGTGTGATACCGTTGCTACGTCTGGTAATTTTATGAAAGCCATCGCGCACCATGTTGCGCAGCAGGGTATTGAATATTGGGATACTGTCTCATTGGAAGAATTGACCACTCTGGTTGACCCATGCACAGGCTGCCAGGCTAAAAATTTCAGAAAAGAGCAGGATATTTTAGATGTCTGGTTCGATTCTGGGGTGAGCCATTACGCAGTTCTTGAAAAGAGACCCGAATTAGCGTTCCCGGCAGATGTCTATTGCGAGGGTGTTGACCAACATCGCGGTTGGTTTCAAAGTTCGCTTTTAACAAGTTTAGTATTAGAAAAACAGGCTTGCATGCGTCAGATAATTTCTCATGGGTATACCGTTGATGAGAAAGGGCGCAAGATGTCCAAATCGCTGGGCAATGTTGTTGCGCCTGATGAGGTCGTGCAAAAATTGGGGACTGATGGCTTGCGTTTATGGGTATCGAGCGTGGGTAACGATGGAGACTTGGTTGTCTCTCCTGTAGTTTTAGCAAACGTTGCAGAGGTCTATAGAAAAATAAGAAACACCTGCCGCTTTATGTTACAAAACTTATATGATTTTGATATCGAAAAAGATGGGCTAATCTCCCCGTCGCTCATCCTGAGCGAAGTCGAAGGGTTAGCGAAGTCAGGATCTAGTCCTATAAATTCTTTACTTCCGATTGATCAGTATGCTCTGGGAAAATTGCACGAGATTAACCATGATCTGGTAATGCATTATGATCGCTATAATTTTACGGGTAATTTTCATGCATTAGCAGATTATTGTGCGCAAGAATTAAGTTCTTTTTATCTCGATATTCTCAAAGACCGTTTATATGTAGAGGCTGCTGATTCACACAAGCGCCGGTCAGCGCAAACAGTGCTGTGGTATATTCTGGATACTTTAACACGCTCTATGGCGCCGATACTTTCATTTACGGCAGAACATATTTCCGATTTTTATCAAAAAGATAAAAAAGAGTCGATTCATTTGCAGAATTTTGCCGATCTTTCACCATTCAAGCATTTTACGGAGCAAGAGGCATTGTGGGCATTCTTGAAAGCTGTCCGTTCTGTAGTGCTTAAAGCAATTGAGGTGCAGCGCGAAGCGGGCGTTATCAAGCATTCGTTAGAAGCGGCAGTTACGCTCTCTATTGCGCCCGAGCATTTTGATAAATTCCCAGAATTGCATGCGTTGTTATTACAAGATAGATTCTTGCGTGAATTTTTCATTGTATCGCATGTTGAATTGAAAAAAGCTTCCGATAATCTTGCTGAGTCTACACTCAAAGGCGTCTTTGTTTCCGCGCAGCAGGCGCAGGGCACTAAATGTCCACGCTGTTGGAATTGGGAAGTTGATGTTGACGACCGCGGATTATGCACACGTTGTGCACCGTTGGTGAAGTAAGCTTAAAATAATCATTTGATGGGGCGGGGCTTTTTTGCCCGCTCCACAAAGTTGGTAGTATCAATAGCGTGTTCCACCATATAGTTATAAAAGCCATTATGTGGTTTTTCTTTTATCTCATCAACAAACTCAAAATCATCTCGGTTCAGTAGATGGGGTTTACTAAAAGTCTGTAAAGACCCGATTGTTCTGCGCAGCAGTTCAGGTTTTGGGGTAAGAAAATATTTTTCTGCGGGTGCACGGTAAATGCGTATAGATTCTATCGCTTGTCGCGTCAGTGGATTGTCAAAAATTTTATCTTTCGCTGTCTCGAAATATGAAAACAATGAGACTAAATCAAAGAAAAAAATACGGTCTGAACCGACATCTTTCACCACTGCAAGAGTAAATTTTTTGTTATCTCTAGCAGCCTCATTATAAAGTTGATTGAACGATCGCTGAGTAAATATTTCTGTATCTTCAAAATGTAATTGCTTCAAAAGGTCTCTATCTTGCTG
>PLTG01000022.1 GCA_003165355.1 Candidatus Babelota bacterium | reverse complement strand
TACCGCCCCTCTGTCTTTTAGCCAAAAATTTCTGTAATTTTATCTACAAAATCTTCTTTAGACATAGCGCCAGTCTCTTTATTTTTAATAACGCCATCTTTCATAAAGATAAACGTTGGTACTGAGCTGATGCCGTATTGAATAGCGATCTCACGAGCGTCATCAACATTCAGCTCTGCAAAGAGATATTTGTCACCAAGCTCTTTAGAAAGCTCTTCAAAAATAGGTTTCATATACATGCAAGGTCCGCACCATGAGGCATAGGCATCAATGATGACCGGTTTAGATGATGTCTGTATTTGCGGCAATGTATCTTTGGTAATGATAAGCATAAAAAATCCTTATGTATGAAACATTTTTATAAAAATGAGTATAACGTCTTTCTCAATTTTCGCCTAGATTACACGGTCGATTTTTCTGACGAGGCAGGACAAAGCTGGTTGTAACTCCGCTCAGATTTGCCGGTGATAATAAGCTTCTTGATCCCCGAAAAAGTAAGCTGTTTTTCTAAAGGCCCTGCTCCTGTGACAAGATCGCACATTATTTTTTGGCTTGCGTCGATAAGATAATGGTGCTGGGTTTTTTCCGGGTCGTTGAGTGTGACAATAATTTCGTTATATTCTCTGTTTTTAAAACGGTGCGAGATATCACATTTTTCGCGGGGGGCCGGTTCAATCGAATATATCTGGCTTAAATTGAAAACAGTTATGTTTTCAGCTGGGTCATGCGATGCATCAAGAGGTATTTCATACATTTTTATGGTCTCGAGCTTGCCCGATATTGAGATGTTATCAACATCAGATACTTTGCCGCGTACGTCGACGAGCTTGCCGTGATAATTCATATGGTGCTTCTGTGGCGCGGCATCTTTGTCCGATTGGCCAAATCCAGTACAGGCGATAAGTGCGCCTAAGCCCAATAATAAACGAATATTTTTCATGGTATCTCCTTAGAATGAATACTATCTATGCAATCACTGCTTGCTCTTTTTATTTACCAAAAAGCTCTATATCTTCACAACGATTATCTGTTACTCTTGCAACAGGGGTGCTAATTTTTTTAAAGTTAACAATGCAAAGATTTACTTTTTAAAAGGGAGAATTGAATGGATATGCACACTACTATTTTCGATACATTACGTCTATTTTTTGCGCATGTTTTTGGGTGGATGAGTCTGGGGCTCGGTGTGACGGCCGCAACCGCTTGGTATATTTTTTATCAAAACCCGGCTGTCTTAGTAACACTCATGAGCTCGCCATTTTTATTAATTATTCTATTTATCGTACAGCTTGGCTTAGTATTCTGGCTCTCATCGCGTATTTTGAGTTTATCATTTGGCTCGGCACTAGCTATGTTTTTGCTCTATGCATTTTTGAACGGCATTGTATTTTCAGGAATCTTTGTACAATATACGCAAGAGAGCATCGCTTTAACATTCGGCGTTGCCTGCGGGATGTTTGCCGCTATGGCACTCTTTGGCTATGTTACACGCATTAATCTATCGCCCATAGGTGTTTTCGGGTATATGGCCCTATGGGGTCTTATCATCTCTATGCTGGTGAATTGGTATTTCCAGAGTGAGACTTTCAATCTCGTCATCTCGGGCATAGGAGTGCTCTTATTTGCCGCGCTGACCGCCTATGATATGCAACGACTCACTGCTCTGGCAAATCAATTGCAGGGGCGTGATGATGCGCAGAGGCAAATGGCTCTTTTTGGCGCGTTAATGCTCTACTTAGATTTTATAAATTTATTTTTGATGTTGCTCTCGTTTACCGGCAAGCGCCGCGATTAGAAAGGTTAATTATGAACTATAAGCATATGTTTTTGTTGCCGTTGATAGCCATTTTTGCCATACGTTCAGACGAATCGGCTGCGTCGCTTTTGATGGATGAAAATATAAAGGTGAAATCTTCACAAGCTCAAAAACTGGTCAATGATGCCATCGATTATATAAAAAAGCAAAAAGATGGTATCGCCCCAGCATGTAAAACATTTATGAGTGACCCTAGGTGGCGCAAAGGGGAGATATTTGTCTGGATATTTGATAGCGAAGGAAACTGCTACTGCCGCGGGTTTGAGAAGGAATGTCTTTGGAAAAATTTTGGTAATAAAAAGGGTGATGATTTTATCAAACGGATGGAAGATGCGGGTAAAAAGGGAGGATTTGTCGATTACAAATGGAATAGCGGCTATTCTCGCGCCTATGTCAAAAATATGAAAATAGGCCAGAAAAATTTCATTGTTGGGGCAGGATTATACCCTATATCATCTGTCTATATTGTCAGAGAATTAATAAGCTCGGCAGTGGAGTATCTTAAAAAGACATCATTTGTAGAACTTAAAGAGCGTATCAGCAACCCGACAGGTATCTTTGTGCGGGGCGATATCCATTTGGAATTATACGCATTTGACGGCACCTGTGTGGCTCATGGTGAGCAACTCGCGTTAATTGGTCAAAATCTTATCGATGCGGTCACAGCAGATAACAAATTTTTGATACGTGATCTTATTGAGATTGCAAAAAATAAAGGCGAAGGCTGGTACGATTTTAGAGGGCAAAGCGGAAATGAACCGGCGCGCGTTTTTGTTAAAAAAATTGTCGATCCGGCTGATAATAAGCCTTATGCGCTCGTGTGCGGATATTATACAGAGATCAATGATAAAACAGTTATGAGTCTGGTGAAAGAGGCCTCTAATTTCCTCAAGGCTAATGGCAGAGAAATTGCCTTTAGGGAATTTAGTACGCAAAATGAAAAATTTGTAAAAGGTAATGTCAATATCTTTGTGTACGACATGAAAGGTACCATGGTTGCTGACAGCAAAAACCCGGCATTTGTCGGCCTCAATTTGGTCAACACTCGAGACAGCGAAGGTCGGTTCGTCGCGCGCCAAATACTTGATATGGCAAATACCTATGGCAAAGGTTGGGTGACCAATGCGCTCAGTAACAGTTACCAAGTGGCGTATTGTGAAAAAGTGAAAGTGCCAGATGGAGATTTTGTTATTGGCGCTGCCTACTTTCCTGTTTCTAAAGAGAGCTATGTCCGCTTTATGCTTGAAGATGCTGTTCTTTATCTGCAACATCATCCGCTTGAAGAGTCATTGCTGAAGTTTATCAGTAAAGATGGTGGGTTCTTGCGCGGCGATATGAATATCTTTGTTTACACTATGGATGGCATCTGTCTTGCCGATGGAATTAACCTCGATAAGATTTGGTCGAATGATTTAGGCGTCAAAGATGCTGATGGCGTGAAGGTCATCGATCGCATAATAGCGGTGTCAAAAACAGGTGGCGGTTGGTTAAAGTTTGATCTTAACCAGGGCGTTTGTAACGTGTATGTTAAAACAGTTGATAAGTCTACCAAAGACAATAAAACAGAGATGTATATTGTCGGTTCAGGTTATTTTGAATAATTAAAGACAGGGGGCGGTTAACCGCCCCCGTTATTTTTTAAGAAACTTTTATAAGTTCAACATCAAAAATCAAGTTAGCATGTGGCGGAATAACTGCTCCTGCGCCACGTGCGCCATAACCCAAAACTGCCGGTATATAAAGACGACGTTTTTCGCCTACCTTCATAGACATTACCCCTTCATCCCAACCCTTAATTACTTGGCCTACACCAATAATAAAAGAGAAGGGTTTCCCACGGCCTACGCTGCTGTCAAATTCTTTGCCTTCTTCACCGTTATTATCTAAGTAACCAGTATAATGAACCGTCACGGTTGATCCGACTTCTGGTGATATTTGACTATCTGACGGTTTTAAAATTTTATAAGATAGTCCTGATGGAAGTGTTACTTTGTCTGGTGACATGTTTTCTTTCTCTGTTGCTTGAGGTTTTGTATGTTTACTTGTTTTGAATGCATAGAGTGCTACTCCGGTGCAGAGAGCAAGTACTATAACTTTTTTATTCATAAAATACTCCTATTTTTTTGGATAATAAACGTTATAAGTTTACAACAAGAGATGCGCATTGGCTACCCAAGTAGCTGCATATAAGTACAGTCGGTAGGGCGCCGATGGCTGTGGTAATAATGAATGTCTTTTTATCAATCTGTGTAAGGCCGGCGCAGATATTGATAATAAAAAAAGGGATAAGGGGTATTGTTCGTATAAAGAGCAGATAATAAAAACCGTAATGGTCCATCAGTTGATTAAACTTTTTCAGTTCATGATGATATTTTCGTTGAAAATAGACACCAAACATTTTCTGGGATGCAATAAAGACCGTCATGCTACTCATGAGCATTGCAATTAGGGCATAGCTACTGCCCAGCTGCCAACCGAAAAGAAATCCGCCGATGGTGATCATAGCAAGCGTTGTAGGCAAAGCTGAAATCGTTAATACATAAAATGTAAGTATATACAGTAATGCAGAACTTATAGGATAGTGGTTGATAGTAGTGCATATAAATTCTTGATGCTGCTGAAGCGTCTCGATGCGTAAATATGCTCTGAGGTTGCCGAAATACCAAAGGCTGGCAATACTCATGAAAAAAAGACACAAAAAGATAAGATTGCGGTAAACTGGTTTCATATAAGAACTAGATTAAAACAATTTTTAAGAAATTTATATATTATGAAGATTTTTTTTATTTTACTTATGAATGCGCTCTTTGCCGCTACGTTTCCTTTAGGTAAATTTGCATTGCAGTATACCGGCCCGGTATTTCTGACGGCAATACGGATGCTGATGGCAGGGNNTGGGCGCTCAAATATTTAAGTTCTATAAAAACGAATCTTTTATGGTCTGTGCAGCCATTACTCGCAGCGCTTTTGGGCTTTATATTATTCTCTGAAAAACTGAGTTATAAAAAAATAATCGCGCTCGCTATTGGCTTTGCCGGCATGTTGCCCATTATTTTCACCTGCGATATTGGCGCGATAGGGTTTTCTGATATATGTACTGTATCATACCCTGAGATCTCACTTTTCATCGCCGTCTTTTCAACTATCTATGGCTGGTTTTTAATAAAAGAACTCCTGGCCAAGCATTACTCTTTAAGTTTAATAAATGGTATTACCATGACATTTGGCGGGTTTATCTGTTTATTATTAAGCTTTGCGGAACATTTTTTATACCAACAAGAACTCTATAGTAACTTTGGCGCAGTTGTTGGCTATAGTCTTTTGTTGGTGCTCGCTTCTAATATTGTTGGCTATGGTTTATATGGCTACTTTTTATCCCATTATTCTATTACCTTTTTATCTTTTTCAGGTTTTACCTGCCCGCTCTTTGGTTTTTTGTTTAGCTACATGCTTGACGAACCAATTTACAACTCTTACATTTTTGGCTGCGCGCTGATTATGCTCGGGCTTGTTATTTTTTACCTAGAAGAATAAATTGAGTTTTTGAAAAATAACAGTATTCTTTCTTAGATTTTATATATTAAAAAAAAGAAGGGTAAACATGTATAAAAAAATACAGCTATTTTTAATTATGTTCGTAAGTAGTTCGCTGTACGCTCTGGATAATCAGCCGCCGAGGTATGAGCAGACTGTAGAGGTCGATCAACGATTAGTTCAAATAAGAGATCGTGATGCGAGATTAATAACGCATTTGCAGCGTCAAAGGCAAATAGTCGTTGCGGGAGCGATAGTCTCTCTGGGAGGTGCTTTTTTAAGTGGTCTTGCATGCTCGCTTCCTTGCGTGCCCGGTAATGCATGTGAGGACAAAAGTTCGATATTTTATCATGAGGGAAAGATTTTTCTTGGGTCATTAGCTTCTTCAGCTTTCTTCTTAAATCAAATATGGACTATAGATGATATTAGTGAAAAATTGAGCAAGGAAATTTAATAAAGACATACTCATTGATTTTTACTTGAAAAAAAACCTATACTAATCGACGCTTTTTATTACTTAAAATTAAAGGAAAACATGTATAAAAAGGGACTATTGCTTTCAATTCTGTGTATAAGTGGATCACTCCATACAATGAGCCGTTTACAACTCTTACATTTTTGGCTGCGCGCTGATTATGCTCGGGCTTGTTATTTTTTACCTAGAAGAATAAATTGAGTTTTTAAAAAATACTAGTATTCTTTCTTAGGTTTTATATATTAAAAAAAAGAAGGGTAAACATGTATAAAAAAATACAGCTATTTTTAATTATGTTCGTAAGTAGTTCGCTGTCAGCCAATCGCTTTGAGAGAATGCGTGTTGCCAAAATGGCTCGAGATGAAACGATTGATCGTTATACGCAGGAACACAGGAAGTGCGTGCTTAAAAATATCCGTACTGCGCAAGCGGAACGAAATGAAGTGGCAGCATCAACAAAACTAAAAGTCGCTGCTGTCGAGTGTATGATTTCGGGCGCTCTTGTGCTTACTAGCGGGTCAGCGCTTATCATGATTCCATGCAAAGAGAGCTGGATCCATGATTGTCGCATGCTTGAGCAGGATCCAATTTATCAAAATACTGGCAAAATTTGTATTGCATCATTGGCTGTAACCTGCTATTTCTTGAATAAAATATGGCCAACAAATAAGTTTAAAAGCAGACAATGAGCTGAGATTGATTTTTAATTGAAAAAAAACCTATACTGATCAACGCTTTTTATTATTTAACATTAAAGGTGCATGCATGAAGATATATGCGATTTTAATAGTAACTCTGATGGCGGCTAGTTCTCTGCAGGCTATGAATAGTAGCACACAAAATGAGATTCGCCGCTGGAAAGAGGCTGAAATGGTAACAACTCTTGGCGCGGGGCTACTTTGCTGTTTGAGTTGCAGCCAGGGGGCACAACCCTATGCAGTTCCGGCGGTCACCCTGGTGATTGGGACTATGTTTGCAGAAGGCATGGCACACACTATTGACCACAGAGATAAGAAAGAGATTCTTGCTCGTAGAATGAGCATGGATTTTGCAGGAAAAATGCACAGAGACTAACATCTTGTGGCTTCAGGAGCAATCGCTCTAGTAAGTGGGGCTTCGTTAATGGCAACATGTGAAGCTGACACCATATGCGGAATTTTGGGACAGAATTTTCTATGGAATCAGAGGGGATGGATTTTTTATACAGCTCTGGCAGCAGTATGCCATTATGCAGGTAAAAAAAGATTAGTTAATAAATTGCGTGATGAGTTGAATAAGAGATAAAAAAAGTGGCGAAGCCAGGCCCTTCGACGTTTTGCCAAAAATGGCTCGCCAGACGAAGCGTGCCAAGCCTGAAGGCGTGGATACGCGTAGACTGGAGGAGAGAGTGGGATTCGAACCCACGATCCCGATCACTCG
This sequence comes from Candidatus Babelota bacterium, assembly GCA_003165355.1. Lineage (GTDB taxonomy): Bacteria > Babelota > Babeliae > Babelales > Babelaceae > BOG-1370. The sequence continues at coordinate 1,000 of PLTG01000022.1, read as the reverse complement.
GAATAACGGTTTTCAAGACCGCCGCTTTCGGCCGCTCAGCCATCTCTCCATTAAAATTATTTCAAGTATATTTATTGTAAAGATTTTACAGCAAAAAGCAAGCTCCGCGATACATTAGTGCGTTACGCACCAACTCGATTTTTATAGCGCTTTGCTAAAATCGCTCACAGATTTGCCAAGATATTTGTAAGCAAGGGCGGCGGTAAAGAGAGAAAAACTCCCTGCCACAAATTCTCGCCAAAATACGCGTGGTGCTTTGCTTATCATCTGATTTATTGCCCAGAAATGTTTTTCTTTCTCGCTCAGAATATAGCCGTGCTCTAACGTCTCTAGTTCTAAAAGATAGCGTAAGTACTCTTTTTTAAGCTCATAATAGCCATGGCCACANNAAGGGCGATGAGTGATAGTGCTAATTTTTTCATAATTTTCCTGCGGGATGAGCGGGGAATGGCGCAAGCCAGACGAAGCTCGTTAGAGCGAAGACTGGTGCGCCCAGAAGGAGTCGAACCCTCAACCTTCAGATCCGTAGTCTGACGCTCTGTCCAATTGAGCTATGGGCGCATATTTAATATTTTAGCGAATTTTCAATCTCTGTCCAATTGCTTGTCCGCCGTAGCTCAGAAAGAGCGAAGGCTGGAAGCTATGGGCGCATATTTTTATATTATCATATTAGTAAGTTTTTGCTATTTTTTACGCACTTTTTTTGATTTAACTAAAAAGTGGCGAAGCCAGACGAAGCTTGCCGATACTACTTCGCTACTTACGTAGCTACGAAGTACAGGGCCGGACCCGTCCTCCGAAGCTTTAGCGCAGGGGGAAGGCCCGGATAAGCGAAGACTGGTGGAGAGAGAGGGATTCGAACCCTCGCGCCCCGTTACCGGAGCTCTTGCTTAGCAGGCAAGCGCTTTAGACCGCTCAGCCATCTCTCCCTACAGAATTATTTCATCTATACCGCAAGACAATTGCCTCACGCTCTTGGATTGAGTATATTCAAAAGCAT
>PLTG01000049.1 GCA_003165355.1 Candidatus Babelota bacterium | reverse complement strand
CACTACGTTGATTAGAAAAAGATAAGCGAAATAACTTAAATGTTGATTTACCATGAAACTTAAAATAATAATTTTGAGCGCCCTATGTGCATTAACTAGTATTAATTGCAATCAAAATCCTGAAGAAGAGCATACTTCTTCATATATTTATTATCCTCATGGGGCTTTACTCATAAATGGCATCCCAGGGGGTATCCCTGGTGGTAAAGGACATGCGGAACTAGAAATAGATGATACTGTATATAGCTTCTCACACCCTAAACAGCTATCCACAATGATCGATAAATCGACAATGGGCTGTGGGAGGCCATTTTTTAGATTTGTATTTAAAGCAACTACAGATCAGATTGATGATATGCAAAAAATAATAGGTCATAGAAATGGACTTACATGCGGCTACAGGGCTGGTACGCCATTGCATGAAACCAGGATCTGCTCGATTCCCCTACCATTAAGACTGAGTTCGCTCCTGAGCGCTGCATATTTGACCTCAGGGAAGCTATTTGGTTGTAATAATATTAAAACCATAGAATTCTATGGCGGTCCATCAAAAAGTAAAAATGCCCTTGCAATAATACCGGGTGTCCTTGGAGAGTCTTTTCTTATAGGGATGTCGCTATGGCGCGGATATACGATTTTGAAAAATGGAGATATTGTCAGAGGTATAGTTATCCCTACGATTCTCATTCACACAGGGGTATATCTAGCAGACAAGCTAGACGCAGATTCACACCATAAAGACACACAAAAAAAGTTAACAGAAATACGGAATAAATGGGCTGCGCAAGAAAAAGAGATACTTGCAAAAGGGATAGCGATATAAGCCTATCTTGATTCTATTTTAGCAGGGGGACTCTAAAACAAGCGCTTGAGCGCATCAGTGAAGTAACGGGCAAATCGGTCAGCGAACAGGCTCTAGACCGCGTATTTAAAGAATTCTGCGTCGGCAAGTAATTCAACCTGCAATCCATCAATACTACAATTCTAGCCAATATATCCATCCCCGCATTGACAATTATTTCTATTAGAATAAACTTAAGTTGGTAATATAAATAAATTTCCAGGGAATTTTATGAATTATAAAAAATTAGTAACATTTTTCGTTCTTGTATTATCAGCCATACCTTCGATACCGGCCATGAATACAAAATTATCTAACACGTCAAACAATATAAATGCTGAAGATGAAATTCTACTTCTCGAGCATTGTAAAAAAGTCGCAGAAAAAGTAAATTTAGGTGACGTGTCCTTTAATTTTGATGAAAACGCTGCTCCACAGAAAGAAATGAGTGGATATTACAATCCAAAATCTAAAACTATTTGGCTTCATTTAACCGAGCGAAAACAACTATTATTCAATATAAAAACCAAGAGCCCTGTTCTTACTTGGGCAGACTTTACCCTCTTGCATGAATTGGGCCATTATGATGATTGTGAAAATTCTAGAACCTTAACAAAATCTGCCATTTTAGCGGATGCGGCTAAAACAGGAGCTATAGTAATATCTAGTTATATATCTTTAAACTTACCCGCAGACTTAAGTAACATTTCATCAATCTTAAAGGATATTAACAATCTTATGGATTATAAGCGCCTTTCTCCCAAATCAGTCGCCTATTCACAAGAATGCTACGCGGACCAATTTGCAGCAACCAAATTATATGAAATTCATGGCTTCAAAAAAACAAAAGAATACTTAAGAAATAATCGTAATTATCATGGCCATTTCACTAGCTTTCAGAGAGGGCAAGGATATCAACACCCTGAGAGCCTATTGAGACATATTGAGAAATTAGAAAAAGATAAACGAAATAACTCAAATAAAGTCGATTAATTATGAAACTTAAAATGATAATTTTAAGCGCTTTATGCGCATTAACAAGTATTAATTGCAATCAAATCCTGAAGATGTGCATACCGCTTCATATATTTATTATCCTCATGGGGCTTTACTCATAAATGGCATCCCAGGGGGTATCCCTGGTGGTAAAGGACATGCGGAACTAGAAAGAGATGGCACTGTATATAGCTTTTTACCTCCTAAAGAGCTGACCGCAATTCTAGCCAATATATTCATCCCCCTATTGACAATTATTTCTATTAGAATAAACTTAAGTTGATAATATAAATAAATTTCCAGGGGATTTTATGAAATTTCAAAAACAAATATCTTATACCTTTATAGCATATCTACTCGTATCGCCACTCATTGCCGCCGAAACGGACGCAGCCACAATTCTCAACTATTGCCAAGATATTGCCAAAAAACTTGATTGCGCCGATGTGCAGTTCAGCCTTGAACAAGGAGCTTCGCACGCACAAGCACAATCATATTCCGCAGGATCGTACAATCCCTTTACTCAAACAATCCGGCTTTCCAACAAAACACAATACGAGATTTTGACCAGTATAGGTGGCCCAATAAATAATGGGGTTTTTGCGCTCTTTCATGAATTAGGGCACCATTACTCACACAAGAAAAAAAACCTATTCAGGATTGCCTTAACTTCACTTTTTTACAAACAATGGGAAGAAAATAATGCTGATAAATTTGCGATAGAAAAACTTTGCAAAGAATATGGCAAGGATGCTATAAGTACTTTACTCTACGAGAAACTATCCTCTACTAACAATCAGCGCGATGTTTTACTATCGCTTATGGGCTATTTAACTCCTCAAGAAAAAATTGACTACCTAGATACGATTGACACAAAAGAAAAGAGCCTAGCTGATAAAAAAATAGACGTAATGAGATTACGGAATTTACGCGCTGATTGGCTAGACAAAGAACAAGAAACACTTAAAAAGGGCTTAGCTCTTTAATTAATTATAGGTGGAATTTTATGGACTTTAAAAAATTACTATTCACGCTGTTGTCACTATCTTTAGGCTTATCTCTGCCATTAAACGCACTAGATTTATCAAAGATCGAGTTAACTATAGCCGAAAAAGGGGCTACTGAACAATCTATATCAAAAACTATTCTGAATCATGCCAAATACACCGCACAAGAAGCAGCTAAAGCATATGCACTTGCGGGTTTAACTACATTAGGCCATGAAATGGGCCATGCAATAAGTCGTTATACCTTAACTGGAGTGCCATCGAAAGTCTATGTGGGAGGTTATCCAGATTTAACCCTACCTCTCTAATCTTTACAAAATACTTCCTCTGGAATTTCGCTAAAAATATTAGGATTACATCCATTTGTTGGCGTAGAGATCTCTCGACATAATGGCAACGATCATTTAATAAATGCTACTTGCGCTGCCGCAGGTCCCTTAGCTGGAATAGCCAGCGTTTATGCATTATTAAAAATCAATAACATTGCACAAGCTTATGATAAAAATAAGACCATGAGACAGATTATATGCGATGGGATAAACCGATCCGCTTCTCATGCAAGCCCCCTTCTTTACGCCTCAGCTATTTATGCCTTTATAAATAATTATTTCAGCCTGACTTTTCCTCTCAAAGAGACAGATAACTTTCCAAGTAGCGATTCTTATAAGGTATTTTCCAACCTCTTTGGAGAAAAATTTATCGAAAAAAATGATGCAACCATCAGGTCCATCGCCTTGTCAATTCCGATTGCCTATGGCATATACTGCTACGCATTGGGTTTAAAGGAAGCCTATTTGAGCGATCTTAGAAAAGAAAATATCGGAAAAAAATGGGTCGCGATAGAAAACGCGATAGAAAAAGAGATACTTGCAAAAGGGATACGTATATAAATTTACTACGATTTTATTTTATACGTCCTGTCACAACCTCATCAACATCATCTACTAGGGCACGCTGAAAAGTAATGAGGGACCAGAGGGCACAAATCAGAAAACTTCCCCATAACAATACTTCATACACCATCAACAGTGTGGGACCCAAAACATTTTCAAACCGGGCATCAAGCGCGATATTTGACTTCGACCATAAAATCACCATCACAGCGACAAGAGCTGTATAACGCACGAGAATAAACATAAGCGGCACACCTATCGCCAATGGCTTGCATTTGCGCTTCCATTGCTACTCCCTTGTTTTTTGAAATTTACAAAGATATTAGCATTGGGAGCGTTTTTTTGAAAAATTTATAGGACACAACTTACGTTAAATATCATATCGTTTGGCGTGTGTGCAAAAGACAAAATACCCATACAACAACATCGCTGGAATGGCTGCGATCAAAAGAGCTATACCGATATCACGAATTGTAGTAATTGTTATACGACCATTCTTTGTGATCATTGAAGATAAAAAGGTATAAAGCGCTGTTAGGGAATATCGCAGAGAGGTACTAAGAAACATGTGCTTGCCTTTCGTAAAGAGAATTTTTCTTGAGCATAGCATGCGCCTTTTTCTGATTGCAAGATACAAAAACGGATATGTATATAGAAAATATTAAAGTTTTTATTTGATTAAGGTGGATCCCGGATCAAGTCCGGGATGACACCTTTTTAATTCTCAAATTCTTTTATTTATTTAAGTATTATGTGTTTTTTAAATCTTTATGCAGCTGGTGCAGCCATAGGTCGCTCAATGTCGATTGAAACGAATTCAACACGACGGTTTGGCGATTGCTGCTCTTTGTTGCCTGAGCCCACCAAGCAGCTTTCGCTTCCACGACCGACAACGGTAACCTTGGCTGCAGGAATGCCATTTTTTACAAAATATTTGTGTACGCACTGAGCACGCTGTTCAGAAAGATGCATATTGTACTCAGGCGAACCGGCAAATTTACATGCATGGCCTTCGATTACTATCTTCTTGCCCTGAGCAACGAGTTTTTTCGCACGAGCAAGATTGTTTTCAAGCGCGCCCATTTGAGCCGGCTTCATGCAATCTGCATCAAATTCAAAGTAAATCGGCATAAACCCGTGGCGTGATTGTTCAACCATCAAATCGCTCTCTGATTCATCAACAAGGGCAAAACCCTCCTGAGGACCAAAAGCCGCCTCGTCTTCATCGATAACAAAAGCTTCTAAGTCGTTATCAAATACGGACACAGATTTTTGGGGCGCCTGGGCAGAAACTTCTTTAGTTTCAACCACTTTGCTCTTCTTCTGTTTACAAGATGGCGCTAAAAAAAGTATTAAGACTATGCAAAATAAACCACTTAATTTCAATTTGAACATACAAATCTCCTTATTTTTAAAAAATTGCTGGTGTGACAGACTTTATCATATTTTTTTTCACTTTTCTACTTATTCTTTTATGCATAGGGTAGTATACTGTAAGTAAAAGAAAATTATTGATCGTCTTTAGGCGATACCGTATGGAACTTTATGAAAAAAATTTTAATAAACGATACTTTGTGGCAAAAGCGTATTGCTATTACGCGTCAAAACCTTTTGCAGAATATATATTTTGATACTCTTACCAGTAATAACCTGGAACGATGCTATTTTAAAGGCACCGTTACGCGAGTGCTCCCCGGGATTCAGACGGCATTTGTCGATATCGGGCAAGAACGAGCAGGCTTTTTACATATCTCTGAGATCGACCGCGAACTGGCCATCAAGCGCCTGGGCAGCCCAGAAACTGAGCATGACCAAGAGAATATGGATGAGATTGACGAAACAACATCAGCCTACTCCGCCGAGTCTCTTTCCCAACCCATTAGCATCGATAAAATCTTTAAAGAAGGTGAAACTATCCTTGTTCAGGTCATAAAAGAGCCTATCAATGAAAAAGGAGCGAAGCTTTCCACCTGTTTTACCCTCCCAGGAAGATTTATCGTCTTAATGCCTAATATACCCCGCATCGGCATTTCTAAAAAAATCGAAGAGCGGGAAGAGCGTCAAAGACTCAAGGACCTTCTTCTGAATAATTTACCGCAAGGGATGGGGGCTATTATTAGAACCACTTCTGAAGGGCAGCCTTCTGAAGATATTTTACAAGATTTAAACTATCTCGTTCAAACCTGGCACCAATTATATGAGCGTTACCAAAAGGCTCAACCGGGGCAAAAGGTCTATGAAGACATTGAGATGGGCCTTCAGATCGTTCGTGACCATTTGGATAAAGATGTTGAGGCTATTATTTGTGATAATAAGCAGACTCAGCAAGCGGTGTATAAATTTGTTAAAAATAGCGCGCCCGAATACGCCAATATTGTAAGGCTTTACGAAGGCGATATGCCGCTCTTTAAATATTTCGATATAGACGGGCAGATCGAGGCGGCGCTCGATAAAAAAGTATCTCTCGATTCTGGTGGTTCTATTATTATAGAAAGCACCGAAGCGATGACGGTTATTGACGTGAATAGTGGCCGCTATACCGGCAAAAGTAATATGGAAGAGACGATTTTAAAAATCAATCTTGAAGCGGCACAAGAAGTGGTGCGCCAGTTGCGCTTACGTAATATAGGTGGCTTGATTGTTATCGATTTTATCGATATGTCGATACACCAGAACCGTCAAAGATTGTTTAAATTTTTAGAAAAAACTCTCAAAGAGCGCGATAAGTTCCAATCAGTTGTTCTGCGTGTTTCAGAGTTTGGGCTTGTGCAGATGACCAGAAAACGTTCTGGCAAGACACTTGCTCAGCAGCTTATGCGTTCATGTTCTGAATGCCACGGGCTAGGAATAGTTAAATCGCTTGAGACTGAAAGCTACGCCATTTTACGTTACCTTGAAGAAGAACTTCAGGCAAAGAGATTGCACGGCTTGGTAACCCTTTCTGTACATATACAGGTATTTAACTATTTGATTAGCCACCAATACAATGCTTTGCTAACTCTTGAAAAAGAATTTAATTGCAAAATAACGTTGGCTACTACCGCTGAACATAGTGAACATAAGACGTTTACTATTGAATAAAATTCTGAATAAGTTACTTTTTACAGAAAGTGCGTGTTTTAAACACGCACTTTTTTTGTGTCAAAACATGAATGCTGAATAACAGCGTTTTTAATTTTTTTTGTACGCGATCTGGCACTTGAGTGAATATTATTGAATGAGATTTTCTTGTCTGTTAGCATCGCGCAAGAGTTGCTCAGCAACACGCGGAAGTGTCTCTGAAAAACTCGGTTTTTCAAAATTTCTCAGATTATTTTTACACGTCTCATAGAATTCGCGGTCAAAGAGATACTTTTCAAGCAAACTATCGAGCTTAGATAACGTTGTCACTGCCTGGCCAAAACCATGCTTTGTTATAAAATCGACATTAAGCGCTTCCCAGCTTACTGCGCGAGCAGTGCAATCGAGAAGTACAGGAACCTGAGCGTGTACCGCCTCCATAACACTCACCGTGCCGCATTTAGTAATCAGCAGGTCCGACATGGCCATAATATCTGGCATCTGGTCGGTAAACCCAATAATAGACATGGTAACATGATACGGCAGTTTAATCTTTTCTATGCTTTTACGTAATGACTCATTACGCCCGAGACAGACAATAACATGCATTGCATGCTTGCTGCATGAAAGAGCACGTACATAATCATAGGTTGTAGACGAGCCGGCTGCACCCATAAGCACCGTAACGACCGGCTTAGTGAGCGGGATGCCAAACTCATTTTTTAATTTTTTAACATTCTTTTTATTAAAGAACTCTTGTCGTATAGGAAACCCACCAAAGATAATGCGGTCTGCGGGCAATCCGGCAGGATCAACAGTTTTCATAATAGCAGGGTCTGGAAAAGGCAGAATGTAGCGATAGAGGTCATAATCTGTAGGCGCCGAATTAAGACTGACAATAAACATACTATTATCAAGATCTGTAGGTACAATAATAAGAGGAATACCCTTATTTTTAGCGACTTCCAAGATTGGGCTATTAACCACAGGAATCACCGATATTATAAGATCGGGGCGATTAATATCGATAAAGTCAGCAATTAATTTACTAATTTTTTTATTCTTGCGCGGCATCGCATACTTGCCGTATGAGCAGAGGGTATTAGTGAACCAGACATAACGATTGGTAATAAAATAGTTATAAAGGTCTTCCGCAGAAGAATACTCAAAAGAAAACTGCCTTACAAAGTCTAAAGGCGCTAAAACGTCTCGCAATAAATAGACGTCAACTACCTCATAATTATCCTGCAGAATAGAGCGGACAGCGCGCGAAGCAGACATATGTCCACCACCCCCACCACTGGTAAAGGTTATAATGCGTTTCTTATAGATAGTCTCCTGCTTGTCCTGAGGGAACAAACGCTTTACGTAGGGCTTAGGCCGCTTACAGCCTGTAAGTAACCCCAAAACGAGAATAATCGACAAATTGAGTTTTTTATTAAAAATATCCATTATGAGTCACAGTATACTATACAAGCTACTTTTTGACAAATTGGCCCAAAAGCAAAAAAGTGCCTCCGTTGTCAAATTTGCTAGATATGCCATAATAAACCTATTATTGGGTATTATTAGCAAGGGTGTTATTGTGGCAGAAAAAGAAAATCTTATCTCAGGGTATGAAACGGTTATAGGCATAGAGGTTCACGTTCAATTAACCACTAAAAGCAAAATCTTCTGCCAGTGTCCAAACATCGTAAGCCATGACCAAAATTCGACCATATGCCCTATCTGTGCTGGCCACCCGGGAGTTCTCCCTGTCCTTAATAAAGAAGTTGCGGAGCGCGCGATTATGGTGGGCCTTGCAACCAATTGCACTATCACTGAAGATAACTTTTTTGCCCGCAAGCACTATTTTTACCCCGATTTGCCAAAAGCGTACCAAATTACTCAAAGTACCGAACCTATCTGCAAAAACGGATTTCTTGAGATACCCTTAGAAGACGGTTCTTTCAAAAAAATAAGAATTAACCGCATTCATATGGAAGAGGATGCAGGCAAAAACCTCCATAGCGCCCTTACCAACGAAAGCTATGTCGATTTAAACCGCGCAGGAACCCCTCTTTTAGAGATTGTTACTGAACCAGATATTTCAAGCCCATACGAAGCCCGTACCTACCTCAAAATGATGCGCAATATCGTTATGTATCTTAATGTGGGTACCGCTAATATGGAAGAAGGCGCTTTTAGAGCAGATACCAATATCTCTGTCCGGAAGCCCGGCGCCCCGCTCGGGACTAAATGTGAACTTAAAAATATCAACTCCTTTAAATTTATAAGCGATGCTATAGAATACGAGGTCGAGCGCCAAGTTGCCCTTATAGAAAATGGCGGCAAGGTCGTTCAAGAGACCCGATTATGGGACACTAAAGAGCATAAAACCGTCTCTATGCGCAGCAAAGAGGAAGCAGCAGACTATCGCTACTTCCCAGACCCAGATTTACCTTCTTTACATATCGATTCTGAATGGATATCGCGTGTTCAAAAAGATCTTCCAGAGTTACCCAAGCAGCGTTATCAGCGCTATATTGACCTTGGGCTATCTGCGTATGAGGCCGATGTCTTGGTTAATGATAAAGAGATCGCCGCATATTACGACAAAGTAATGCAATTCACCAAAAGCCCTGTCGCTATCAATTGGGTATTACGCGAACTTATGGCGTTTATTAAAGATGAAAAAATCACCCTTTCTGAGTGCCTTGTCACCCCGCAGCTTTTAGCTGAATTGGTTACCCTTTTGGATGATAAAATCATCAACAACCGCGCCGCCCAAGAGGTTTTTGAGATTGTCGCAAAAACGGGGCAATCCCCTCAAGCGGTAGTCAAAGAAAAAGGCCTTGAGCAGATCGGCTCTTCTGACGAGATAGAGAAAATAATCCAAGAGATTATCGCTTCAAACCCGCACAACGTCGCGGAATACAAATCTGGCAAAGTTAAGCTCTGGGGCTTTTTTGTTGGCCAAGCCATGCAGAAAACCAAGGGTAAAGGCGATCCACAGATGATTAACGATCTACTTAAAAAATATCTGTCATAAAACATAAGTCCCAATAAATCAGCATATCGGGGATCTCTACCCCCATTTTACCCTGTCCCTATCCCCTTATTGACATTTTTTGCCAATATAGTATAATAGAAAATATAACCTGAAAAATGGTTATGGATGGGGGATTTATGAAAAAAATATTACTTTTCTTAACCTTGATGAATTTAGGGTCAAATTTCGCATTTATAGGCCTACCAACCCGCGCAGGGTCAAATATTGCCCTTTATGCCGAAAACAAAATAACTTCGCTTAAAAACGATCCTCAAGGCCAGCAGTTAGCTAAAAGAGCGGCTTTTGGTTGGGCGACTTCCTGGGGAATATTCTTTGGTGCCCAAAAATACTTGCCTCAAATGGGGACAGTTGGATTGGGTAAATGGAGAATACCAATCAAGCCAATAGCTGCATTTATAGCCAGCGAATCGGTAAGATGCGCCCCGCTTGTTAGTATGTATACGCATAAAGACAAGGGGAACGCATGAAAAAATTAATTATTATTTCTCTTATTTTAAGCATGAGTCTCAACTTACATACATTCGCGCCCGTTGTTACTACTGCGGGTGAAAATATTGCAGAACTTACAGAAGAAAAAATAGCCGAGTTTATGGCATTACCCAATAGAGACGAAATTATCGCTACTGCACTTGCGGGTAATATCTTGTCGTATACAAGCGCTCTTGCAGGTAATAAATGCCTTCCTCCCATGGGGACAATCAGAATAGGTAGAGTATCTATTCCCGTAAAAGCATTAGCCAACTTTATTGCGAGCTATGTTGTGTATGGCTCAACCATCTATGTCTGTAATAAAACAGAGATAATTAAGACGATAACGCACAATAATGACACTATTCAGCCGTAAA
>PLTG01000027.1 GCA_003165355.1 Candidatus Babelota bacterium | reverse complement strand
AAAACTGTTCACAGTATTGATATATAAATCGTTAATTTGATTCATTTGCATATTGACCATTTTTTGTAATTCAGCCAATTCGGGATTTTTTGCTATTTCTTCTTTATGAATTCTTTCAATTTCTATGGAATTACTATAAATTTGTTCAGCACTGATATCATATTGAAGATGTTCGTTAGCTGCGCGTATTTGCGCCCTACTCACGCCAAGCTCTTCAGTTTTTTGAAATAGTCGATTTTTCATATCGACAAGAGCTTTACTTTCCTCATCCTGCATTTGCCAACATTTAAATCGGCAATCGCATAGATATTGAAGGTCAGATGTAAGTTTTGTTTTCCGGTATAAATTGTATCCTTTGCGCAATAATGCAAAGCCGGTGAAAATGCCCAACCCGATGCCAACCTCTTTTTTATGTTCTGTTGCCTTTATTTCTGAGATAGATTTTGGGAAGCTAAAATTTGAAAATCCTTTAAAATTCCAGTTACTACTGTTCCAGCTATTGCTGAAGTTAAAAGACCTCAAGCCACTCATGATCGATTGAAAACTGTAAGCGCTATCATGCGCATTCAATCCGCATAGTGATAATAATATCATTAAATTTAACATTTTTTTCATAATATCTCTTTCTGTAATTCACATTTCCAGGTTTAAAGTGTGCTACTTTAGCTCTTTATTCTAGAATATCAAAATAGTGCAGATTGTCAATGAGTGGCACTATGGGGGCATCAGTAGCTATTTTAGAACATTGCCCCTTCGATACACCGCTCAAAGAGGGGCACTCAGGGTGAGCGCCATGTGAATTAAAGTGAATCTCGCTATAGCTGGATGAACGAAAGCTGAGATTCGGTTATTTAATAATCAAAATAACGAGTTCGAGGGTGATGAGTATAATAATCGCAACCGAGAGTATATCACCCCGAACAGCATCGATCTTATTTTGGTAGACCGTAGCAATATCTTGAATAATATAGAGTTTGCGATTAATCGACTCTTTCCAGTTCTGGAGATCGAGCTTTTCAGTCAGAAGACCATATAACTCAGAATAGTATGCTTCGCCTGCAACTTTGATACTATTTTCAAGCCGTTCAGTGATAACTGAAATATCTACTTTAAGTTTTTCAAGGTCCCCGATAGGGTCACCTTCAGTCACCGAGATAAAGGGTAAATAGGCAAGCAGTGGTGGGGCTTTTACTTGACGTTCGTAAACGGTATTCAGTTGCGTATCAAGTACACGGTCAAAGTATTGTAATTCAAGCTGCTGCATATTAGCAAACTCAAAGAGCTCCAGAATGTCTTCATATTCATCATCGTAGACACAGGCTGCTTCAGTATCGACAATAATCAAATCTCCGCGATAATAACCAAATGCAGATTCTAAGATCTCATTTTTTTGATATTCAGATAGGGTCTCGGTCTCAAAGCGTAGCGTTGATGCAATGCTATTACCGAAGGTATTTTTAAAGGCCACGACATCATAGCTTGAGGTCGGGTTGATTTGCACGACGGTGTACGATTTACGTAAATGGAAGAAGTTAGGTTGTTTGATAGCCCCTTTTATGCGATTAAAAATAAAAAAAGCGTCATTAAGGCTTTGTGTTTCGTAGCGAGCGTCGATTGCAATAATTTCTGATTTAAGGTCCTCAAGCGATGAGCGAAAGGGGATCTGATAACGTAAGGTGATGACCCCAAAATTGTGTAACTTTGCATTATTGCAGGTGATTTTAGGGTCGATGAGTGAAGGTGCAACGGTTAATGGGGTATGATAATTTTTAAAGTATTTAGAGTACTGCGACGGCAAAACCGGAAGCATCTTTTCATTAAGTACTTTTGAAAAATTAATATCATCTCCGACGTCAAAAGCCTGAAAGATAACAATATTTCCATTAAAATGTTCGTTGACCATTTTTTTAACTTTCCTTTTTTAATATCGATAAGAAAGCCTCTTGGGGAACTTCTACGTTACCCACTTGCTTCATTTTTTTCTTACCTTCTTTTTGCTTCTCTAACAATTTACGTTTTCGCGTAATATCACCACCGTAACATTTAGCGGTAACATTTTTTCGTAACGCAGAAATAGATTCTCGCGCAACAATTTTCGCCCCAATGGCCGCTTGAATAGCGACTTCATACATCTGGCGCGGGATAACTTTACGTAACCGTTCAACAATTTCCCGCCCTACGCGTTGCGAGTTTTCTTCATGTACAATGCTTGAAAGGGCGTCGACTGCTTTGCCGTTCAATAAAATGTCCATTTTAACCAGATCGGCTTGCTGATAGCCAGCTTCGTCATAATCTAAACTTGCATACCCAGAGCTTAATGATTTTAATTGATCATAAAAATCGGTAGCGATCTCATTAAGGGGTAGTCTGTAACGCAAAATAATGCGCTGTTCATTAAGATACGAAAGCTCTTTTTGAACTCCACGTTTTTCTTCACATAATTTCAAAATGGCTCCCAAATATTCTTTGGGTACCAAAATAGTGGCATCGATCACCGGCTCCAAGATATGGTCAATCTGTTGCACTTCAGGAAAGTCCGAAGGGCTTTCAATCGAGACCGTCTCTCCGGTGTAGTTCATGACCACTTTAAAAAGAACGCTTGGAGAGGTTGCGATAACATTCATATTATATTCTTGCTCAAGCCGTTGCTTAAAGACATCCATATGTAACAGGCCAAGAAAACCACAACGGAATCCCAGACCTAATGCAATAGAACTTTTCTTTTCAACTTTTACGCTGGCGTCATTAAGAGTTAATTTTTCAATAGCATCTTGCAATAATTGAAAGTCTGATGCGTCTATAGGGTAAATACCGGCAAAAACCATCGGTTTTGCAGGCTTGAACCCAGGAAATGGGGTAACCCCTTGGTGTAGGTTTTTCTGCGTATGGAAAAGCGTATCACCCACTCGTGCTTCACGGACCGTTTTCATGCCGGTAATAACATAACCCACTTGGCCTGCATAAAGCGCATCGGTAGGTATTTGATCCGGATACATGAGCCCGATTTCTAATACTTCGTAACTTTTGTCTGTTTGGGCAAGAGTTACTTGGTCACCCTTTTTAATAGCGCCATTTTTGACAGCGATCAAACAGACAACACCTTTGTATTCATCGTACCATGAGTCAAAAAGGAGTGCCTTAAGTGGTTCAGTGGTGCTACTTGCAGGAGCCGGAATGCGATCAATAATTGCACCCAGGATCTCTTGCATGCCAATACCCGCTTTTGCAGAAGCGCGTAACGTTTCCGATTTGTCAAAATCAAAAAGGGTCTTAAGCTCGTCCTCTACCCGTTCAGGCTCAGCATTTGCCATATCGATTTTATTAATAACGGGGATAATCGTTAGATCTTGGTCAAAAGCGAGATAAAAGTTAGCCATAGTCTGCGCTTGAACCCCTTGGCAAGCATCTACTAACAGTAGTGCACCTTGGCAGGCGTATAAAGACCGAGAGACTTCGTAGTTGAAATCAACGTGACCCGGGGTATCGATAAGGTTTAAAAGGTAGGTGGTCCCTTTATAGTCGTAAAACATAGAGGCAGATTGAGCCTTTACGGTTATGCCACGCTCTTTTTCAACTTGGAGCTTATCCAAGAATTGTTCGTTTTTGTTGCGCGTTGATAGGGTGCCGGTAATCTCCAAAAGGCGATCGCATAGCGTTGATTTGCCATGATCGATATGAGCGATTACAGAAAAGTTTCGTATTCTATCTGGCGTAAAATCTTTTAGGTTAATTTTTTTTAGGTCCATGGAACTTTCTGCGTAAAGGCAGTATTGAGCGTTAATTGTTTGTTTATCTTAAAGTCTACTGAACCGTCGAGAATTTGTAAATTATTCTATTTTTAAAACGAAATATATTTTAAGTGAAATGCATTACTTCACGCCACGAGGTGCCGCTTGCATGACTTTAAGTTTTTCTCTATCGTGTAATTTTTGAGCCATCGCTCTGAGATTGTCCGCACGTTCTTTTGAACAGGGATGACTTGGGTCATTAAGTCCATTTTTCTGTATCGTTTCATAATGTTGGTCAAATTTGAGCGCTGCTGCTTTTAAAATCTCAGGATCATTGATCTGAGAAATCGCAAAATTATCCGCCTGCCATTCATATTTTTGTGAAAGCTTATTGCTGGTATAGTTATACCCTTTATATACAAGTGCGGGGAATGTAATAGCAGAAGCTGTTTTGATTGCTATAGTACCTGTTGAATGAAACGATGAAATGCCCAGTAGACTTCCTTTTTTTAAAAGAAGACAGCTGGCGATATATCCGCCTACGAGAAAGCCCAATAAGAGATCGCCTTTCTTTTTGCCATGATCAAATTTACCATGCGCAATTTCATGTTTAATAAAAAATGGGGCCGCTGTTGGTTTATTGTCAACAACATACTCTTTAAGATCTGTAGCAAGATCGGCAATTGGATCGGCAAACCCTAAATGGATAATGTGATACAGGGTTCCATCCTTCTCATAAGGTACGTGAGAAGTATCGCTCATTTCCAAATTAGCCTTTACAAGAATGTTTTCTTCTGGAGCATTAAGAATTTGGGCGGCCTCTTTTTTTATATAATTATGTATGCGATCAATAGTTGTGTGTGCGTCAGGGAAGATTTCTTTGAGCGCGGTAAAAGAGTGTTTGTCAGTTGAAAAGAGATTATTTTCAGCATCATTTTTTATCGATTCCGAATGATAGGTAAAATAGGCAACATTTCCTGCGTAAAAGAACGCCGGAGCTCCGATCAAACTATATTTGGTAGTTTGGTACAAGCCACGCGCAGCTTTATTAAAAAAACCTTGAGCGGGGAGTATGTCTGGTAAAGTTGCCAATGCAATAAGCACTAATAAGTGTTTTTTGGTGATCATGGTATATCTATTAGTTTTAAAATTTTAAATAATAGGATTTCAGTTTTGAGCTGAATCTATTGCTCTGTGAATCTTTTGGTAACTGAATAGAGGCCGTTTTGTTTTTATCTATCAAATGGAACATACCCGCGCCTGTTAAGTGCAATGCCTGGGTTGATGTCTTTTCAGTAATTTTTATAAAATCATGGATACACGCATTATATATCTTTTTGCTCGGGTCGAAGTCTATGCCGATAAGCATATCAGGCGCATAGACACCGATAATCTTTATGGTATCTAAATAATCTTGCCCAGATGCATAGAAATAGAGCTGCACATTCTCTGGACCAAAAAGTTGGTGCATATAGCGGATAAATTCTCTGATACTCTGTGCTCGGTAACTATTTTTCGTCTGAACAAGCGCCATAATATCATGGGTATTAAGATTTTTTAATGCGCGAATACATGAACCGTATGTCGGATCAATAAGATGAACTGCTACCTGCTTGAGCCCCTTTTCATGCGCGAGCGTTAAAATGCGCAAATCATTAAAACATCCGCCAGAAGCAAGGCTTACATAGTTAACAAATCCAAGACTATTTTTTGTGGCAACCAATCGTGTCGATGCATAATCATCAAATTGTGCACGTTTATGGCCTTGGCCCCACACCCGTGATAGACCGCAGCTTGTGCTGGTACATTCACTCATTAAAGCGATAGGGCACTGCTGCTCTGCAGTTATTAACCATGTATTAAATGCAGTGGGCGATTTTATTTCACGCCCTTCGTGCGATAAATCATGTGTGGTTGTTACGATTGTCTCTGGGCTTGTGATAATCATCTGTTTTAGTGCGTCAAAATCGGCTATGTGAGTGTTTTGCGATAGCGTGATATGGTAGCCATGCACAGATACAAAGAATGTCCCTAATAATAATGCTATTTTGTTTTTCATAAACATAAGTCCCCCTTGGCTATTTTAGTCTTGAGCGATCTCTTGCAGTGCAAGATTTCGTTCAAGTAGTCGTTCTAATTCGTTATAAATATTCTTTATTTCAAGGTCAAAATCGTAGCGCAGTTTACGGTAGTATGGTGAATAGTCATGAATATAGCTCTGTTTTTCAGCCTTAGACTGGAGCGCATTAAAGGTTTTTTCCACCCTGGATTCGACTATTCTGTGGAATATTCTCCATGTTTTTTGCTTTACTATTTTTTTAGTATCCTCTTTAATCTGCTTGTATTTGCTTTCCATGTACCACGAGGCGAGCGCATTAAGTTTATCTTTAATCCATTCGGGCAATGCTGCAATAAGATGGGAATAGTGTAGGAAAGTAAAAAATACGATGGGCGTATAGTTCCAAAAATTATAAAAGCGGCAGGCGGGTCTATAATACCAGGGTATCTGTTGCATCCCCTGTTCGATAAAGGTCTGTTCTTCTTTGAGCGCACTCATCAGCTGTTCTTTGGTCGTTATGGTTTTGCCAAATCGATTTTTAAGTTTTTTGCTCGCCAATGCTTTAGCAAGCTCACTTTTAACACTATTTTTCTCCGAAAATATATCCGCCTCAGTTTTCCAAAAGGCCCGGGCCGGTGCTATCTCTTCCAGCATCTCTACGCAGGGCTTTTCTGTCAAAATACATTGGTTTAATACTGCCGGTTTGACAGCGCTTTGAGGAACGTTTGTGGTGCGATTTTCACGCCAACGGCTGACCAATTGGTTCGCCCTTTGGGGCGAGAGCCAATCATTCAGATCATTATTTTTAAAATGGGTATTAATCTCAAATTCAGCATCCACCTTTGAAAGGGGGCCAAAAACATACAAATTATAGCCGAAAAAGACCAATGTTCCGCAAAATAATAGGCCAAAAAGATGTTTGAATCTTATCATAGGGTTATCCATCAATTGTTTGAAAGTGATCTGTTATCGATCATTACCATACTGTTTTTAGTCAAATATATGAATCTTTTATACTATCATTGAGTATATACATTAATGACAAATTGTCAATTCTGGCAAGATGTTGCGATTCTATCGTATGAACGGGTAAACTGAAAAAAAACTCTTCAGAAAGGGAGCAGGCTCATGTGTTTTTCAGCTTCAGCAAGTTTTATCGTCAGTGGCGTACTGGGTATTTTGGGGGTAATAAGCATAGGGGAAGTGAAAAAGCCGCGCTTATATTTTTTAGCTGCCATGCCTTTTATTTTTTCTATTCAGCAGGCGGCTGAAGGGTTTGTATGGGTTTACCAAGCACAGATTGCCGCAATGATATATCTTTTTTTTGCCCTTATCATATGGCCAACATTCATACCGGTGGGTCTATTTTTGGTGGAGCGCAAGAGTAAAGCACGTAACTATTTATTATTTTTTTCGATAGCAGGTGTATCACTTTCCCTTTATTATTTAGTAATTATGATCATGTTTACGCCAGAATTTTCTCTCGAGGGGTGCCACATTGTTTATACGATCTATCCGCTTTCCGCATCGGTTTTTGTAAGATCTGCAGTTTATGGAGCCTGCACACTATTGCCCTTTTTTATATCGACGGTGGCTTATATGGAAATAATCGGGTTATTAGGCGCTTTGGCCTGTCTGGTATCCTATCTCTTTTTTACTCTATATTTTATTTCTGTATGGTGCTTTTTCGCAGCGTTGATAAGTGCTGTTATTGTTGCAATAGTGCGTAAGAATTGATGTTTCATGCAAGATAATTTATGCTTAAATCATACTATTACTATAATAATTAGGTGATTTAAATGAATAAATATCTTACTTTTTTTACTGTTGCTTTGTCCCTCTTTATGTCTGAAAAATTAAATGCTATAACACCATTTGATGAAAAGCAGGAAGAATCCGTCCGTACGGTGTATGCAAAATGGTACAGTAAGCCGGTGCATGCACTTTTAACTTCATATAAATGGCCTTCAGTTATCGCGGGCAAGCTCGCTGATACCCGCTTAAGCTCTCTTTATATTCCCCTTTTTATGAAAAAATATGGCCTTTCTGAAGACGATTTTGAACAGCCGTTACGCTCATACAGAACATTTAATGAATTTTTCTCGCGTAAATTAAAGCCTGCCGTACGCACAATTACGCATGACGAGCATGCTATAGCCAGTCCCGCTGATGGTGCGGCTTTGGTGATACAAAATATTGGCAATTCTACTCAGTTTCCCATAAAAGGGGTTCTGTTTGACCTTAATGCGTTATTAAAAGATAAAGAGCTCGCCGCAGAATTTAATGGCGGCACTGCCTTTGTAATTCGACTTGCACCCTGGGATTACCATAGACTCCATTTTCCTCTTGCAGGCAGACCTGAAGCGCCTCAAGTGATTCATGGTAAGTATGAGTCGGTGCATCCTTTTGTCTATTCACGCGGGATTCAGCCCCTGACGGTAAATGAACGGCATCTTATTCTCTATCAGACAGAGACAGTAGGCACGATCGCTCTGATTCCGGTTGGTGCATTATTTGTAGGCGCTATAACTGAAACATATACAGTCGGCCAGCAATATCATGCTGGTGACGAGATGGCATATTTTTCGTTCGGTGGTTCGACGGTGGTTCTTCTTTTCAAAAAAGATACTATAACCGTTTCAGAAGAAATTATTTTAAATTCTTCTGAAGGCAAAGAGACTGCGGTCAAAATGGGTCAAACAATTGCCCAAAGTCAAAGTATGTTACTTTAATCAAAATTCGTGACAACAAATGCATTTTCTGAGTTGCTGAGTTGGCGCGGGGAGAAGAACGTTATGAACTCAGATTTTACCTGAAATTGAGATCTATGCAATTGTTGCTCTGCGGCGGCAATTAATTGTTGAGCATTCATATCCATTTTATCAAAGACGTTAGAAATACCGGGTAGCCCGCAGATAGGGTGGGCGTAAAATTGTTCACTACCGTCGATAGGGATAATGCCGACGTCATGAGTATTTCGCTGCACTAGATTTTCAAAAAAAATTTTCATATAAGAATAACGCACGGGCGAAGAAAAGAGGCTTTTTGTAAATTTTTTAGTCGATAACTTGTCCCAGGCAAAATGGCGATATTTTATCGGTAAGACACGCATTTTTAGCTACTGTTGGCATCAATGCTTGTAAAGCATAGCCGAAGAAGATGGGCTGTAAACGTTGAGGTATCTTGCTCTGCGTATAAGATGGCACAGGCTCATCAGTCTGTTGCGCAGCAGACTGCGCAAAATATGCATCCACTTGCATACTGAATTGATTAAACCCTTCTTGTGCAGCCAGTGAGAATGTCGCACATGCAATAAAAATAAAATAGTTCATGATTTAATCGGGGTTAATGGTAATAAAAGCTTGAAATTCCTAACTTAATTCATTATAAAGTAAAGTCGTTTATTTATAAAGTCGGCTAGGTAGCGTGAAAAAATAGATAACACTAAAAAAATGGGTAAATCTTTAGTATTATCGCTTTTTAGAGTATACTTGAAAACAATCTAAATTTTATTTTTAATGCCCTTTGTATATGGTATAAACGGAAGGTTCGTGTATGGAATCAGGACAATCACAAGATAAACTTTTTCAGCCGGGTATAAAGCCTGTCTTGATCGAAGATGAATTACAGCAGTCGTTTTTAGATTATGCAATGTCGGTGATTGTAAGCCGCGCTATTCCTGATGTGCGGGACGGACTCAAGCCAGTACATCGCCGTGTTTTATATACGATGAACCAACTCGGGTTTCACTACAATAAGCCATACCATAAATCTGTGCGTGTTGTTGGTGAAGTGTTGGGTAAATACCATCCGCATGGCGATAGCGCTGTCTATAACACTCTTGTCGGCATGGTTCAAGATTTCTCTAAACGTTATCCACTTTTAGACGGTCAAGGAAACTGGGGTTCTGTTGACGGCGACGCTGCAGCGGCTATGCGTTATACCGAAGTGCGTATGCAAAGAATCAGCCAAGAAATACTTGCCGATTTGGATAAAGAGACGGTCCCGTTTGTGCCAAACTTTGATGAATCCACCGTTGAGCCGACTATTTTACCGAGCAAATTGCCCAGCCTTCTGGTTAATGGAACCATGGGTATCGCTGTTGGTATGGCGACTTCCGTTCCGCCTCATAATTTAGGCGAAGTGGTCGATGCTTGCTTGGCCTATCTTGATAATCAAGATATCCCTGACGACGAACTCTTTAAAAAAATTCCCGCACCAGATTTTCCTACTGGTGGTATTATTTGCGGCAGAGCGGGCATCCATAAAGCATATACTACCGGCCGTGGCAATTTAATATTGCGCGGTGTGGTTGAAATTGAAGAGACCAAAAAGGGCTCTGCACTTATTATTACCGAGCTGCCGTACCAGGTCATTAAGGCCGATTTGGTTATTAAGATTGCCGATTTAGTAAAAAATAAAGTTATCGAGGGCATCAGTAATATCAAAGATGAATCTGATCGCCGCGGTATGCGCCTGGTGATTGAAATACGCAAGGGGGAAGTTCCTCAAGTTATTTTAAACCAGCTCTATAAGTTTACAGCGCTTCAATCGTCTATTGCTATTTACATGCTTGCGTTGCTCGATAATAAGCCGCGTATTTTTTCGCTGCGCGCATTAATTAGAGAATTTTTAGCATTCCGTGAAGAGGTTATCTACCGCCGTTCACTTTTTGATATTAAAAAAGCACAGGCACGTGAACATATTTTAGATGGTTTTATTATTGCACTACAGTCTATTGATGCTGTTATCGCCCTGATCAAATCTTCTGACAATTACGATCAAGCACTTGATAAATTACACGAAAATTATTCACTCTCATTTGAGCAGGGTAAAGCGATCTTGGAAATGCGCCTACAGCGTTTAACTGCGCTCGAGCAGGATAAAATCCACGCTGAGCTTGCAGATATTAAGCGTGAGATTGCCCGATTGCGCGCCATTATTGAGAATGAAGAATCGCTGAAAAAAGAGATTATTAAAGAGCTTAATGAGCTTAAAAACACCTACGCTGATAAGCGCCGCACCCGTATTGAGGCTGCAGTTGATGTCCTAAGCGAGGCAGATCTTATCCCTGATGAGGATGTGGTAGTTACGCTGACACGTAAAGGTTATATTAAACGTGTGCCCGTTACTCTTTATAACGTGCAGCATCGTGGTGGCAAAGGCAAAATGGGCATGGCAGATCTTGATGATTCTGATGATATTGTCGAAGATATCTTTGCAGCAAAAAATCATGATATGCTCCTGTTCTTTACCAACTTAGGCCGCATATATAGTATGCAGGTGTTTGAAGTACCAGAAGCCTCTCGCATGGCTAAAGGCCGTGCAATTGTTAACCTCTTGCCACTTACTGAAGGCGAGCATGTCGTTAAGCTCTTATGTGCACGTGATCTAGAAGAAAATTATATTGTGATGGTCACCCAAAAAGGTACCATTAAGCGAACCGAAGGCGCAGAGTTTACTAAAATTAGAAGCACCGGTATCCGTGCCATTACTCTCAACGAAGGCGACCAGCTTTCGTTCTGTGCTGTCAGTTCAGGGGACGATTCTATCGTTCTTGCAACGGCACATGGCCAGGGCATTCGATTCAAGGAGGGCGAAGTTCGCGCCATGGGCCGTCAGGCCGCTGGGGTAATCGGAATCCGCCTTGTCGATAACGATGTCGTGGTGGGCATGGAGGTTGTTTCAGATAATAACGATATCCTCTTTGCCACAGCGCTTGGTTACGGTAAACGTGTCCGGGTGGGTGATTTTAGAGTTGCGCATCGTGGTGGACAGGGTGTAAGAACCATTCCTACTGATGAACGCAACGGCCTCGTTATTGGGTTAGTGGTCGTTTCTGATATATCAGACGTATTACTTATCGATAACGCCGGTAAAATTATTCGCCTATCTTCAAAAGAGGTGCGTACCATGGGCCGTCAGGCAAAAGGTGTTCGTCTTATCAGGCTTGATAAAGGGCAAAAACTTGCTGGCTTAGCCGTGATTGACGTGGTGATGGAACAGACTGGCCAGGCTGGAGTTCCTTCAGAATCGCAAGAGCCAGATCAGAACGCTCCAGAAACAAGTTCCATTGAAGAAACTCCTGAAGAATAATAGTATATGCATCCGGCTACTACAGAAATTATAATACACTTGTCATTACAGCAGGACGTAGGCCCACAGGCTTGCGTCCTGCTCTTAGAAAAATTTTCAGACGATCTGTCACAACTTTATCTTATTAATGCGCATGAATTGCGCGAACGTACGGGTCTTCCACTTGCCCGTTGCGAAAAAATTGTAAAAGGGCTTGCTGACAAGCTCGCTTTACAGCGAGAACAAGAACTGATCCAAAAATATGAAATAAGCGTGGTTACTCTCGCAGAGGCTGCTTATCCCCATCTTTTGCGTTCCATACATGCGCCACCGATTGCGCTCTATTACCGAGGTAACCTCGAGATACTTTCTAAGACTTTAGCATTTGTAGGGTCACGCAAAGCAGATTCCTACGGTCAACAGGTTGTTACTAGCCTGATCCCAGAAGTAGTAAAAGAGGGGTTCACCACCATCAGTGGTGGGGCATTAGGGATAGATGGTATGGTGCATCGTGCTACCGTGCAAGAGGGCGGCCGGACCGTTGCCGTGCTCGGGTCTGGGCTACTTGAGCCGTATCCAAAGGCGCATAAGGGTCTTTTTGAAGAGATTGTCTTTTCTGGCGGCATAGTTATGAGCGCGTTCCCCTTATTAATGCAGCCACTTGCGATAAATTTTCCTGCACGTAACCGAATTATAGCCGGCTTATCGCAGGCTACTATTGTTATTCAAGCCGCACGCAAAAGTGGTGCTTTGTTAACGGCCAAAAATGCTCTTGATGAAGGGCGTGATGTTGGCGTAGTTCCCGGCTCTATCTTTAATGAATTGAGCGCCGGATGCCATGATCTTCTGGCACAGGGTGCCCATGCGATCACAGCCCCGCAAGATATCTTTGATCTTATCGGGTATAACCCGGAAATAGCTCGGCCCGTTACGTCCGCCATAGCACAACGTGCGGCGGCTGGAAGCGAACGGAGACAGGTTCAAGCTCGAGCAATAAGCAAAGACCCGTTACTAGCACTGTGTAATACGCCCAAAAGCACCGACGAGCTGTTACTGAAAGCGGGTTATAGCTATGATGTGCTGCAAGAACGGCTGTGGCAACTGCAGATAGAGGGGGCACTTGAACAGAATATGCTCGGCATGTGGTGTTGTGTTGAGTAAATTTTGCCAAAGTATCATTTTTTTTGTAAACTACAGAAAGTAGTAGACTTTAGAAAGTCTTATATAAGATAAAATTAGTTAAATTTGCGGAGCTCCAATGCCAGTACCAAAGCGTAAGACTAGTAAGTCGCGCCGTGACATGCGTCAATCTACCAAATTCATTCGTCCTCAAGCTGTTGCTACCTGCAAACAGTGTAATGAGCCAACCCTTCCACACCAAGTATGTGTAGAATGTGGCTATTATAAAGGCAGAAAAGTTATCAACACCAAAAATGAACGTGGGATGCAACGTATGCAAACACGTACTGCTGCTGCACAAAGAGCTGCCGAAAAAAATAAATCGGGCGCACATGACGACCACGGCCACAGCCATGATGATGGACATGACCATTCAGCGCATGAATAAAAATATGTATATATAAGATAACAACGAGTTCTTACACATCATTTTAGAGTGTTAAGAACTCGTTTTTTATACAAGCACTACATGAAGGAAAAAGAGTATGAACGTATCAATAGAAAAAAATATAACCACTCTCGTAGTATCAGCGCTCGGAGTGATTGTGGTATTGGCCCTCGCTTATGGCATATTTTCTTATTATAAAAATTCTTTATCTCAGCAAGCCCACGAGGCATTTGTACAGCGCTATGCCGATTTTGAAAAGACATCAGCAGATGCTAACCCACCAAGCCAAGATCTTATCAACGCAGTTTCCCAAGACTACGCACAGTACAAGAACAGCGCCTATGGAAGCTTTTTCTTAGCTTTGCAGGCTGAATTACAGCAGCGAGCAGGAAATAAACAAGATGCTCTCGCCACTATGGATAAAGCTATTGCAGACATGTCATCAGCCGATTCAGTTTTGTATCATACCTACGCGACCAAGCATGCGCTCATGCAGATCGATTCTATCGAGCCGTCAGTGCAAACTAAGGGTCGCCAAAAGCTGGAAAAACTGGCGTATATGAGCAAGAACCCCGTGCGCGATATGGCACTCTACTATATGGGCTATCAAGCATTTATCGACAATGATGCCCAGGGTGTTCAAGCTGCGTGGGGGAAATTATTTGACGCCAATCAAAACCCGACCTCACTCTGGGGAATGCGTGCGTTACAATTAAGAAACTATACTGCTTAACGAAAATCTTTTATGAATCAACAACCAATTCGTGTACGCTTTGCGCCATCACCTACAGGGATGCTCCATATAGGTGGATTACGTACAGCACTCTTTAATTTTTTGTTTGCTCGCCACAATAACGGAAAGTTTCTTTTGCGTATCGAAGATACTGATAAAGAGCGTTCGCAGCAACAATATACTGATGCCATTTTAAATACTATTTCCTGGTGCTCGATGACGCCCGATGAGCCGGTAGTTATTCAATCCGAGCGGCAGCAAGAACATCTGCGTGTCGCGGAACAGTTGGTGCACGAGCAAAAAGCATATTATTGTTATTGCACGCCAGAAGAGTTACAAAGACGTATCGCGCAAACGACGGTTAATGGCATAACGTATTCTCGCTATGACGGTTTTTGTAAAAAATTTATCGGTCAAAAACTGGACAAGCCTTTCGTCATACGCTTTGCCGTACCGGCAGATTGCACACAAGTAGTTGTTGATGATGCCATTAAAGGCCAAATCACTTTTAGTTCCGATGCCTTTGACGATTTTATTCTTGTTCGCTCTGACGGCGCGCCCATGTATAACTTTGTGGTAGTGGTTGATGATGCATTTATGCGCATCTCCCATATTATCCGTGGCGAAGAGCATCTTATTAATACCCCAAAGCAGATATTACTCTATCAAGCTTGTGGGTACCCGGTGCCAACTTTTGGCCATTTGCCCTTAATTCTCGGCCCTGATGGCACCAAGATGTCTAAGCGTGACTCTGCTGCTAATGCTTATGATTACAAAGAGCGCGGCTATCTGCCAGAAGCGTTATGTAATTATTTAGTGCGGCTCGGGTGGTCTCATGGCGATCAAGAAATCTTTAGCTTTCCGGAAATGATTGCAGCATTTTCGCTTAATGCTATATCATCCAAAGGCGCACTGTTTGATACCCAAAAACTTGATTGGGTAAATAGCATGCACATTAAGGCACTATCTGCCGATGTCTTATATACGTATATGAAACAGGTGATGCAGCTTCCTTTAGATACCCATTTACCAGGCTTGAGTTTGCAGACACTATACGCTCTTATCGATCAATATAAGCAGCGTTGCGTAACATTGCAGCAGCTGTATCATGAATTAGTTAATATCCATGCGCAACCGGCAAATTACGAAATTGCGCAGTTGACCTTTGAAGAGAAGAAATTACTCGATAGTTTAATAACCAATTTAGTGGTAACCGAATTTACTCATGAGCATCTTAAAAAGATGATTAAAGTCTTTTGTCATACACAGGAGATTAAGTTAGGTGATCTAGGCCCGTTAATCCGTGTCGCCCTTACCGGCAAAAAAGATGCGCCAGGTATTTATGATCTTATGGTTGCATTGGGTAAAGAAGAGACGCTTACCCGTTTAAGAAATTATTACGCTCGCTTCTAGAGGCGAACTAACACTATGGAGGCTCTCATGGAATCTGGATTAGATACTGTTCAGACGGCTGCTCTTTTGTTTCCCGATTACGATTCACTACGCTCGGGGCTTGCAAAAGATTTATATGAGCAAGAACGCGTTGTTCAAGAATATTTCGAACAAGCGGCTCATATAACTACGCTTAATATTACGCGGCTTATGTTCAATTCATCTGAAAGTGAAGTACGTGCTTTGCCTGATGCCTATGCACTTCTGTTTTTGTTACAAGCGAGTGCGGTAGAATATCTGCGATCTAAAAATATTACTTTTACTCAAGTCGGGGGCTACGGTTTAGGGGTCTATGGAGCACTTTTTGCTGCCGAGACATTCACCTTCCCTGACGGGCTGTATATGCTCTCTAAGTGGGCTACAGCGTATAACGATCTACTCCATGAAAAAAATTTCAAGAAGATCCAAGTTGAAGGCATCTCACGTAAAGTGCTTGAAAAGAAAATAGAAGAACAAGATACTCAACTTATCGCATTAAGCGAAAAAATCTCTGAAACTATCTATGTGATTACTGGTATTCGTTCTGTCGTTGAAACGTGCCAAGAATATTTCCAAACTAAATATCCCGAATCTGCCATCACTGAATTGTCTTTGGAGAGTGGGCTTTATGCGGATCTGGCACCAGAAAGTATCGCGCACTTTAAGCAATATCTTGAAAAAGTTGAATTTAAAGATGCGACAGTTACTTGCTTTGCGCCCGATTCATCGCATGATCTCGTGCACGCGCAGGAGATAAAAGATTTTGTGAGTATGCAGCCCTGTACGTTTCAAGACCGTGTACAGCTTATTGAGCGATATGCGCATGCTGAAACTATTATTATACCATTTGCTGATGAAGCATTGTTTGCGCAGGTCAAAGCGCGTTATCCTGAAAAAAATATTATAAACTTGATATAAATTCTAAAAGGGCTTTTATATGGCACATGATGTTTCACGCGAAGTACGCGCTATTATTGCAGAACAGCTTTCTATTCCTGTCGATACGCTCAAAGATGAGGTCACTCTTGATTCTCTTGGCGCCGATTCTCTTGACCGTGTTGAGATTGTTATGAATCTTGAAGATCATTTTTCTATTGAGATTGATGATGAACAGGCCGAAAAACTTTCTACCATTGGCGATGTTGTTGCCTATATTCAGACGTTAGTAAAATCGTAAACAGGCATCCTGAGTGAAATGCCCTCGGCATTTTGTATCGAAGGATCGCAAAGTAAAAATATGTATTATTATGTTTACATTCTAAAATGTAATGATGGTTCTTATTATATTGGCCAAACCGAAGATGTTGAAAAACGTTTTGCCGAGCATCAAAATAATTCTATCGAAGGGTATGTTCCATCAAGACTGCCCGTTACATTAGTTTTTAATATGCCATTTTAAACAAGAAATGAAGCTTTCTTTGCAGAAAGAAAGTTAAAGGGATGGGGCCGTAAGAAAAAAGAGGCTCTTATTAATGGTGATTTTAATCTTCTTAAATATCATGCAAAAAAGAAATTTGATTATTAACGGCGTCCTTCGATACATTTTGCTAGCGCAAAACACTCAGGATGCCTGTTCTATATATTTTTTTCTCGATATATAACTGCTTATTTTCCGAGAGGCATCCTGAGTGTTCTACGAAGCTCAAAATAGTGCGTTTACGCACCAGAGCTAAGTAGAATGTATCGAAGGACGCCTTTCTCACAATAAAAAAGGGCCGCGGAATATCCGCAGCCCTTTTTAGTGTGAGTCTTTTTAAAACCGCTCATACTGCCGTGCCCGGCGTAGCCTTGGCGAAGCCTGGGAGCAGGGTCAAAACAGTGCGTTCAACGCACCAGTATTAGTAAGAAGCTCCGCCTCGAATTACAATACCCCATTGTGCGACGTCAGTGTTGCGTGAGCCGCCTTCAATTTCAGCAATAAAGCCTATATATGGTGACCATGCATGGTCTTGCCATGTATAATCCAACGAGATAAAGCCTTTGTTGGTCAATTGACGCGGTGCAGTGCCTGAACAGAGATCAAGCTCATTAGGGTCGCCGACTAATACCACTGGTGGGTTAGAATCGGTAGGTTCGACATAGGCCGGATTAGCTACTATCCTGTTGAAGTTTGTGCTACAAGTAATTGGAGCAGTGTTATTGCAGGCAACATTAAAGAAGCGTGTACCATCGATTGATGTAGTGGTGTCAATGAGAAGTGGATTGTCGATAGAGCCACAGCCATTACCGCAGCCATTATTGTAAGCACTAGAGTTACTTGCTGTGCTGACTAATGGGGCCGACATTACAACCGGAGCACCATCTGGACAATCTATAAGACCGTCGACAGTCAGTTCATATTGATTATAAGAAACGCATTGGCAACCTTTTACCCCGTACACCGTACCGGTAGAAGTGATCAAGCAGCTGCTTGGCGCACTTACAGAAGATATTTTTTCACGTGACATGCCAAAGATATTGTAACCAATGCCAAAGTCAAAACCACCATGGGTATATACCAAGCGTAACGTTGCATCGCCCTTAACTGCCGTGCTGACATCAACAGAGCGTGTGGTAAAATCTGCAGCAGTGATCAAGTTGCTCGCATAGGTATAGGTACCGCCAGAAACGCTAAACTGTTTCAATAGTTGGTAACGTGTTAAGCAGTTAGCCGCATTGCAGTTGTTGCAACCACTGTTACAGCTGCTGCTTGAATTGCAGCCAGTAGAACATGCAGAGATAGCGCAGCTATCAGCACAACTATCAACTGAACAACCGGTGTTACAGCTGGTAGCACAGCTATTTGCTGCGCAACTGTTGTTACAGCTGTTATTGCAGCTTGTGCTGCAGCCGTTACAGTCGTAATTAGCACGTAAAGCGGTGTTTGTAGATGCAAGGTCAAAGGTGCGTAATGAATCATGTTTTAAAACAGAGACAACGTATCCATCAAGCATTGCAGTGAGTTTTTGGCAATCGTTATTGTTCCACAGTTCCCAACGGCTTGAAATACCGCCACCAAGTTCCCAGCCTTTGCCGTTACCGACAAGTGCATCAAAAACAAAGCATGGTTTTACTTTGCTTCCTGTGGGGGCAACTACACGGAAGAATGCGCCAAGAAAATAGTTGTCGCAACGGACAAAATCATACCCAAGGTTTACTGCAAGGCCTGCAAGCCCAGCCTCTGTTCTGGTGCAGAAATCAAAACGGCCAAATGTTGTAGGGCCGGTTTTGTCACCAAAAGTGCTTTGAAGCGCAAGCGCTGTTTGAATGTCGCCCACTGGTGTTGCTTGTGCAGTTGAGTTACTCATGTACCCTGCAGGAAATACTGCAGTTGAAGTATTGTTGATGGTGCATGCGCAGTCTGTTTGTAATTGACGAGTTTGATAATCAAAGTTCATATCGATCTGTAAATAGAGACCCTTTAACCAACGGTCAAAACCGATAAAGCCGTCAAAGTGTAAGTTGTAATCTTGAATAATTGGTCTGAGAGCAATAGAGCCTTGGAAGTTTTGTGAAAGACCAAAGTTATCTGCAAGTAACGCTAGAGGAGCAGGGCTTGAAACAGCGCTACCGGCAAAGTTCAATACGTTGCTGCCAAACATGCCGCGTGCAAGTTTGCTTGAATCAAATGAGCGTTGATATTCAAAAGCAAGCATAAACCCGCCATAGGTCTCATCCATATCATACTGATGCGCATAGCGCTGTCCGTAATAGATAACGGTATTATCGTAGGTAGGACGCTTAATCAGCACTGAAGGGCAGTAGCAGCTGCTTTCACAACTTGTGTTGCATACACTGGTGGTGCATGAATTAAAGCAGCATGATGGGTTGCAGCTGGTGCTGCATGGGGCGCTGCAGTTTACACTCGTGTTGCAACTTGTATTGCAGCTCGTATCACAGCTTGCGGCGCAATTGGTACTTGCACAGCCGCTGTTGCAGTTGTCTGCAAGCGCAAGCGCTGGCATGGCAAGCGCCAGAACTAGAAATAGTCTTGAAAATTGTTTCATAAAAAAATACTCCTTTTTGTATAACGTAACAACCATTAAAGATAATTCTTGTAGGTGATACCTCCTTTCTTTGTGATTGTGATTATAGAATAATTGAGTGAGAAAAAAAAGGGCCGCGGAATTTCCGCGGCCCTTTTAGTGTTAGTCTTTAAATATAAGCGAATATAATTAGTAAGAGACTCCGCCTCTTATAACCACGCCCCATTGAGCAACGTCAAGGTTACGTGTTCCGCCTTCAACTTCAGCGATAAAGCCGAGGTATGGAGCCCAATCATTATCAACCCATGTGTAGTCTAACGATACAAAGCCTTTGTTGGTGAATTGACGTGGAGCTGTGCCTGAGCATAGGTCTAAGTCATTCGCTGTACCGCTTAATACCACTGGTGTAGTTGAGTT
>PLTG01000076.1 GCA_003165355.1 Candidatus Babelota bacterium | reverse complement strand
AGCTTTCTGCGAGAGCCCAGTAGGCATGGTGAGTGTTCTTCGAAGCTCGAAGAGCGAAGTAGAATGTATCGAACCATGGAGCTGTATAAAAGCATCCCCACGCGCATTTCTCAATTATCAGACCGTGATCTATTTCCCCTGAGTATGTTTATCCTTTACATGCCTCGCCAAATTATAACTTTTCGAATAAAATTTGTCGCAGTCAGGAAATTTACACTTAAAAAAGGCCCCGTTCTCATGTTTAATTTTATGTTGTGTTAAATTACTCTTGGAACCATTAGAGTAATTGCAGCCCAGATGATCGCAAGAAAAAGGTTCTTTTCCCATATGGTCACGCTTCATATGCACTCTAAAGCTATCCCTACTACTATAAAATTTACCACACCCTGTATGCAGGCAAATGAAACGCCCCTTCCGTTTATGTCTACTTAGATGAGCTCTTAAATTAATTCCCTTGTCAGTAGAGTAGTTACAGCCTGCGTGGGAACATGCCAAGAGGATGTTTTTTTCAGCGACAGAAGTATCGGATGTTTTTTTAATCGGCGGTAGAAGTAGACCAGTTGACAAACTGTTTATGCAAATATCAGAATAATTACTGCAAAGATACCCGTACCCCCATGCTAAGCTTAATAGCGACGTTTCAGCCGATTCGCAGAATTCTTCAAAGGCTTCTTCTCTAGGGCTCTCAAAATCTTCTTGTAAATTGAATATACTACTTTCCATCGGTTCAATATCGTTGTTTATATATACGGAAAAAGAATTTTCCCGACCAGCTTCACTAGAGAATAAACTTTCTAATGATGCTTTATCATAATCATCGATCTCTAATGCACTCAAAGCTAGGGGCACGAATGGCATTAAGGCCATTACTATCTGCATCGTACTTCTCTTGGTCATTATCATCCTCCTCATTTATTTTTTTTCTTCATGATTATCATCCAACTTACGTATTGTCACTCGAGTATGATTATCCCTTATATGTCTCGATAAATTATACCTCCGCAAATAACGCTTATCACAGTCTTGAAATTCACACTTTAAAGGGGTCCTATCCTCATGCCTCATCTTATGTTGTGTTAAATTGCTCTTGTTACCAGTAGAATAATTGCAGCCTTCATGATCGCAAGCAAAAGGCTTTTCCCCCGTATGTGTACGTATATGGGTGATTAAATAACTTCTGTCGTGAGTATAATAAGTGCAGTGTAGGCAGATGTGCCGCTGTTTGCGGCGAAGCCGCTTGCATGGTGCCGCCGATTCATGTAGTTCTTCAGCGACTGCCCCAATGAGCCTCTCAAATTTTTTTGAAAAATTGAGAGGCTCACTCGTGACTAGTTCATCATCTTTGTTTGCACATGCGGAAAAAGAATTTTTCGGAACAGCTTCAATAGAAAATAAATAATCGTCATTCTCCAGTGCGTTCAACGCTAGGGACGCGAATGCTATTAAAGTCATCACTATCTTCACCATGATCATCCCATTTAATCATTCTTGCTCTTCGAGAGCATTTGAGCTTTACATGCTTTGTCAAAGCTATCATTTTGCTTTTATAAACTTTATCACATATTAGACATTTATAGAACCGCAAGGAGAGAAAATCAAGATTAATGGTGTGGAAAACTTCTTGAAGCTTAAAAATGACACGAATTATATGCCGCTCAATCTGCCGGCAGAAAAGTTTAGACTGCGGCTTGTCGCATATTTTGTTTATACAAAGCACGGAGATGGGATTGATTTGCTATGTGTAAAGAATCTTGACCAATTTGATCAAGTCAGATTTTGCCGGTTCGCCAGCCTCTATCTTCTGGATAAGTTCTTCAGGGGTAAGCCAGAAATATTCACAGAAATCATCTTGATTATATGAAGGGGTGATGTTTGTCTTTATCTCATAGACATGGCCAAAGATAGAGACATTATGCTCTATTGGCGTAAGATAAGCCTTTATCTGGCAATCTACTTCCGAGAGCTTAAGGCCAACCTCTTCAAAAAGTTCACGCTCAAAGGCTTGGTCGTACGACTCGCCGCTCTGGACGTGGCCACCAATACTGGTATCTAATGCCAACGGAAAGAGCTTTTTGGTCGCTGTTCTGCGCGGGATCCACAATTGACCCGCGTCATTTATTATAAACGCGTTAACGCCGCGTATATAGCGTAATTTTTGCTGGTACACTACTGAGCGGAGCTCCGTACCAATCACGATATCATGGCTATCCACGATATCTAATAATTCATCTTGTATATCTATCATATTTTTTTATTCATTAAACGACAAAAGGTGACTCTCGGGTCACCTTTGTCTTTATATCTTCTTAGTGTAAATTATCAAATTACTTTGCTGCCTGAGCAGATTTTGCAACATGTTTTGATAATCTGCTCAATTTACGAGCAGCCGTGTTCCTATGGATAATATTTTTTCCACGTGCACGATAAAGTTTAGCAGCAACATCTTTCAAAAGTGCTTGCACATCTTTTTCTTGTGCTCCTGCTTCAACTGCCAACATAACTTTTTTAGTAGCAGTTTTAATTGCTGTTCTACGAGCTAAATTTCTTTTTGCACGTGCGACGTTTTGTAATGCGCTCTTTTTAGCCGACTTAGTATTAGCCATGCGTTCTATCTTTCAAATCTTTAATTAAATTACTTTTGTTACTTTTCTTGCTTTTACACATTTAGTGCAAACGCTACCACGATGAACATTATTTTTTCCAGAAGATGGAACCGTGTAACGCATAGTATGAACGTTTGGGTATACCCATTTTTTCGTTTTGTTGTTTGCGTGACTTACGATATTACCAACATGGGGACGTTTATCGCATATAGCACATATACGTGACATTTTTAAGGTTCCTTTCACCAGGAGTATATAACACGTGGTTATTGAGTTTTTTTATACTTTTTTTATCAAACAATGAGACACTTTACTATTCTACCAAATTCTCAAGCTTATACAAGCTCCGCAGGGATTAGCCTGTGGCTTTCTCGGGGGGTTATCCCGAGCAATTCATAGATCTCATCGGCATAAAGGGTCTCCTTAACCAAGACCGTTTGAGCCAATACCTCAAGCTTATCACGATTATCTTTAATAATCTGGGTTGCACGGGCATACTGCTCGCCTAGTATACGCTTAACTTCATCGTCAATAAGACGCTCTGTCTCTTGAGAAGGGGAGAACCCCGTCGTATTTCGGTCATAGACCACTTGGCCTAATTTTGGAGACATACCGTACTGCCGAACCATATTTTGAGCAATTTTAGTAGCGGTGGCAAAATCTCCTGACGCACCTGTTGCCATTTTACCAAACACCAGTTCTTCAGCGATGCGCCCCCCCATACAGACAGCGATTCTGGCAAGAAATTCTTCCTGCGAGCTCATATTATCATCGCCAATGGGAATATAATGGGTACTTCCGAGACTTTGTCCTCGAGGCAATATGGTCATTTTATAGAGTGGATCGGTATCTTCAGGCAACATCAAAAGAACTAACGTATGCCCCGCTTCATGATAAGCGGTCATTTTAAGTTCATCAGGGGTCATTTTAATGGAATGCATCTGCTTACCCATAATAATCTTGTCACGGGCTTCGTTAAAATCTTCCAGGGTAACCTGAGCTTTTTCCTGCTGAGCAGCCATGATAGCCGCCTCATTAACCAAGTTTGCTAACGATGCACCGGAAAACCCAACTGTTGCTCGAGCAAGAACGTCTAAACGCACTGCAGGATCATATGATACTTTACGTAAATGGACCTGCAAAATCTCTTCGCGCGCTTTGATATTAGGATAGGGCACTTGAACCTGGCGATCAAATCTGCCGGGGCGCAAGAGCGCTTTATCAAGAATATCTGCTCTATTGGTTGCTGCGATAACAATAACAGACGAGCGAGCCGTAGAAAAACCATCCATCTCCGTTAATAACTGGTTCAATGTCTGGGCGTATTCACGGTCACCACCTCCAGAGCTGTCAACACGCTTGCCGCCAATGGCGTCAATTTCATCGATAAAAACAATGCTTGGGGCATGCTTACGTGCTTGGGAAAATAGTTCACGCACACGCTTAGCACCGACACCTACATATTGTTCAATGAATGATGAACCGCTCACGGCGAAAAACGGACGCCCTGACTCACCTGCAACAGCGCGGGCGAGCAAGGTTTTACCATTACCCGGGTCACCTGTCAGGAGTACCCCTTTTGGGATCTGAGCCCCTAAGCGGGTATATTTTTCAGGACGGATAAGAAAATCGACCACTTCGAGCAATTCTTCTTTGGCCTCATAGGCACCTGCAACATCAGCAAATTTTGTTTTTACTTGGACCGGCATAAATAGCGCAACCTGAGAACTTCCCTCAGAGCTTTCGGTGCTGCGTGAAGCGAGAATATGCTTATGAGCTGCTTCGATATCGCGCGCTGTAACAAAACTTCTATCATCACGCGTAGCATATAAAGCTGCCTGGTTGATCAAGTGCGCTAAATCGGCGCCACTGAACCCTGCAGTCTCTCCTGCAACGAGAGAAAAATCTACCGATTCATCAATCTTTAATGCGCGAGCATGGACTTTTAAGATATCAACACGAGCTTGAAAATCGGGAAACGGGATCACGATTCTGCGATCAAATCGTCCTGGGCGCAAGAGCGCTTTATCTAATACTTCAGGTCTATTGGTTGCTGCAATCACAATAACCGGCACGCCAGCAGAATCAAAGCCGTCTAATTCTGTTAATAACTGGTTAAGAGTCTGTTCACGTTCGTCGTTACCGCCGCCGATCCCAGCTCCACGTTCTCTTCCTACTGCATCAATTTCATCAATAAAAATAATGCATGGAGCTAGTTTACGCGCTTGCGCAAATAGATCGCGAACACGGGCTGCACCCACCCCAACAAAGACCTCAATAAAATC
Source organism: Candidatus Babelota bacterium (assembly GCA_003165355.1). Taxonomy (GTDB): domain Bacteria; phylum Babelota; class Babeliae; order Babelales; family Babelaceae; genus BOG-1370. The sequence goes on along the minus strand of PLTG01000076.1, from coordinate 4,038 downwards.
TGAGCCGGTAGTTGAAAGAAAAGGGCAGTGAGCTTCGCCAGCCAGAGCTTTAGCAAGCAAAGTCTTACCGTTACCCGGCTCGCCAATAAAAAGGACTCCGCGTGGAACATGTGCACCAGAACGTCTATATTTTTCAGGATATTTAAGATAATCGATAATATCTTGCAATGCCTCTTTAGCTTCGGTGGCACCGGCGACATCAGAAAAGCGCGATTTAATTTCATTAGGCATAAAAAGGCGCGCTTTGTTTTTACTTAAGCCAAAAATGCCGCCGCCTGAATCTTTGGATGACATTTTACGGTAGGCAAACCAGAGGCCTAGGGGCAGGCATAAGAATAAAAATATAAATGCCATAAGCTGCCACCAGTATGACTGGTTGGCCTGAGCGATAGAGATTTTAAGATTATTATCTCGCTCTGCAAGCCCTTCGATCTCTTTTTGGTACCCTTCAGGCAAAGTGGTAGTAAATGTTTCGCCTGAGACAAGCTCGCCACTGGCCGCTTGACCATTGATATCAACATTTTTTATCTGTTTATTAGAGACAGAATGTAAAAATTCTGAAAATGAGAGCACCTTAACCGTACGCAATGTATCGACAATCGGAGCCATCACCAAGAAAACGATCGCACAGGTTATTAAAGCGAAAGCCGCAACACGTGGATCTATAGGAAATTGTTTAAATCTATTTTTTTTCATAAAAACCTTATCGGCAGATGTTAATGAATATTTCTTGATTATAAGCCATTTTTGCTCTTTTCTCAAGTAATCATGACTTTTTTGAAAATTATTGATTTATCATAAAGGCTTTCAGTACATTTAAAATGCTCATAAAAAATATGGAGTTTTAAAGCTTATGAATAATTCTTGGTTTTTCTATCTCGGCACAGGCCTTATCGCCATTGGGTCACTCGCAGTACTCTTTTCATCACTCAGCTCATTAATTGAGCTTATCTACTTTGGCATGTTTCTCTGCGTTCTAGGCATTTTTGAAGGGGTCCATGCATTAAAAATACGCCCATGGAATAACCTCTTTTTACACGAATTTATGGGCATCGTTTATATTGCAGGTGGCCTTTTAATAGCCGCCGACCCGATCTCTGATGAAAGCATTGTTACTCTTTTGCATGCATTCTTTTTTATCACCTGCGGCATTTTAAGAATTATTTTTTCATTTGAAAAAGAGACGCAGCATAAGAAATGGCTCTTTTTTAATGGATTGATCACCTGTATCATCGGGTTTCTCATAGCATTTGAATGGCCAGAATCGGGCTTGTGGGTGATCGGCGCTTTGATTGGAATAGATGCCATCATGACCGGCTGGACATGGATCATGCTTTCATATGAAGCACACACTTAAAATACGAATATATTCATACCAAAGGAGATACTGTATGTTTTTTTCAAATCACGAACTTGATGCGCTCACCAAAAAACAACTACATGAAAGTGCGTCGGCATTTTTATTTTTGGGAATAAGCTCGTTAGTGCTCGGTTCCCTTGCCCTTTATTTTGCATTTTTTAGCACTTTGATCACCATCTATTCTTTGGGTGTGATACTTATCATCATGGGAATTTTAGAAGAGGTTCATGCCCTGCATGTTCGCGCTTGGAAAAATTTCTTTTTACACTTATGCCTTGGCATTTTATACCTGGTTGGCGGCGCTCTTATTATTGGCCACCCCTTGGTGAGCGAAATAAACTTGACCCTTTTGCTTGCATTCTTTTTTATCGTTTCTGGGCTTGTGCGGATTGTTTTTTCATTAAGCCACCATATTGTTCATAAAGGCTGGCAGGTTCTTAACGGATTAATATCATTCATTCTCGGGCTGCTTATTTGGCAACAATGGCCAGAATCTGGGCTTTGGGTAATCGGTGTCTTTGTCGGCATTAATGCACTTATGGCAGGCTGGACATTACTGATGCTTTACTACGCGGCAAAACACATCAAATAATATTTTCTGAATTTAAGCCGCTACTTAGTACATTCGTAAATAAGTAGCGGCGCTTCTTTATCTACCGCAGTGGTCTTTTTATAATCCTGATATTTCTTAATATCAGTAAATCCAGCAGCACAAAGATACTGTTCAAACTCATCAAAGCGATACAAATACTGTTTAAAATTTTCTGTTTCAGTCTGTTGTATCGCATTATGCACAATAGACTCGTACCGGCATGCGCTCGCAAATATCTGTGTTTCTGGATTATAAATGGGGTAAGTATTCAGCTTGATCAAAGAGCCATCTTTGCGAGTACTCATTGCACTATGCCATGTGCTTAATGTCTTTGGCGCTGACGCCACCGGTTCAATTTCAACAATAAACTTGCCGCCGGGTGCGAGTTGCCTGAACATATTGGCTAAGCCTTTTTTGCTCTCTTCAAGATCTGTTATAAGCCCCCATGAGCCATAGGGCACGAAGATCAAACTATAGAGCTTGTCGCTTTTAAAATCTTGCACGAACTCTTGCCATGCATGGGCTTGAGGATATTTATGCTTAAGCGCGCTCAACATCTCCGGAGAGGCGTCAAAGCCCTCTATATCAAAACCTGCTTGAGCCAATGGTATTAAAAACCGCCCCGTGCCGCACATAGGTTCCAGTATGTTGCCGTGTGCATGCTGCGCTTGATAGAGATAAAACTCAAGCGCTTGGTGATGATACGGATGTGGTTCAAGATCATAATACTCAGTGCATAATGTACGGTAGGTAGTTAACGGGACTCTCATCTGTCTTTTATTTNNTTATTTATTCTTCTTAAGCTCTTCAATCTCTTGAATCGTTAATCCAGTAGATTGTGCAATAATTTCCTCATCAAGCTTGCCAATCAGCTGCTGAGCAATTGCGCGCTTTGCTTCAAGCTTACCCTTAAGCTCACCATCAATTCGCGCAGTATCAAGTTGACTAGCAGAAGAGCGCTCAATATCGAGATATTTGTCATATGCTTCAAGCTCTGTCTTTGACCAATTACCTTGCTCCAAAAGATCAAAAGCATCAACAACATCAGGATTTTTTTTAAAACCCGCTGGTATCGTATTCATTTCTGTCGCATGTTTTAGCATATAGATAAACTGATCTAATAAACTTTTTGATGCTTCTATGGTTTTATTAAATTTTGTCAGTTCAACGAAGTGAAACTCTAAATGTTTTAATGTACGGTGATGCGTTGCCCTGTTTAAAATTACATGATGATTCACGTAATCAGGAGAATCATCAAGGTCAAAAGATAAAATGCCCACAAAAATAACAGGCAGAAGCGTATGATATTTTTGCCCTTTTTTCAGCTGCCTACTGAGTGCCAATGCGCTATAATATTGGCAACGCTCAGCATAATCCAATTGTTTTACAACCTGCATTTCTACTATATACTCATGTCCACGTTGATCTGTGCACCTTATATCAACAATACTATATTTTAAATCAACTGTTTCTGGAATATTGCTTGCATCATTGAATGTGACTTCAACTATTTTGTCTTCTTGGGTGCGTCCAAGTAGATTATTTAAAAAACTAATAATAATATTTCTGTGCGTTATATTACCAAATAATTTTTTAAAAACTGGATCGCTCGTTGGGTCTAAAAAAATCATTATTTATACTCTTGTTATTATCAAATGATCAAGTGACCATGAGCCGGCGCCCATAATCATGAAGCTTAAGAATATCACAAAAAGTGTTAAAGAGTGAGCATAACGCTGATACGGTTCGCCCTTTTTTAGCAGCGTGGTGCACGCAACTACCATGACGCATGCAAGAAATAAAGCAGCTATCCGTGTGCCAAGCCCGAGCGTTAACAAAATGCCGCCAAAAAATTCTGCGCCTGTGGCAAGCAACCCCCACATAACCGGCAGCCAATAAATGCCAAAGGTACTCATGGTCGAGCCCAACCAGCGCCAGGTATCTACGCCACCATATATTTTTTCTATGCCAAAGCGGACCATAATCAACCCGATTGCTATCCGCATGCAGCAGATAACCCCATCAGCAACGTTACATGACGCAGGAGTTAATAGAGACAATAAAAAATTATTCATACATCACCCTT
>PLTG01000011.1 GCA_003165355.1 Candidatus Babelota bacterium | reverse complement strand
AAAGAGGGGCGTATCAAGTCAGAATTGGCACTAAAAATAAAGAGGGGCGTATCAAGTCAGAATCATGTATCGCTTACCATTCAACCTTATATGCTATGACAGGTTCAGCTGATGCTGAATATCCCTGTAATGCCATATCGCAAATGGCTGGTGCTGCGTGGAAAAGTAAAAATGATACAATGCCTATGCGCACACTCAATGCGTTTTCAGGAGCATTGCTCGAAATGGCACCAAAAGATATTATCGATGGCATTCTTTGTCGAAGAATTTTAATTTTAGAACATCATATTAATGAAAATTTTGCTCAAGCTGCTACTTCAGAAACGATTAAAGTATCAGCTGCATACACAAACAATGCTGCAAAACTATCCCGTATTTTAAATGAGACCATAGAGGCGCGTGCGAAATATTTACGTAAGGGCGAACAGAAAGTAACGGTTCAATATCAAAATGTTAATGTTGGGGAAGGTGGCCAAGCCGTTGTTGCAGGTACCGTTGTACGTGATGGGGGTGGGGTAAAAAAACAGACCCAAAAAGTGAGGGAGTAACTCATGCCAATTAATGCAACTGTGAAACTTTGCGGCGCAAGAGCAAGGCAAAATAATCATCAACCTTGCAGGCAGCCTGCCATGAGAGATAAGGCTAGATGCAGGTTACATGGTGGCAAATGTACTGGGGCAAAAACCAAAGAAGGGAAGATTCGTTCAGCAAAAGCAAATTTAAAGCATGGCTTTTATACCAAGGAGGCTCTCGCCGAGCGTGAATTGATGCGTGAAATGCTCAAATGGCGAGATAATTTAGAGTGTCTTTTATAACTTATCCCTAGTTGTTTAAACCTGCTCCATTGTTTTAAAATATACCCCGTACCTTTTAACTTTAGGAGTATATAAACAGTATGGAAATAAACACTTACAATTCTCAAGATGTGTATAGAACGGCACGCATTCCTTCCTCCGAGGCAGAGTACCGTAAGTTGGCGGATGAACTTAAGGAATGGGCAACAAGGGATGATAGTGTTACTATGCTTAATTTCCCGCGCAATAACATGATGGATGTTGGCACTTTTCACCAATTACCCGATAAATCAGACTATTTTTGCAAAGTATATGACGATACGCTGCTCACTCTTGGTGAAAGAAGATTAATTNNAAGGCGGCAGAAACTTAAACATGCAAATAATTCGGGTTACACAAGCTTTATACGACCCGAGCTATCGCAGGTATATTCGTGAAAAATTACGGGCATGAAGGCAGTCTGTGATGAAAATGTCACGATCTTGATAAAAATTTAATGGCACCTATCAGCATTGAGTTGTCTCTTAAGTGTCGACAACTCATCGACGGTTCAATTTTGTGATCGTGAGACAAAAAGTCACGGATTGAAAAGAGTATTATTGTTCATTTTATAGCGGGAAATATTATATTAGCTGCTTCAGAAAGCGCACTTGGGATGGCTTAGGTAGAATACAGAAATAGAACTCGGTGATATCGCATACTTTTTCCCTATTCCCGCAGATCGACAACGACGCCGCGCTCATTCGCTTCATACATCGCGCCCACCACACTATGCTTGATCATTATGTTTATGAGCTCCTATGCCCGTATATTGTTAAAGATAGGTCACTTATTTGCATGGGTTCATTTGAAAAATATTATGACCATAACCCTCGAACCGAAATACGTATATGCCTCTTAAAGTAAAAAGATATTCGCAGAAAACCTTACTCTATATGGCTCAAAAACAAATGGCGAATCAAAAAGAAGCTGTTGATTTTACTGAAAAGGTTTCAAGTGAGATTAAAGACTATGAAGGTTTTCAGAAATACTTTGCCAATCGGAGTTGGAAAGATCTAGTAGAGAATAAAGGGTTAGAGGATTTTGATTTTCATGAAGAAAAACGAAAATTTCTTTTCACTTTATATCTTGAATGGTGCGAATTACCCAATTCTTTAGATACTATAGTTTTCTGTGGTACGTTCCGGCTGCATGAACAATGGCTGTATGAGCTTGCTGCTAAATTTCCTGAATGCCGCAGGATGCTTGATCTTGGGCGACTCTATATATCTGCTAAGCGTAGAACCGATAATTATCTGAAGAGGCTCAATGACACGATTTATAAAGATATGCACCGCTATGATCCTTCTTGGGCTGAGGTTAACAAATATCATGCTGATTTGAGAAAAGATAACAAAGTTACCGGTGATATTGCTATCTATCTTAATGGTGTAAAGCAAACTAACATACCTCATTCTGATGACAAACCAGTTCCTGAAGAAACACCTATTACTAATATTGGAGCTGATTAATGAAATGGATAAGCATTTGGAATGACTAAGGCGACCATCTTTTTACAAAAGCATCAAATTGACCGATACCGGCCGAACTGTAGCACGATACAGATACTCATTGTTGATCAATATGCTTCTTTAACTTCATCAACTGACCCTGTAATTTACCCAATTTCGCAGCAAAAGATGTTGGGCCTAACGCTACTTCAGCATCAAGTTGGCTGTAATCACCCTTAGCCAACTTGCTACGATCAAGATTGAGCCACCACTCGATCGTTGGTCGATCAGACATAACCCACTCATCTGCCTTGATGTAAGTGTTAACAACTTGCGGTTGTACTTCAACTACAGGCAACGGTTCAGGCTCTTTGGGAGTCTCTGCAGGTAATGTAGGAGCAACAACCTCCGTGCTTGTTTTTTGAGGGGTGTCGACTGGGTGTAATGAAACGGGTATCTTTCCAAGAATCCATTCACGTATATTTAAGCCTTGCTCTATAGCTTCACCTATATCTTTACCGATTGGTGTGGGGCAAGCTTTGGCGTGTGAGTATATCTTCTGCCACTTCTCCAGCATCTTTAAGCCAGCGTCATCATTGTCATGGCAAACTAAAATGTATCTTTTTGTTCGGGCAATATCAGCGGTTACATTATCTAAGTTCTTTGTGCTTCCGCCAACAGCCACAACAAAGGCGATATCGCCAACGGCATTATGCACAGCGAAGTAATCCAATTCAGACTCAACTACGATCATTATTAAAAGATCAACATTACCAAGAATGTTTGCGCCACCCATACTGCCAGGAATTATCTTGTATTTACTGAATTTCGAATCGCTGGTGTAATCAGATCTTCTGATTTTTAAGCGTGTTACATTGCCACTCTTTTCAATAAATGGGATTACTATTCCTGCTGGAAATGAAACAAGCTCATTGCCTTCTTCTTCAACATCAAGTCCCCAGTCTGTTCTTTTTCTGAAGATACATTCAGGGTTATATCCCAACTTATAACGAACAACTGCATTATATGGAATACCACGCTTTGTTAAATACTGAAGCGATTCATCATGTTGCAATAGATTCTTATGTGCCCACTCGGTAAATGCAATAGACTTTGATACCCATGCCTTTTTAGGCGAGACTAAGTAAGTCTCTTTATGCTCAATTTTATTTTTTGGCTTAAAAGAATGAGCGTACGAAGCAGGCATTGTTGCGTTAGCGCGCTGCACAGCATCTTTGTAGTCCATCTTAAGAATATCTATGCAAAACTTTACCGTATCACCACCTTTATCACATTGCCGACAATAATAAAACCCAACACATCTTGTGCCTTGCCTATATGGCTGAACAATGAAACGATCTTTCCCGCCGCAAACGGGACATTCTCCGTGGAATTCACCACCATGTATATTGGCAACTCTTTTAGGGTTTAAGCCCATTCCATTAATTAACTCAAGTAATATCATTTGTTGTTTTCCTAAGTAGCAGAACAGAAATATGGTATTTGTTCCTGGCTGTTCCTGATGTTGTTCCTGGTGTAGTGATTTTCAATATATCGATTAGATGCCGTTGTTCCTAGTGTTCCTAGTGTTCCTGGTTAAATATTAAATAAATATAAAAATATAATCTTTGTAGCCATTATTCCTGGTGCTATTTTTATCTATTTATTTTATGTAGGAATAAAAGAGCCAAGAACACCAGGAACATCGAGAACATCCGCTCTGTTAAGCTGTTTTCGAAGGTGTATAGCCAGGAACACGACCCCGGAACACCCGGAACAAAATTATTTATCATCATCATGTTTAAATAAGTTTTCATATGGTGTGTTTGTCTTCTTGCAGTATTCCCTACGTGCTGTTTCAATATCTGGCAATCGATAAATGCTCTTTGTTGCTGGACCAATACGTTTCTTCTTATCCAATTCAGCTGATGGTATGACGAACTTAACTCTATATCCAAAAAGATTCTGCTTAAGTATACCTTCACCTTTAGCCGTATCGGTTACGTATTGCTTGTGAGCTTGATATAATACATCTTTTTCAATATCAAATTCTGAACCGCTCGGTATTTTATCCCAACGCGCACCTTGGCATCCTGCAAAATGTCCTTCGATCATGGCTTTAACGAGAAAGTCGTCAGCTGGTGATAAACTGCCCATTTTCGCATCGAGTTTTGCTTGCGAGAATGGTATATCCCAATGTTTAAATCCATCAAGTGGTTCTGTTAATAGGTCATTAAGAAGAACTTCACAGCCTCCATCCCTCAGCTCATCATAGATCCCATTAAAGTATTTTTCCTTGCCAATTCTATGCTCAGATGCATCTAAAACAATAAATCTGCGATCGTTCTGTTCGAGCACAATAGGTTGATCGGTATTTGTAAGTAATATAAGGTGAGCATAATTTTTAAATGGAACTATAGGACCAAATTTTTCTTCAAATTGTATGGTTTCTGCTGAAATGAGTGATTTGATGCCTGAAGGGGTATAAAAGGAGCGATTATTCTTATGTATGATTTCAGCTTCAGAAACACAGATTATGATTTTGTCTTTAAGATGCCAGTTAAACTTACACTCAAGCTCTGAAGTGCTTCTTGCTTGAAAATAGTGATTGCCTAATATGTGTTCAAATGGCTTTGCGAATGTATCTTTACCGCAGCCTTGGCCGCCACGTATGATAATAGATGGGCAACGTTCTCTAGGATTCTGGATATAAAGCGCTAAAAGTTTTCTGAGATACGTATAAAGCGCTGGGTTACTCGAGCAAATAACCTCTTCAAAGTGATCCCAGTAAAGTAACCGCCCATTCTTTCCAAGCCCTTTCCCTTCCCGCGGTTGAACTTTAAAGCCACGCCATGTATTACATATACGATCCGCTTCTATTTTTTTAAGTTCATCTTCGTTTGGCATAGGTAAAAAGAGAATTTTTTCATACTCGCGCCTATTTTCTGACCTTAACCAGATATGTGCTATTGATATAGTTTTCTTAGCGTCTGATGGATTTTCAATTAACCTATTTTCATAACGATTAAGCAGGTCTTTTTTATCCATAAAAGAGAAATCGCCATTATCATCAATGGTCATATATCTAACTTTATCCAACACAATTGCATGCTTCTTGTTAAGCTGTTCAACGACGAAATCAACAGGGTAGAGGACTTCCATTATTTCATCAGCATCTTTGCGTAGTTTTAATGCTGTGCTTTGATCGCCAAAATCGAGACCTTTTACATTAAGTTCCGATAAGAATTGTCTGAGTGCATGAATGCTTTTATGGCCAGCGTAAGATAGATATTCTTCAGCCTCGCCTATGCAAGATTTTAGCTTCTCTTGATGCACTTCAATAATTTGTTCGCGTTGAGTTTTAACAACGTCTTTTGATTGAGCAGGCTCTGTTTTATCTATCGTTGCAGCAACAATAGTATCATTACCTACGGGGCTTTTTGCACGCTGCTGCCCAGATATTTGCTTTGCCTGTTGTTTTTTTGTAATATCAATCATATCAATCTTTTCTTCGTTGGGATTCTTCATATCCATTCCCATTCTTTTTTTGGTTTAAGGCGTCTGGGGGTACAATTCCGATGCCTTTTCTTTTTTTACTATCTTCTTTTTCAAGATAACTGGGGTCATTATAACATGCCGCGATAGATAAAAGCATCATCGTTGCTCTTTTCGCAGGACGCCACTTTTAATTATTAAATCTGCTTGTCCTCTGGTGAGATGATCAATACCAGCAGTAAATCTTTTTCTTTTGAAGAAACTTTTTTGATTTTCAGAAATAGGTTCATCGCGCCATGGAGCATCAAGGTCACTAACAGCAAAGAGTTTACGATTTTTTACTGCATAATCTTCGGCAGTAGAGAACGACCATTCAAAGTTTAAGTCTTGGGCTAGCTTTTTGTAGCCATCCCCCCCGTAGAACATAACGCAATACAGATCATCTTCACCGTAAATGCGCTGAATCTCGATGCGGGCTTCTCCGGCTCCACGCATAACATATGAGTTGTCTTTATTGCGTGTCCATGTGAAGGATCTGCCAAGCGGGTCATGATTCAGCAAAACTGCCTTAAACTTAGGGTTGAGATCGTCAGGTAATTTATGCGACATACCCTTTTTTTTCTGCTTTGATTCTTTGGCTGCAACCGTATCATCATCAAGTAAAACCGATGTTGACATAAGGCTGTGGTTTTTATCGCCGAAATCGAGCACTACGCATGATTTCTTGTTAGGCCACTTCCTGAGTCCTCTGCCAACCATCTGGATATACAGCCCTTTTGACTTGGTAGGTCTTGCTATGATCACCGCCTGTGTCATGGGTAGGTTCACACCTTCAGTCAGAATCTGGCAATTACACAGCACCATAGTATTGCCGGCTTTGTATTCTGCTATCTCACGATCTCGTTGTTTTTTTTGCATAGAGCCATCAACCAATCTTGCAGTAATACCATGGGCTACAAAGCAGCTGGTAAGGTTTTTAGCATGCTGAACATTTACGCCAAAGCACAGTGCCTGAAGTCCGAATGCTTTATCAATGTAAGATTTTACAACCAGCTTATTCATCTCGGGGGTATCCATAAAAACTGCAAGTGATGTTGGTTGAAAATCGTCATCAACCGATTGCACATGTGAAAAATCAATATCAGTAGCGATCTTATAACCTACAGGCGGGCACAAATACCCTTCATCTATCAGTTTTTTAGTGGAGCATTCGTATGCAACCACTTCAAAGATTTCACCGAGTCCTTTTCCGTCTTGCCGAAACGCCGTCGCGGTAAAGCCGCACAATAGCTTCTTTGTGCCTTTACCAAAACCAAGTTCATTGATGACCTTGCGCGCTCCATCTGCTGGCGCATGCTGACTTTCATCAAAAATAAGCACATCAAAATCTTGAGCTTTTAGCTGCTTAAGATTCTTGTCTACGCATGCAGATTGTGTAGATGCTATAACAACCTGAGCATCAAACTCTTTACGGTCTCCATCAACAAAGCCAGTTTTAATGTGTGGTGCCATCGCCCTCAGAGTATCTTCAGCTTGCTCAAGTAGTTCGCGAGTATGTGCCATAATAATTATACGTAGGCCGCTATCAACATCTTTAATAAGCTGTGAAAAGATAACTGTCTTGCCGGCAGCAGTAGGTAAACTTATCAGCTGGCGATTCTTACCCTGCCCCCGAAGTTTCTTAATAGCCTCAAGGCATTCTTGTTGGTAGGGTCTTAACGTTATTGTCATTGATGTACCTCATTATTCGCTGATCGCCCTAGTTGGTTTGATTTCTTTTGGGGTAGATCCGTCACGAAACCGTTCGAGTATGAATGTACGAACAGAATCTTTTGGATAGAGGATTTTATGGGGCATTTTTATATAGCTTGGGGAGTTGCCATTTCTTCTGGCGCGATATGCACCGTGTTTATGGTCATAAAGACCGAGTAATATTAGGTCATTAATATCTAATAGCTCAGGTAGTGCGTCTAGTTTATTTAAGAAAGATTCAGTAATGTTGTTCATTAAAATGCCTTTTAATTAGGCTTTTATGAAGGGAAAAAGAGTATTTTCGTGGTATACAGTTGAAATAATATGTGTATATTGTGTATATACTATATACAATATCAAGTGTATACAAAACGGCAGCGTTTAATGGTTAAATTTCGCGGTTTGCCCATTAAACGCTGTTACTTTTTTAACTTCATTTAAGCAGTTAATAATATTTTCTATATAAAGAGTAGCGTTTAGCATAAGTAGAAGCAAATAATTCTCATATCTTTTTTTCCCTGTTCTATACCTGTAATTCCCCTCTAAATGAAGTTTATTTTCTTGGATATGTTCTGCTCATCGCTGGTTTTATCGTATGCGAGTACCATTTTATTATTACGATGTCCCGTAACCTGCATGATCTGTGAGTCACTTGCCCCCTGCTCGCGAACAAGTGTTACCCACGTTGCACGTAGCACATGAGGCGTTACTTTCACTTTAATTTTTGCATCTTTACCCGCGCGTTCAAATGAATAATTCAGGCGCAACCGTGTAACCGGCTTGCCGCTTCTAGTTATGAAAACATGTGAAGAATCTTTGCGTGTAGCAGCGGTAGAGTCTATGTAGCTGTTCATCTCTTCCATGAACTTAACGGGATATGTGATAGGTATTTCACGGAATGTACCACCCGTCTTAGACTGCTTGTAACGTATGATATTCTTTTCCCAGTCTATCTGTTCAAGCGTGATACTGATAACCTCTGATATGCGCTTAGCTCCGTGCAATAAACAACGTGCTATGAGACTATCGCGTGTGTTGATTTCTGATAATTTATCTATAAATCTTTGCCACTCTGATAATGTTAGTGCATTTGTAGCAACTTTCTCACGTAGCTGATAGAACGTGGGGTTGGCAGCTAGAGTTGATGGTTCCACTTTCCTGACCCAGCCTTGACTGATACGAGAAAGATAGGCGGTAAATGATATATAAACAGCAGCATGTAATTGACGTGTGCCTTCCGACCAATCTTCGACCTTCTTGATATAATCCAGAACCAATTCATGGGGCGTGTGGCGAAAATGACCAACCGTAAAATCATTACCACTTCTATCGCGCTCTGGGATAATATTTCTGCGAATCATATCTTCTACGTAATACGAATAGTTTCGCCTTGTGCCATCGGAAAGGTTTGTTAGCCATTGTTGTATTGCAGCTTTTATTGGCGTGCGTTCTAATTGATCTATGAACTCACCTTGTGAACGCTCTGCCTGCATCCTGTCTCTAAATAGCTTGAGACTCTCGGGTGTTCTTTTTAGTATCGGGTATTGAGCTTCTTCTGCTCTGATTTCTTGCAATATCTGGCCAATAGACTCTATTTCCTCTTCGAGCATTGTGCCAAAAAGAACATCAGGATTTTCTTTTTGAATCTCTTGAAGCTCTTGAAGAGAGAGCGGGTTGATAATTGATTTTTTGATATCCATGATTTTCGGTTGGTGCGAAGCGCATTATTTAAGGCTTTAGTAGTACTTAATGATAGTGAGTATACAACCGTAATAATTTATATGCAATAGTGAGATATTGTATACAATCAGGGTGTGACTTAGGGCACAAAAAAAGGCCTACTATCGTTGAAAATAGTAAGCCGTTTGTCCTTTTTCCGGAAGATTCAGTCTAGTTGTGACCTGAGTCCCAATCATAGCTGTGCTCGTAAGGGTTATATTGTACGCGAGCATTTTTTGGTTGGTAGCTATAAGAATGATCGTATGGATTATACTTAGTTTCCCAATCACTTGGTACAGTTTCATATCTATGGGTATACGGATTGTATTTTTGACCCGCTACGATTGTAGCCATAAATGTTATCAAAAAAATGCTTATTGCTGTTTTCATATCTACCTACTGTTTTAATATTCGTTGCACTATCCCTTTCAACCTACGCTAACTACAAACTTTAATCAAGCAAAAAATCCCTTAAGTATAGCGAAAGCTTGACCAAGAATGACCAATAGGGTAAGTTTTAATCTAATAAAATAAATCAAATTAAGGATAAAAAAGATGATTGAAAAGATACACGTAACCTGCAAAAACAAATATTGCCAGAAAAAGGTTTATATTGAGGCAGATAGACTCGGTAAAAATAACACTTATTTTTGTAACTTGAACTGTGGGTGGTCAGTTGCAAAATCATCATTTTATGGTTCAAAATCCGTTTTATGGATACTGAGTTATTTTTCTCTTCTTGCCAGTTCGTTGCTTCAAATGATATTGGTAGCATTTGAATCTGTCGTCATTTCATTTACTTCTTTTATAATACTTGCATTGAGTGCTGTATATCTTAGAAAGCTTAAAGAGCGAAATGTATTTTATAAAACTATTTATTTTATTTGCATTCTTTGGTCGCCCTATAATCTTCTTTATTCAATCCTTTTAAATAAGCCGCTTATGAATGCTTTAGAGAAACCTATTTCTTTATGCGCGGGATTCATAGAGAAAATTTATTCTCTATTGTCAGGCCTTTTAATTCTACTAGTTACCTTATTCTTAATAGCTATAGAGAAAATTTTTAATGCGCTGGAAAATCCCTTCGCGCAGTTAGCAGTAGTAGTACTATTTGCTATATATATAGCCACAAAGTCTATAATTAACGCTATTGAAAACCATAAACGCAACTAACGATTATCACTTCAATAGCCTTTATCAGACGTATTGCCGAGCTATTGTACCGATTTGCCCAATACCACCCCAATTGACAAATAATTCAAATAGAGTAGAATAATTACGTAGATCAAATAAATAGATAAAGAGGCATGATATGAAAAGAACTTTAATTTTAGCTTTGTTAATTGGCAGCTCTTTTAGCATTTTCTCCAAGAAAAGCATTGAGCGACACATAGTAGAAATTCATTATAATTGGCTATTAAAAAACAATGCGCTTGTGGCTAAAATTCAGCACTGTGAGTCAATAGTAAATGGCCAATACAGTTGGTATCCTACTGGAAACGGTTTTACCTACAAGTTAACTGATGCTCAGGCAATTGATGCAGAAGCGCAACTTCAAATACTCTACAGGGAACTTACTATGCTTGCATATGAGAGAGATTTAGCTATCGCATTTGCAAAAGAAGGCCGTAAAGTTAAGCGTAGAAAATGATAAATGTAACCTGCCTATACAAAGAATGCCAAGAAACAATTTTTTATGTTAACCCACAGAGGCCTCATTTCTGTAGCTGGCAGGGCGAAATGTGGTTTTTTGGTATCGGTACGTGGGCATTTTTCAAAGGCTTAGATGCTATTATCAAATGCGCTAAAGAGGCATTTTGGATATTTGTATTTCCTGCAAGCTTTTACATTCTCTGCCTTCTGCCGCTGAATGCCCTTTTGGCCATCATTATATTGGCAATACCAGTTGCAGTAATGTACATAGTTGCTGGCATTAAAGATATAATCGCTGCCATACAAAAAAACAAACAAGGATAAAAATGAAAGTAATTTGCAAAAACAAGGCCTGTCAGCGGACTTCAGATTATTGGGCAGATGATTTTAGACCGTATACTGTTTATTATTGTAGCAATGGGTGCGAGATGCAAGAGACTGGCGTTACAGCCGGAGATTTTTTTAAAGCAAAGATGATCAAATGGGGTCTCGTTTTAGGCATAGGATCACTTCTTACCGTAATGCCATTGGCTCTTCTTGATATATTCACACGCTCACAAGGAGCCATGTGTGCTCTTTTGGCTTTATTTCCATTGGGATACGCCATTGCAAGGTTCAAAGAATATAAAGATAAAAATATTTTTTATGATACTGCATATATTAGCTCTATAATATCCGTATTTTTCATGTTTTTTATAGTTGTTGACCACTTTAAAATATTTGAAAATTTATTCTATTTAATAGCTGGCTTGCTGGCCTTTTTCATCGGCGGAATTAATAGCGCATTTGAAAATCCCTTTGTAGGGTTAGGACTAGTGATAACCTTTGTTATCTATATAGCCACACAGTCTATAATTAACGCTATTGAAAACCATAATTGTCGCTAAAGGCTATAGAAAGCGATTCTAAACTCAATAGTTTTTATGAGACGTATCACAAAGTTCTTGCGATCCCTATTCTCTCGATCCATCTCATAAAGAAGCAGAAAGAAGTCGCACAGTGCTTTTATATCTGCAGGGCTGGGATTATTAAGATCACATTTTCGTTCAGCGACTTTAACCGTCATGGTTATGTTCCGCTTGATGCGCATAATTATCGATTACCAGTAGTCAGCTTCTCAACGATAAACGAATTAAGACTCATATTTCTTTCTAGTGCTTCTTGCGCTAGCCTTTCATGCTCTTTTGATGAAATCCTGATGTGTAGATTGCCAGAGAATGATTTTTCTGGCTCAACGTCACGTTTTTTGCACCATTCAATGTACGTGTCTACCGAATCTTTAAAAGCCTGCTCAAGTTCATCTACTGTTTTCCCCTGGAACGTAATGACTGCTTTAGTGCCAATAACATCGCCATGAAACAAACGAGCTTCATTATCGTAGACTACTTCTCCTGTATAGCCTTTATATTTCATCATGGTCTATCCCCGCATTTTCTAAGAATCTTCTCACTGATTTTACCGATCCCTTATCCGTCTCTGGGCTTGGGTGCGGTCTGTGGAATACAGCCTCTGCACCATTAAGCTCTATGGCTACCCGAGAACCTCTGCCTTCACTAATATCTGCGCCAAGGTGTATAAATAAATTTTCAATGTCATTCCATCTAATATTCGGCTGGACTGGATCTTTAAAGATAGTCTTTAAAATCTTTCGGTGCTTCTGATTCATCTCTTGTTCCCTGGCTGGAATGACATACAAGCATTATGGTACCACAATGTGGTTGCATTTGTCAAAGAGAGCTCTGTTTTAAGTCGTGACAGACGCACCGCCTACAGACTTGGCTACGGTTAATTCTACTCTTTTTCTTCTACCAACTCGTATAAAATTTAAAAAAAATTCACCAAGCAACGTATAAAAATACGTCCCTATCGACCTTTAAATAGCCAAATAGACATATTTTAAAAAATATCGTATTATAAAATATAATATATAATGATATTTTTGTTTAACTTAAACCAATTATTTAGGGATTGACGTATTTATGAAAGCTAATTTTTTTAAAATTCTATTATTAACACTATCTATACACACTTCTATTGTAAGCTCGCCTTTTCTATTTGGCGCAAGAAAGAATATATCTCGCTTAGGAATGCCAGGCTACCAGCAGAAACGCACTGTTGGAGGTGTTGCTGAGGCGGCAGCAGCAAGCTGGGCGGCATATACTGCGGCATCAGCCGCTGTCATAGGAGCATATACTGCGTATGATCGTATGACGTCATCTAATGATCGTATCGTGCCTGATACACCTACACCCCAACAAGCCCCAACCAATACAAATACGGGACAACAAGCCACAGCCGATACGCCTGCAGTACAACAAGCCTCCTCCTATAGAACCGAGGAAAGGTTTCAGCCAACTCGTGATGAATATCCGACGGACTATCAAGGTGCAGCAAGGGAATCCAGAAGTAACATTCAATATGAAAGAGATAGCACTCATTATAAAAACGGAAACTTGAGAACTTTTAAGAAAGGAACAAATCCCAACGATACTTGGATGTTCAAGCTAGAATTGCCAGGATATACCTATGAAGACCCAGGAATTTTACGAGAAGCCGGATTAAGGCATTTTAATAGCTGTGAAGATTTTTTACAGGCTAGAAAAGAATTATTTAAGAAGCCTGGTATGATAGAAAGATTTGCTCTTTATCCACATCCACAAAGTTTAGCATTGTTAAATAAAACAACAGTTGTTTTACCAACTTCAACGCCAACACAAACAGGAAATTTACCTGTTCCTACACCTTTCCCTACGCCTGTTCCAGATAAAGAATGTTTTCCACCAGTTACTCCAGTTAAACCACAGGCAGAATGCTTCCCACCGGTTCCTCAAGTTGAACCACAGGGTGGATGTTTACAGCCAGTTCCTCAAGTTGAACAGCCAAAAAGAAGCCCTGGTTCAATACTTGGACTTCCCCGAGGGACATGGTCAGACTTATTTAATAATCAAGAGGGCGGTACTCCTCCAAGATCTGCCAAGACAATAGTTTCTGATCTCTCTCGAATCCTTACTAAAGATGATCAACGGCCAGCGTTACCATCAAAATTTAGGCCCAATATAAGCGCTACTGAAAATGCTCAAGCGCCAGGTAAGCCAACAAAAGAAGATGGCTATCAGCCGCCTAAAAAATGGGATGGGGAGAAAGTAAAGCATGAAGATACTGGTAAATATGGTTATCCTGATAAAGATGGGAAAGTATGGGTTCCAAGTGGTCCAAAAGGTCATGGTGGCCCTCATTGGGATGTTCAAAAACCGGGCAAAGGCTATGATAATGTATATCCTGGTGGAACAGTAAGGCCCGGAAAAGATTAGGAATATCATGAGCGATAGTAATAAAACAATTCTCAAATGTAAAAGTGGTCCTTTCTATACCCTGAAAGATGAGGATGCTTTCTTTGAGTGGATAAAAAAAATAGAATGTATTGAAGATGTTAAAGGCGTCGGAAGAGAACTCTATTTTTACATAGCATGCGATGATCTGCATGATCGTGATCTTATAGATCTTATAGGCCTGTTTTATAGATACAAAAAAGACATGAAGCAATTAGCGCGATTTTTGACACCAGAAAATAAATCATGGTTTTATGATAAGAAAGCTTATTGGTATAAGAAGATTTTTGGATCTTAAGGTATAAAATTGAAAAGCATAAATGCCGCTAAAGGCTATATGAAGCGATTCTTATCCCAAGAGCCCTTATCAGACATACTGCCAAGACATGCGAGTATTACTAGAAGTGTTTATGACAGTTTGAACCAAGAAATTTGCATGTGCCTCTCCTGTAACTATCTAGCTTCAGAACGACACAGTTAAGTGCTAAAACAGGCTCTCTGTCGCACGATATAACTCTGTGATCTCATGAGTCTTAGGTCATTGTGTCTTTGGGGTAGATTTCTATGTCGTATTCAGGACTTAGATTTTTAAGATAACATTTTGGTTTTGCTGATACATGCACCGTCATGGTGATTTTCTTATGCCTCAAGTTCAACCTTTTTTTACTTTTTGCTTTTAAATACTTCTTGAGGTTCTTTTCCAAGGGCTGCAAAAAGATGTGCTAAGCTGGATAATGTTAAGTTCGCTTCACCGCGACGCATTTTAGCTACATGAGCCGGACTTGAGTCAAGGCGTCTAACGAGTTCATTAAACCCAACTTTATTCTTCTCCATATAATCTTCCATCGTAGACGAGATCATTTGCTGTATTGAGATCAAAATCTTAATTTCAAGCTGTGCTTGTTCTTTTATTTCAGCAATTTCGTCTTTATCAAGACGCTTTTCAAGATATTTTTGAAAGCTTTTTGTTTTCATATCGACTTTTCCCTATAACTCTGAATAACGTTTACGCGCAGTCTTGATATCTCTTTCTTGACTTGCTTTATCGCCAGTCGCAAGCAAAATTATCAATTGCCTACCATTAAAACAATAGTAAATACGATACCCATATCTTCGTTCTCGTAATTCAAAAATACCGTCACCTAAAGGCTTGCTGTGTGGAAGCTTTAACTGATTACCCGCTTCTTCAAGCATCTCTAATTCTTTGGCAACCGATTTAAGTTGCTCTTTGGTCAGTTCATCAAACCATTTTTCAATTGGGTTCTTGCCACTAGCTCCCTCCCAGTATTCGATTTGCCATTTTTTCATAAGGTAAACTTTTTTTTCTGTGAAAATTACTACTACTATATATTGTAGTATATTCNNATTATAATATAGCAGTCAATGGCCTGTAAATAAACCTCTCTTGAGCTGCCTGCTTGCAATAGGTCAGAAACCCTTACAGCAATAATTATTGCTACCAATAAATCATTGACTTACAGGTTAACTTTGTACGAATATGGTTTTATTGTTAACCGTAAAACAATAAAACAAGAAAGGAGTTTAGATGCGAAAGATAGCAATAAGCTTATCAAAAGGAGGCGTGGGAAAATCTACCGTCTCGGTAAGTATTGCCCATGGACTTGCCCTAAAAAAGCACAGGGTTCTCTTAGTTGATACCGACGATCAAGGACAGGATGCTTTCCTGTTGGGTGTTAAACCGCCCAAGGGACTCGCAGAAGTACTTAGTGATGATCTACCAGCAAAGGATGCGATTTTTCTAGCTCGTCCGAATTTATGGATACTGGCCGGCGGTAAGGCATTGTCAGCTGCAAAAAGAGATATTGGCAGGAAAGATTACGGTGCTGAACAGACGCTTGCAGATGCGCTAAAGCCAATAGAAGATCAGTTTGATTTTATCATCATCGACACATCACCTGCGTGGGATACATTAACAATCAATACGCTTTTTTATGCATCAGAAGTTCTTACGCCCGTTTCTCTTGAGGCTCTCACTATCAACTCACTTGCTGAGTTTGTGAATCGGTTAGAGTCGGTAAAGAAATTTAATAAGTCCTTAGATCATGCGTACATACTACCGACATTCCATGATGGCCGTGTAAAAAAATCAGCGGAGATTTTGAACCAGCTCAAGAAACATTTTTCAGACAAATTGTGTGAACCGATTAAGTACAGCGTGCGCATTAGTGAAAGTGCGGGATTTGGGCAGACTATTTTTGAGTACGCACCAAATTCACCCGGCGCAAAAGATTATCAAAAAGTTATTGAACGAATTTTAAATGATGGGAAGAAAAAATGAGCAGAAAAAGTACACCAGATATCATGGCGGGATTAATGACCGGAGCAACCACATCAGCAGCAATAGAACAAGACGCAGCGAAAACAACAGAGCATGAAAACCATAAAGCAATAATCCAGAACATTAGCAAACAAAGCGTTCCTGCCCAACTAAGAACAATAAGACTGGAAAGCAATAAAGAAATAAACGCTCCAGTAGCGGAAGTTTTAAAAGAAAAAACCACATTCAACTTATCGCAGTCTACACTTGAAGCGTTAGAAGATACGTGGATGAAATTACGCAAGAAGCTGAAGGGTGAAACTCGTGTCACAAAAACACTCATAGTTGAGAAGGCTATCTCGATAGCAATAAATGATTTTGAAACAAAAAGTGAGCTGAGTGAATTGTTCTTGAAGCTGAAGAGCTAATAATCAATAAGGGAGCCACATTAAACAAGCAACGGGCTCCCTTACAATCTAATTGCGAGGAATAAAATGAATTTAAAATGTTTTTCTGCTATCACTGCTTTATTTCTTTTCAGCATGACGCAAGCTATGCAACGCGTCGATCATAATTCATATATTGAATTGGACACTGCCACCATTAAAAATGAGACTGGTCAAGATATTCGTTTTTATGGCGAATACAGAGCCAGAGAATTAAACAATAGCATGGTTGAATTCCCATTAAGTGCATGTGACCCACTACCATTAAATAACTTCGGAGACATCAGATACTTTTTCCCATCAGCGATTGGCGGAGCTGTTTGGGCTGTTGTTGATCCAATAAAAATTAGCGATCCGGCTATTAATACACTTGTTGTTGTTCGTGGTAAAAATGATGCGGCAAGACAGAGATTTGAAGCCTATATTGGTTACGATAAAAATAGATTTACTAATAAAGGAAGAAAAAGGGTTTACTTAGCACGACTTCTTGCATTACGAACAAAATCATTAGCTCATGTAGAATATACAGGCGTTAAACTATTTAATGGAGCTAGAACTCTGATTTTTTCAGGTTATATTGATAATGACAGAGACAACATAAATAATGAAATAAACAAGCACGTATGGGACCGTGAAGATCGTGACTGGAATAAACCTGCATTTCTAGAAACATTCCATAACCTATTAGGCAAAGATTGGATCATGTCACGAGGATATATGAATGCGCCCCAAACAACCGTTTTCACAAAGGATGAGGCGATTGCGGGAAATGGGACACTTTATTCCAATAAGGTCTATTGGACAGAAAATGAAAACAAACTGAAGGGCACAACCTATCAAAGTAAATAGTCAATCTAGCCACCAATAATGGGAGCGTAAGAATAACCTACAAGACAACGAACACAACGCTCCCCGACAACCTACTTGCCCAACTCGCAAACATCTATCAGAATTGAACCATGTGCGCCTGCTTTATGTAAGAGAGGATTTTGATTGAAAGCCGCTGGTAAAAAAGCAATAAAAGTGTTTTACAATAAACTTTTTACTCATTGTAAAAAACGGAACACTTACAGCATCAAACAGTTTGTCGAAGAGTCACCAATTAAAGCTGGTATCAATCATATAATTGAACAGGGTCAAGAAATGTGCTTACGGAATACTGTAATAGCTTGGGTAAAAGAGAGGATAATTGATAAGGACCAAGCCATAGTGTACTTGCGTGAAAACGGTGAAGATTTTCGTGATTTTGAACAGTATTATTTACGCACAAGAGAAATCAAAACTCAAGAACAGAAAGACGACTTACTAGAACAATATACTTCGAACCATATACTCTTTAACGGGCTCGTAGAAGTGTGTGAGAGTGATAAAAAGGTATCTTCAGTAAGACTAGTACTTAAGAAGTTTGGTGAAGATTATGATGAGGTTATTAATAAAGCCCGCATGACAAAAGAATGGTGGTCTTTGTTGGACACTGCACATGAATGCTGTGCGCACAATTTGGAACATCGTTCACTTTTATTTCATGGCTTTAAGGGCTGCAAGAAATATGAAAAACTATGGGATGAAGCACTCAATGAATATGAGAAATGGACGTATTGCATCAAAAAAACTTTTGATAAACCGGAAGAAAAGGAAAAACCTGCACTCCCTTTAATAATAGAAATGGTGAAATACAATGAACGATATTAATTTAATAAAAGAAACGGAAAAGACGCGTATTGAAAGGTATTTAGAGCAAAAACCGAAATCCGAAAGAGATTTTGAGTATGTCGTAGAAGAGAATTGTGATAATTATAAGAGGATTGGCACTAAAAATAAAGAG
>PLTG01000057.1 GCA_003165355.1 Candidatus Babelota bacterium | reverse complement strand
GTAACTACCAAGCAGCCTAAAAATTAGAAAGAAAAAATGGGACCTTGGGCGGCCTGTGTTAAAGCCTGAAAAATATTAAGACCCTGTTTTCGGAGGCTGGAAACAAAAGAGCGGGTAGTACAAAATTCTTGAGCCCCTGCCAAAGTTCTAAAGCAGCCTGAAACTTTTTGTTTGACTTTCATCATGCGTAAATCTTGTTCTGCTTGATTATTGGTAAAAGGAACCAATGGATCAGTCAGAAATCTGAGTACCGCTTCCTTAAAATCGCGCAATCGTACAAGTAAATTATAGCCAGGCCGATTTTTTTTCTTACCCCGACTACCGGGTGATTCAAGCGGCTTAAGTCGCTGGTGAAAATCAAGACCGACACTAATAATCTCGTCATATAATTGATTAATCCGACTAATTGGCAATGTTGCGCTCTTTTTTTTAAAAGAATTTGCCAATCGTAACAATTCACTCATAAGTGGCGCCCATGCTTCACCATCGAGCTCATAAATCGCATTTAATTCCCGTAAATGATGAGCATTACATAAAGCATGACTAACGTTTTCGAGTGTAAAATAAGGCTTCCAATGATCATGCATGACAGTCCCAGTGAGATTCTGTAATAATGAGCCCCGTTTAGCATCTACACGATAATGAGTTAATGAATCTGAACTCATAACATGCAACCATGATGTTTTCTTGTTTATTCGAAATCCTGTCTCGTCTAGAAATTTAAATGGACCATCTTTCAATGTATGTTCTATGCTGGCATACACAGGCATGAGATTTTTTGCGATCACACTTTGAAAATTTAACACAGTTGTATCGCTGATTGGGATTCCAATCAGGTCTTGAATAAATTGAGCTGTGCGATCTGCAGAGACAAATTGATTGGTCAATTGAGTCGCTAAAGCAACTATACTATTACCATATTGAGCTGGTGAATTAACTCCAGTTGGGAATGGGGCTGTATTTTTATGTCCGCATTCACAAAATTTTACTTCTGCACGATGCTCTGTAACGACTGTTTTAATTTGAACTTCAAATACTTGTTTTTTGATGTGAGTAGCTGATTTATTGTCCAAAGAGCGTTCGCATTTGTTGCATGATGTAACTTTGTGCTCAATGATTTCATCAGCTTTTTCTACTTGCCGGAGGGTAGCTCCCTGATGTCCTTCGACACCTCCGACTATTTTCCCGTTTTTTCTCGCAATGATTTAGTTTTTTTAACCAATCCATCTGACGATGGCGGCTTTGAACTATTAAAACTATTCAGTCCTAATCGCCTTTCTAATTCAGCAATTCTTACAAGGGCCTTGTTCAATAATGATTCTAATTCTTTAATCCTAAGCGCTTGCTCTCGGATAATCTTATCTCTTGGGTCTTCCATGCAAATTATTATGCCCAAATTTTAACTTTTTTGGAAGCATAAGTTTCAATCAGCTTGGTAGTTACAAAGTTTTATTAATTTTTGTGTCATTTCTGATTCTCCGTTTACGCTATTTGTTCAATAATAAGTGTTGCATTAACTGCGGCCGGACCGCCGGTATCACCTTGCTGTGCGGTAGGCATGAGCTGTACGGGGTAGTAGGTCGCGCCGCCATTTATACTGGTAATGTTTTGGAGAGTGATAGAAGCGCCTGATGTATCAATGGTTGCGATTACAAACCCGTTTACCGCTAAAGTTCCACCGTCAGTCGAGCTTGGCAACGAAGTTGTCTGTGTATCACTGGCAAATTGTGACTCAGCAATAGGAGTAACGCCATTCAATAACTGGAACGCTATCGGGGCGGGGGGAACAAGAGCGGTATATGGCGTGCCACGGACATGGTATTCAAAATAATACGTTCCTGGGTGTCCCGCTGGGATAATGAATGTATCTCCATNNTGTGCTGGAATAGTTTGAGCGGCATCATAATTAGTTGCGGCTGCAAATGCGAGTATACCTCCAGTTACCGTCGTGGTTACAACGGGGGTTACCACCACGGTGCTTGTTGCATTGACAGTTATACTTGTGCTATTTGAAGTAAGAGCAATACCCGTACCAGCTTCTAGGCATTTAAAGAGAAGTGTATTGCCAATTTTTCCGCTAAAAATTGCTCCATTAGTTGCCGTGCAGGTATTTGCCGCATCAGTTACCAGGCCAGTAATATCAAAACCTATTATAACCAAACTTGAAGTAGTCACGGTATCGGCCACCGTTACATTACCAGCAACAGCTAGATCGCCGCCAATAGTTTCACTTCCGCCCACGGAATCAGAACCGGCGACTGCCACACTGCCGCCCACTGTTTGATTACATTTAACTTGAAGATTACCAATAATTGCATTATTACATACCTTTAATTTTGAGGCATTAATTCGACAATCAGGTTTTCGTGTATATGCCTGTTCTTCTTCAGTTTCCATAGAAGTATCACACTCCTGACTGATGCAGCTATCTGCGAAGGTTGTGTGCATGGGCACTAATAAAGAAAACTGCAGAAATAGTTTAATGATTTTTTGCTTCATTAATTTATCCTTATAAAAAAGAATGATAAGATTTTCAAAGATGATTTTAGTACAGGCAAAATAGGTAAGTCAATGTATAGAAATTAGATCTATGCGATTTTTAACAAGATGATCCTGATCATGTATGAACCGGCATCAGTTCCAGCTGTTACCACCGCAGCGGTGGCCACAACAGAGCTCAGTGCAATTACTGTTGTATTTGCCAGAATCTCAAGCGCTCGACCGTGGATCCACGTGGTAGCTGTTGTAGACCCTTTGTAGTCGTGAGCCATCCCAATTGCCCTGTGCCGATATCGATATTTCCTAATACTTGAAATTGAGCTGTGGCCGATGTGGTGGGCAATATAATCGGTACTACTGGGCTGGCGGTAGAGCACGCTTTACTGAGCAGCAAAGTTGCATCGCTACTATCTTGTCCTTGTAAGATGAAGCAAGCGACAGGGAGCAAACTCATGCAATATAGATATTTCATATTGTTCATAACTGCCTTTTTTGACTCACATTATTTTACAAAATGTTAAAAGTCAATAAAACTATATCTTCTTGTAAGGTAAGTAAAAAGGGTGATTATGAAAATACGAAACTATTACCTAGCTCTATTAATATTTGCGCCAGCGTATAGCAGTATATCGATTGTCTACAACATCCGGATAGCAGAAACATCCAAGCAGCTCGATGTAGTATCAAGTTTTTCAAAACCCTGTTTGGCTATCTTTACGCCATTTGGTACATTTCGCAAAAAATATAATGGGACTAAGCACTATGCGGCAGGGGGCTTATTCACCTTGTTATATTCCCAAATCTCTGAAACGTTTTTTCTTCGTGCGGATTGGGCAGTCGCTTCAGTGGGGTCACAAGTTGGTGATGTTCACTCAAGCCATACACAAACTGATGATCTTCTTTTTTCCGCAGGATATAGCGTTATAAAAAGTAGTCGGCTGCATCTAACTGCTTCTGGGTTAGTTGGATTCCCTACCCATAGAGATACGAGCCTTCAAGAGGTTCAATTTGGGTACGGCCATTATGGACTTGGCGGACAGCTTGACGGGTCATGGAGATATTCACATAACAGGAACCACACGTTACGGGCGGCAGCTCGTTTTATACACTTTTTTCCGCGTAAGGTTGAAGGTCCAAGTGAAAAGGGCGTCTTTGAAATATTTAACTTTAGCATGGGGAATGTAGCTGATATATTTCTTGCCCATTACAGTAAAATGTCGCGGCAGAGCCTTGAAGTTGGGTACAACGCATCATTCTTTTTTGGCGCCCGCATTTGCCCTTCTTATAGAGAGGCTCTCGTAGCAGCGAATTATATTCGCAACAGCTTTTATGGAATCTATAAATACCGTTTTCCCATTGC
The DNA here is from genome assembly GCA_003165355.1 of Candidatus Babelota bacterium. GTDB lineage: Bacteria > Babelota > Babeliae > Babelales > Babelaceae > BOG-1370. The sequence continues at coordinate 4,373 of PLTG01000057.1, read as the reverse complement.
AGAAAGACAAAGCATAGTCGCAGCAGCGTTTTCCTATGGTTTTGAGCCGACACCTAAAATTGTCGGCAATAAACGGCTTATTTTAGTCTGGGGGTCGTGGGGCATCAATTTCTAATTAAATTTCCATCCTGCCTCGCAGGCAAAGAGAAATTTATGTTTAGTATTTGTGGCGGATATTTTTTGCATCGCGGGAAATGCGATTCCCGCGTTTAATACTAATCGTTCCGTGGCAAACCATAATGAAGGGCCAATAAAAAGATTGTTTCCCCCCAAGCGTTGACTTGCCTTCAAGGGTAACGTATCAAGGCCGCCCTGGGTGCCAAAAAATTCGAGCAAAACGGTAAGAATTCTTTTTGAGGGAACATAATATATATTGCGCCCCAAGCCCCATTGATAGAGCCATTGGTTTCCCAGATGCGTATTGTTATGCGGCGTGGTGATGATATACCCAGGCGAGGCAAAAAGGTACCACTTTGTTGACATATAACTCGCGGTAAGCCCAAGAAAAAAGCTTGGTGATCCGAGCCCTGTGACGGGCGTCTTTTTTGTTGAGCCGGTGGGGAAAGTCACATCCGTAACAAAAGTAAGCTGTGTTCCATGCGTAGGGTGATCATTATTATAAAAAGCATACTCAAGTTGAACTATCAGGTCTTCAAAGCCGGAAGATGATCGACCATTTAATTTGAATTTTGCTGCGATCGGCACCCCAATACCCAATGATAAATTGTCAGTTATGCCGTAGTAAAGTTGCGGCACTACTTCAGTGAATGACCCACGAGTCCCTTTAAGATAATCGATATACCCATAAAGAAGAATGTCCCCTTTATCAATAACCGTTTGCCCGAAACAGAAAAGAGGCGCTGGCTGTTGTGAGGTGGGTAGAGAAAAATTACCTGTTGCCACAGAAACATCTTCACGCGCATAAAGAGCGAGCGTACTAAAAAATATGAGCCAAATAACTATTTTCATAAAAAATTTCTTTCTTGAAGGTACTCTTACTCTAGAAAAATTGCATTATTTTCTGCAAGGGATCTTAGTACTTATTTACTTCATTACGTATGGCATGTTATACCACTTTAAGTTGGATATTTTGCTCTCACGTTAGAGTTGAAAAATAAGAGGAGATCCTATGTCAAAAAAAAGAATAAGTTTTTTGTTATGTGCATTAGCAGCTTTTGCTTTAAAGGCTTCAAGCTTTACTGACTGGACCGAATACCCCAGTGATCCAATCTATGCGCCATATCTGGCGGCAAGTTTGCCTGACGACTATAGAGATACTTGGCACCAAACCGGCGACAACATCTGCCCAGACAGGGTTCACTAAATATACAATTATGGCAAAGCAGGCAATAATCACCGCGATGAGAAAAGTGATAATAATTTGTATGCGCCGCGCGTGACGATGAGTAAAAACAAGCAATAACAACACGTCGCAGGTAGTTAACCCAATTCCCCAAATCAGGGGGATACCAAAAAGTAATTGTAACCCAATAGCAGAGCCAATAACCTCAGCTAGATCAGTTGCTATCACCGCAATTTCTGCCAAAACCCACAACGCAGTTGCAACTGGCGCAGGGTAATAGTCTCGGCAGGCACGCGCCAAATCTTTGCCGGTAACAATGCCCAGCTTTAATGCACAATACTGTAACATGAGCGCTATAAAATTTGAGAGCATAATAACCGAAAGTAACGTGTACCCATAGCGAGAACCACCGATGATACCCGTTGCCCAATTACCTGGGTCCATATAGCCGACGGCTACTAAATAGCCCGGCCCTGCAAAGGCTAGAAAACGTTTAAAATAGGTTAAAAAATGTGAGAAAATGCTCAACCCTTGAAGTAAAAACAAAAAATAATCTTATATATGGTGTATATCTGTTACTGAAAATTTAAATAGTGCGCATAAGCACATCAATGGGGTTGCAAGATACATGATAAAATTTAATAACCTGTATAACGTCTGGTATCTGCTCTATATAGCGCTTATATTCATCTTATATATTTTAACTCTTATAAAAATCTTACCTGAAGTTTTTATTCATGTTCCCTTGATTATGGCTTTGATACCCATTAGCTACAAAGCATTACAAAAATTAAAAGAAAAAAAAATTGGAACAGAAGTTTTCTTAACCATAGCAACTATTATTTCTTTAATTGGGGACCAGGAAAAGGCCATGAGCGTCGTTCTTTTTATCATGCTTATCGCTGAATACCTCGAACAATTAATTTCTGCTCGAACAGAACAAGAAATAAAAAGTTTAATTAATCTTATCCCGCAAGAAGCGCTCGTAAAGATTAATACAGAGGAAAAAGTCATACCCATTAGTGAGATAAAACCCGGAATGCTCGTAATTATAAAAACGGGCGCCCGTATCCCCGTTGACGGCACCATAACGCAAGGGACAGCTACCATAAACGAAGCTTCACTAACAGGAGAAAGTACGCCTCAAGAAAAGGGCGTTTCTCAACAAATATTTGCAGGGACCTTTGTTGAAGCGGGCAGCATTATTATTAAAACTGAAAAAGTTGGCGCTGATACTTTTTTTGGCAAAATAAGCGCACTGGTTCAACAGGCTGAGCAAAAGAAAGCAAAAATTTCAATTTTGACTGATAAAATCGCATTTTATCTGGTGCCAACGCTTTTAACACTTATTGGGTTAACATGGCTAGTAACCAAAGACCTCAATTTAGTGACAACGCTCCTTGTTTTTGGCTCACCTTTAGAATTAACACTCATCACCCCGCTTGCGATATTGTCTGGAATAATCGCAGCGTTCCGTAATGGTATTTTAGTTAAAGGCGGGCTGGTTCTTGAAAAATTTTCAAAGGCAGACACCATCATCTTTGACAAAACTGGCACACTCACCAGTGGCGAGCCAGAGGTAACAAAAATTGAACTATTTGACCCAAAATATACGGAAAAAGAGCTACTAACTATAGCCGCCATTGCAGAAAAATGGTCCGATCACGTTCTGGCTAAAGCTCTTTTGAAAAAGGCACAAGAAGAAGGAATCACAGTTCCCGACCCGGAAAATTATATATCATTATCTGGCCATGGCGTAGAAATAACTTATAATAATGAAAAATGGTTCTTAGGAAATAGGCATTTTATAGAAGCGCCAGAACATGGTAATATTACCGTTCCAGGCGAAGAGACTCCAGATGAATCTGCAGAACGTTCTTCTTTTTATATCGGATGCGCACAAAAATTATACGGCAAAATTTATATAACAGATAATATTCGGCGGGATGCGAAACAGACTATCACTGATCTAAAAAAAATGGGATTAAAGGACCAAATTCTTTTAAGCGGGGATAAACAAGCGATAGTTACTCATATTGCATCATTAGTTGGTATACCAGTAGCCTATGGGGAGGTTTTCCCCGACCAAAAACTTTTAAAAATAGAAAATCTTCAAAATACAAATCATATTGTTGCCATGGTGGGCGATGGCATCAATGACGCTCCCGCATTAAAACAAGCTGATATAGGCATCGCCATGGGCGCCATGGGAATGGAGCCTGCAATAGAAGCTGCTGATATTGTGCTTATAACAAATAATTTATATCAGATTGTTTTTGTCTATGCTTTATCTAAAAAAATATTTAAGGTAATTCAACAAAATCTTTTAATAGGGTTCGCATTAATACATGGCATAGGAATAGTATTAACGTTTCTTGGCTATCTGGACCCATTAAAAGCAGCATTATTCCATGGTGTATCAGATATAGCAATTTTACTTAATTCTGCGCGATTGGTTAATTTTAAACTGTAAGGGATATTATGCACTTAAAAAAAATATGTATGTTACTGATAGGAGTTGGAACAATGGGAAAGCTATTTAGCCCTGAAAATGATATAAATGACGAAATTCCGTTTACTGAAGATTTAATGCGTGAGCATGGCGCGCTTAATAGAGTGTTACTTATCTATGAAGAAATAATCAGAAGACTAGAAAAACCCACACTACCTGATTTTCAAGTAAATGCGCTTAAAAAAGCAGTAGAAGTTATCCAAGATTTCATAGAAAATTATCATGAAAAACTTGAAGAAGATTACATATTCCCGCTATTTGAAAAAAATAAACGAGAAGTAACTCTCGTTAAAACATTGCGCAAGCAACACCAAGCGGGCAGAGACATAACAGCCAAATTACTAGAAATTATCAACTCTAAAAAAACGCCAGTCGCAAGCACTTACAAAACAGTAATAACGTTACTCAAAAAGTTTGTCCGTATGTATCGCCCCCATGAAGCGCGTGAAGATACTGTTCTTTTCCCTCAAGTACGCTCTATGCTGAGTGAAAAGGAATTTAAAGACCTTGGCGAGAAGTTTGAAGATATCGAGCATGAACTCTTTGGTAAAGAAGGAT
>PLTG01000078.1 GCA_003165355.1 Candidatus Babelota bacterium | reverse complement strand
ATCTTTAATGATTTCTGTAATTCATTCATTGTGGCGACAGTTCCCGCTGAGACACCTGCGCCGGTATAAAAGATAAATTTTTTCTTATCAAGAAGATCCACTAATTGATCAAAATTAATTTTCTGCGGATTTGAGTTTGTATAGTGTAATGGCTTTGCAAAATAATAACTTTTACGAACCTTTGGTTCATCTGAGTCTATTTCTGAATCAGGCTTTGGAGAAATCAACAATTTTTTATAGTTGTGAGAGTACAGAGGAAGGGATAAAAACCGTATAACAAAGCCAGCTTCTTGCTCCTGATAACTAAAAGTGAGTTCTGTAGAATATCCCCATGGCCATGTAAACTGAGTTTGCCATTTTTCTGTAAGTTCTTCTAATTCTTCATGCAAAAAATCTTTTGGTCTTTGTAAAAGTATATTGGCGTTAGTAATATTTACAAAGATAGAACTAAGCGCTATAAAGATTGTTTTTTTTAACATAAGATTCTTCATTTTTTCTCACTGTATTTGCGGATATATCTTCGCTCAATAATAGCTTGAGCAAACTGTAATACGTCAGTTACTGGGTAAGGCGTACTTATAAAATTTCTTATCTACCGGCGCTAATGGAAACCCAACGGGTAAATCTTTCTCAGTAATCTCTACGAAGCCACTTTTCTCATAAAATCTATGCGCTGCATACAAAATAGGCATGGTTCCTAAATAAATCGTTGTATAGTTGCGTTGAGCTGCCCAGAGTAATAGCTGTTCTAATAATTGTTGAGCCACGCCCATCCCGCGATAATCTTTATGTACAAACATTTTGCGCAGTGCCCCATTGCTATTATCAATATCAACTAACCCAATGGTACCAATTACTTTTTCTTGATCAAGGGCTATCAAGAAGTTCCCATTTTTAAAGAATCCCTTAATATCTCGCAAATCCGGCTGCTCTTCTGGTGTAATCGGCACATGGAATTCATGCTGCTGAATAGAGACAACAAAATTAATTACGTCGTTATTATATTTTTCATCGAAAGCGATTATCTTCATATTATAATGACCCTGTGCTGTGTGGATTAATATACTGGCTATCAATAGTAATGCAATAAAATAACTCTTCATAAAATCCTTTTATTCTTCAATTATCTCTGGATGCTTTTCAGACTCAGCAAGGCAATAGTTTGCGAGAAAGCTGCCTTCAGGATGCTCTACTTTATCAACGAATTTACGGTCAGTAAATCCTCCACGTTCAGCACGTTTTTTTTCTTGGATTTCTATAATTTCGGCTTTGTTCAGGTTATGTAGTGCACATAATGAATCAACAACTTCATAGATATCACCAAGTTCAGCGATGAGCTCTTCGCGGTTTTTTGCAACACGAACCTCTTCTGCTTCTTCAAGTAATTTTAAACGAAGCTGCTTATCATATTCAGCATCATCTAGCCTGCGCCAATGTAACACAGAACCTTGAGACTCTCCTTTGGCGATCATCTTGTCGCGCCATAATTTATTTTGCTTAAAGACACGCATTGGTGAGTTTTTACTCACTGTTTTTGTTTGTGTCATTTCCTTAATTTCCCTTCAAGAAAGCTTTGCACATCATTTGTTGACCGCAAAATATAGATACTTTTTTCATCTGCATATTCATCAAGCATATGTAGGATAGATTTTCGAAAACGTGCATTAAAATTCCATACCCATTTTAAAAATGTCCAATCAAGTTTTTGAGGGCAATTTTCAGGACTATCCGGCATTGTATTACCCCAATTGAGTATCCATCGCTTAAAGACGCGCCAGAGGCATACATACCTGGGCATATCAAGAAAAATAATAATATCAGCATGCTCAATACGTTCATATAATGTGCGTATATATGAGCCTTCAATGATCCACTCATCTTTCAAGCACAGTTCATTATGAGATTTACAAAATTCATCAAAATCTGCCCTTTGCCAATGCGGCTTCCAATAGTATTTATCAAGATGATAAAGCGGGAGATTGAAGATCTCTTTGAGCTGTGATGCTAACGTTGTTTTGCCTGACCCAGCACAGCCGACAAGGGCGATTTTTTTGATATTATTTTTTTCCATAGAGGAGCTTGTCCGAGTTTTTATACGTAATCTAGGCGTTTTTTTAAATTCCGTATGCCCATAACGAGACACAGCGCAGAAAAAAATGTAATCGCGAGTAAGCATAACCAGAAGTTAAGATAATCTGCTTGGCCCAATAATGCAGCACGGGTGCATTCTGTGATATAGATCATAGGGTTTATAAGATTTATCCAGGCAACAACGGGCAGCACATGATAAAGCGATATCCAAGAAAATTGGAACCCACCCATGAGCCACATGGGGAATATGAATCTATTCCATACACGTCCTAAGTGTGCCATATTGTTTGTCATGCTCGATGCCCACAGAACAAAGCATGCATAAAACATGCATTGAAAAAATATCGCGAGTATCAGCTTACCATAAGATACCTGCATAAGGTGCAGCTGGCCCCATACACAAAGATATCCAATAGGCAGCATGGCAAGCGTGAGGCTTGCATACACAAGAAAATAGTATGCAGACTTGCTCATAAGCGCCAGAACGGACGGTATCGGTAGCGTCAAGTTATAGTTGATTGCGCGGTCGCCTTCAAGGTCAGAGACAAAATCAACCACACTCGCATACATTTCAAACAACCCAACAGCAGCGATTATGCCACCAAACTGAAACGGCCCGAAATTAACCAAACCAAAATACGGCATTACATAGCCGGTTACCAGGACAGTCAGGCCAACCCAAAGGCCCACATCGATTATCTTATCAACGATATTTTGTTTGAACACGGTAAGGTCTGACCACACCAGATTCTTACACGTCATAAAATAGTTTCTCTTTTTCATACAGCCTCTTTTGCGCTATCAAGTAATTTAATAAACATATCTTCGAGATTTTTTTCTTTGAAATCTGCCATGAGTTTGTCCGGCGTATCGACCAGCAGTATCTGCCCCTTATCGAGAATGCATACGCGGTCAGAAAGCTTTTCGGCCTCATCAAGGTAGTGCGTCGTGAGCAACACGGTGATACCATCTTTCTTAAGATCACGAATAACGTCCCACAGTTGCCGCCTGATATGCGGGTCAAGACCCACAGTAGGCTCATCGAGGATAATAATCTCGGGCTTGTGGATTAAGCTACGTGCGATCATAAACCGCTGCTTATACCCACCAGAAAGCACGCAAGCCTTCTCGCCCAGATACTTACTCAAGCCAAACTGCTCAACCAACTCTTTCACACGAACGGCAATCTCAGCCCCTGTTAGGCCATAATAACGCCCTGCAAAGACCAGATTCTCTTCAAGCGTGAGCATAGCATTAAGATTCGGCTTCTGCGGACAGTAGCCTAGCTTACGCCTAAACTCAGGGATATTGGCATAAATCGATTCGCCGCGATAGGTGATATCGCCCGTTGTCGGCGGATGGAGCGTCGCTACAATAGAAGACAGCGTGGTCTTACCCGCGCCATTAACGCCAAGCAGACTCAACACTTCACCAGCGTGAACATCGAGAGAAACCTCATTCAAGGCAACATGTGAGCTACCCTTCAATGGGTATACTTTGCTCACTTTTTTTATAGAAAGTAACGACATATAAGTACCTTAGTAACATTAAACTAGGACGTGGTGTGACAGAAATCGGTGAAATATGGGAAAAAGATGGGATATGCGTATAACCAAAGAATACCTCAACACAATTCATGCACAACGCCCAAAAACCAGTGCGTCTACAAGAAAAACAGTGTGTTTAGATGTTCATGATGGCCTACTCCATTTGAAAAAGAATGATATTTGTAAAATTTAATACATCTAGAATATGTTATGAGCTATTTCACCAAAAGTCAATAATGTCTAAGATGGCGAAATGAAATTTGCCTGATTTTACTTTGTTTTTGTATCTCAAGCAGGGCATGGATGATGATCATTTTTTAAGATAGGTATCGAAAAACGATAGAATATTTTCGCTAATTTGCTTTCTTACTTTTTCTGAGTTCGCACTGACTATGCCTAACATTCTCGCAATGGGTTGTTTAATTAAGATATAGTCATTAAATGCCATATGGCCAGCATTTTCAACAGTTATTTTTTTGAAATCTGGCCGGTTATTATTTTTGAAAAGCTCTTGCATTTCAACCATCTCACCCTTATCGCTCAATAAAAAAAGAAATGGCTTATCGAATTGTTCATTGGAATTATACGTCTTTGTCCAGCCATCCATATTAATGCCAGCTTTGCACATATTATTTTTTTGACAAAAATCTGTAACAACTGCTCCGCCATGAGAATGGCCTAGTAGGCCTAGACGGCTTAAATCTAATTTTTGATACAATAATGATTCTTTATCCGCATTTAACTCTTTTAATGTATTAATAGCTGCTAATATATAATCGTTCCAACGCGCATGAGCTTCATTTCTGTAAGCATAAATCGCATCTCTAGCATTGTTTTCAATAGCCTTTTGAAACATACCATTAAGCCGTACAATCGTATTATTGGGAAATATCGTAACTGATGTATCATGCGCTGGCTCAATAGCACACACTATATAACCATGACTTGCCAGCTCTTCAAGATAAACATTATGTAGATCATCCGCACCAATACCAGGAAGGTAGATTATAACTGGATATATTGATTCTTTGGTTGCAATGGGTGCATGAGGTTCTGAGTATGAATAAAGGTTGCTTAATAAACAGTCCCAGATAAACCGTGGTATATAAGAATTTTCTGCTTTAATTTTTTTTAATTCATTGATTTTGTATGGTTGGTAGATAAATTGAGTAGTTTTGTTGGTACTTGGATAAAAGATATCAAGGTTATAAGCATTATTATCATCATGAATAGTAATGTTTCCTACCGAATACTGACCAGATGGTCTTGGGAAGTTATTAAATAACGGACAAAAATATAAGAAAACACAAATTACTAGAACAATCAAAAAGATGATAATTGCAGACAAAATAGTTACGGATTTATTCATAAAAATGTTTTTAGAGTTCATAATAATTCCTTTGTTCATATTGATGCTTTGTGAGTATATCATAGAGCATTTACACATCATCACAATAAAGAATGAATATCAATTTTTATTATATGGTAGAGTAGGGTGAAGTCGCCTGGCCGGCGATGGAGGCGTTAAATTAATATTTTTCTTATTTTATGATTTTATTAATGTATAATTTCTTTGAGGTACAAAATGATTAAAGGAATTATCGTTGAGGGGTCTGATTGTTCAGGCAAAACAACATTAATAGATGCGCTTCAGGATCAACTAAGCCATTCAGGTTGGGAAGTTGTAAACCTTGGGCATGAAGATGGTGGCCAATTTAAACGTTATATGAATTCATACATTCATGCTGATAAAGCTATTTTTGATAGAGGCCACTTTAGTGAAATTGTATATGGCGGCCTTTGGCGTGGCGGGCATGGCATGAGCACTCAAGAAGTGAATGCCCTTACTGAATATGTTTTTAATAACTTTTTAGTTATCTTTGCTCATGCCCCTGAAGATATTTTAATACAACGTTATTATTCAAGATCTTATGATCAGATTATCAACAGTGATGAATTGACAGTTGTTCAATCAAGTCTTGCAGATTTACTCACCCATCCAAATGTTTTGCAATACGATTCAACTTCATTAATTTCATGTGATGCTATGGTAGAGAAGGTCATGTCAATACTTAAATAAATTTTCTAATCCCCAGGAGTTTTCATCACCTTGGAGAATATAAAAATTATTTTTGAAGTGCTGAATATGACCATGGCATAAAGGCATTGTTTGAATTTTAGAATTTTGGGCTTTTCCAATTTGATGGAAACTCTTAATTATAATTTTTATTATTCAGTCTTCGTATTGCAGTATAATATTCTTCTCTAAGTGTAAGCTCTTCTTTGCTAACGCCGAGCTTCCCATTCATTTGCTTTGTGCTTTCACAAAATTCTAGTAATTTTTGTGCTATATCGTTTTTAATGATGAGAAAAGGGATGCATCTTTCAAGAAATATTATCGCTTTTTTGCGCGAAGTAATACTAAATCTAAAGCAAAAACCGTTCATTGCGGTTTTCGCTTTAATAGTGAACATACTTCCTCCTAAAAAATTATTCATTATTTTACAGATCGCCTTACAATCAGTCATGCTCAACAAGATACTAGCGGTATAAACTGGACTTCTTCTTCCAGCTGCTTTTCTATTTTCTTTCTTTAGAGAGAAAGATCCATCTGTGTCCATCAAACCAGCTACATATGCCCAAAAAATAGGGTCATTTGACGTGCTTCGATCATCGAGTTTGTACAACTCTGTGTTATTTGCAGGGATATCATTAAATGATCTCATTAGTAAATAAGCATTTTCTCTTCTTTCTAAAACTTCACAGCTTAAAGGATTGCTGCCGCGGATAAATGGATTTTCAATTATATAATCATGTAAGAATTGCGCACGTTCTTTCTTTATACATAAATATGGGATTATTTTTTTCAAAACTGGTAAGCATTTAGCCCTCTTTTCCAGCTTCCATTGGTGTGATTCTTTTCTCCAATGACCATCTTTAGCCAAATATCGATTTCTTAAGTTATAGCTGCCGCCAAATTCAGTTATAAATAAGTCGACAATATTTTTATCGGCATTTGCTAATTGGATCATCGGATAATACAGTGGTGACACTGCTGAGGTTGCTCCTTTTATTAAAGAAAAACTACCATCGCCATCTAAGGCTCCGGCAATATATGCGTATTGTATTTGGTAGTATTTCATAAAAGCCTTTAGATTTTACTATTCTTCTTTTGATGATTTAGTTTGCAAAGATAGAAATAAAAGATGCATTATCATTTAATAAGGCACTTGTAAGAAATCCCAACAACCTGTTACTTATAAACTCAATAATTTTCATGTTATATCCTATGTTCTATAGCGGTTAAAATTTGCAAAAAAGGCATTCTTTGTTTGCTTCTGGTGGCATAGATTGGTCGAGACAATAAAGAATCTCTTGTACCGTGGGGTCTATCCACGAGTCATCAATATCGCAGGGCAGCAAAGCACTTTCAAAATCTAATTTTTGATTAAAATGAGGCATATCCTTTCGTGCCGTACTATAGATAAAATAGCCTGTGTTATGTATACTAAAGCCATTCTGTTTAAATAAATTTGCATAGAATGCCATTTGGCGTTTATTGCTATCTTTCCATTGGTTTCTGGCATTATAAGTCATAAATTGCTTGTGTTTAGCAGTTGCTTTAAAATCAACAATTATCAATTCATTTTTTGGCGTGATGCAAATGTCATCGATGACACCATAAAGTTCAATTCCGTCATTATTAATGAATCTAATGCCCCCAGCTTTATAGCTGCGCCATTGATTTATAGATTCGTGCATAAATGGAATTGCATCTATTTGGTTTTTTATCATGATTGGATGGGGGATTTGTCGTTTACGGTATTGGTCAAATTCCCGCTTCCAGAGTAAATCAACAGTATTATTTAACGTGAAAGAATCAGGTTCCGTCCCTGGTCTTTTCATTTTTAATACTTGTACTTTATAAAAGCAGCGACGACATTGCAGGTAAAGATTAACCGCGCTCCAGCTTAATGAAGGCAAAGTGTTTTTTGTATACATTGTATGTTTTCTTATTTAAATGCTGTAAAGATATGCACATCGAGAAATCGAGATCTCAATGTGCATTCGTAATATTTAATAAATTTAAAACCTAAAATGGAGAAACATCGTCTTCAAAGCGATTTTTATGCAATTCATTCAAAAGATCTCTTAATTCAACATTAAAAGAATCAATAAATTTTTGTAAGTGCTTTGAAAAACGTAACCTTGCAGCAATTTTTAATTGTCTTAGTGGTTTTTTATATATAAGTCTTTCCTCGAAATCAAACGATTCATACTTTATATCATCAGAAGTTAAATCGCAATGAATAATTTCTTTTTCTATCTCAACAATAAAAAGTCTGAACTTATCATCCTTTGATTCTTCGTCTTCCTCCCATGAAAAAAACAATTCTGTTTTAGTATTGTAAGCCATCACGGGATATGCAACTCGAAGATGCCGTTCTTCAGGCTGCTTGCTGACGGACTCCTTGCCACTTTCGATCAAATGGCGAAACGGAAAATTTGCATTAATTTTGCGAAGACCATCTTCAAGATTTGCAATAGCTTCAGATGTACTGTCCAGCTCTTTAACAACTTCTCTTGCTGTTTCAATAAGATGGTTTGGGTCAATGGGTAAATGATTGAGAGATATTTGTTTTTTTGATAGTTCTTTTGTATGCATCAAATTCCTTAAAAATTAAATATTTTAATAATTTTTCTTCGGTCAAAGAAGTTCAGGGCTCGGTTAAAGAGCGATTTTTCAGCCGATCAAAGCTGATCATATAATGATATGATTAGGAAACATTATATCACACTTTCTATTAGTTTTCAAAATATTAAAATTATTTTTAAATTGCTTAATATTACTCTACCTATAGGTTAGGGCTATATAGAGCTTATTGTGTAATTTAAGAGCTATATGTTACCTTCATTAAATCTGTTAAATAGGAAAAGTAGGGTGAAGTCGCCTAGCCGGCGATGGAGGCATATTTTCATATCATTTATGGCTTTCGATCGATGAATTAGAAATTTTTCTTGCAATTTATAATTAAGTATTTTATAATCCCGTTAATATCACTTATCCTTCTAATTTAAAGAAGAGTACCATGAAGACGTTTTTTATGACGAGGACAATGCAGAGCCTCATTCACATATTCCGAAGGTTTGAGATTAAAAACCACTCGCATGACGTTTGTCTGGATACTCATTTAGATTTACTCGGCGAGTAAGTCTCTCTCTAAAAGTTTCATTATAATTTTCATTATTTCACTAATGGTCCATTTTATTANNGCTGAGCGCAAACGCCTTGCTGATTTTTTTGCAATACTTATTGCAGTAAACAAAAGAGTACGAGCTAAAAAAGCACACGCCAAGAAAGCTCAGGAACCGAAGTTAAAGCTAAAAGATAAAAAGGCTCGCAAAATTGCGGGCCTTGTTTTTTTTATAAACTACTTTACCTTTACAAGAGGCTTATCGTTACAGCAGCTTTTAGGTAGTAA
>PLTG01000002.1 GCA_003165355.1 Candidatus Babelota bacterium | reverse complement strand
TTTTTCTAATTACGCATAAGGTCTAGTGCATACTCTGCCATTAAGCGCAGTGTAACTTTGAGCTGCTGGAGGTTGATACGTCCCGTTTTTTATGTCTTTTAATCTACTCAAAGACGACAAAAGCTTTGCATTAACCTCTTTTTTTATATTTTTAGAAGCTTGGTTGCATTCAGCGATAACTTCTTCGTCTGCCATTAAACATCCAAAATCAATTCCCAAACGCGCAAAACCGTTTGAAAGCTCATCGGCCCGAGCCTGTGTTATTTGTCCAGATTTAGTTGCACTAACTATTTCTATCACTGCTCTTGATGCTTCAAGTCGCTCTGCTTGCGTACAGAGTTTGCCATCTTCAGTTTTATAATATTCACATAATGTCTGTTGTGTAATTTGCTCAGCTTGTGCCTTTAGGCCACTTGATGAACTCGAGCTTGACCCTGAACCATAGCCACTGCTTCCAAAAGAATTAAAACCGTTGCCTGCAGACGACCCATTGCCAGATGAAGAGCCGTTACCCCAATTATCTGCGCCATTATTTCCAGAGATACTACCACCATCACTCCATGACCATGTACAACCTTTAAGAGTACCATCTCTACCCAAGCGGCATTCGCCATAGAACCCGCCACGCTTTCCAGCAAAGAGATTTGTTTGTGCACATACAAGTATTAGTGCGACGACTCTGAAAAATATTTGTTGATAATTAGACATAGAGAACCTTTAATTTTTAAATAAATAAGACAGTCAAAGCTGATAAATTAACTGATTTAATTATAATTGTTTTGCAAGAACAAGTCGATTTTCGATGCGGTCCATAAGCTCATTTATTCCCGCAATGCCGGCGCTGCAGGTGATACGGACAAAGCCTTTATGTGGATCAACACCAAAATAGGAAAGTGGTGAGATCATAACTTGATCATTAAAAAGAAGTGAGTAGCAGATATCTTCATCTGTAGTCACCGTATCTTTCTTGCCAAGCACTTGTTGTGCATCTGCTGGAAACGGTGTTCCAAGCAAAGCGCTTAAGTCTGCAAGAACATAAAATGTGCCTTCGATTTTATATTCTGGATTGGGCATTTGTGCGTGCATCTTTTTAAGACGTTCTGTCGCTAGTTCAACTTGCATCTTATAAAATCGTGATAAGTTATTACGCTTTTCTGGCATGAAATTGGCCATGGCATGTGAATAGCCGTATTGTAAACTTTTGGGTGTATGTAGATACGTAAATGCTGTTTCGTTAACCAGCTGTTCTTTTAACATATCATTAAAACAGATCGTAACTGCCATTCTTTCGCCACTTGCAGAAAGTGCTTTAGTGGCAGAACGTAGTACAACGAGTCTATCTTTGAGTTCTGGCGCTACGGTAAGTAGTGATATATGTTGCTTAGAAGAAAAAACCATTTCACAATATGCTTCATCTAAAATAATAGGAATATCAGGCGATGTAGTTTTCAAAACCTCAGCAATCTTTTTCAACTCATCTTCACCAATAACCGTGCCAACAGGATTACTTGGGTCACAAAAAAGAAACGCGTTTATAGTTTTACCAGTTAATTGATCTATGGATTTTTTTAAAGCATGAGCTGTCAGTCTATAACCAGGTTGATCCATGACATCAATAAGATGCAGATTATTGTTATGCTCGGCGAGATTATAATACGGATAAAACGGCACCGGTGTAATAATATGGCCGTTCGGATTTTTTTCATTAATAATATGAAAAAGCATACGCAACATTGCCAATGCACCAACAGAGAAGATAATATTTTCTGCATCAATAGGTTGCCTGTACCATTCTGAGAGTGCCGTCGCCATACGTGCGCGTGATTCATGCTCGCCAGCTGGAAGACCATAATCTATAGCTGTAGAGCGTTTAATCATGTCATCACAATACTGGTCACTGAAATCGATATCTTTAGACAAGAACTCACGAACTTCTTGATTAGCCGCGACATAACGATTCCAATAATCCGCTTCTGCTATAGCAATATCTTGATTCAAGATATATGATGGTTTACCAAGGCCTGCAAAAATCATCTTACGTTTTTCAGGATTGTTGCTTGCTAGATAATGCGCCCAGATATTAAGCAAAATTAAACCATCTATATTTTTAGCTTCATAACCGCCCGGCTTAAACATGGGTATCCCAGTGTGTTATTTTTATTAATATAACGTGAGTTCGACGGCCGAATAATCAACCAATGGCCCGAACTTTCAATGCAATTGAAGGTTTAGTTGGATAAAAAGCATAAGCAATTAATCCTGAGAATAAATTTGATAAAAAAGCTCTAGTGCTTCGATGGCGAGAATGGTCAACGGACAAATGAATTTTGATGATGTCGATGACGCTTTCCACAACTCCACGCTTTGATAAAATAAGTTTATCAGCAAAATTCATCAACTTGCTCTTCATATTAGACCTAACTTTATTAACAAGTTCAATGCCATTAAGATATAAAAACTTGAATAACTCTTGTTTTACAATATAACCTTTGTCACCAAATGCTTTGCCAAATATGTCGGCCAGCAGGGACTTAAGAACGTTTTCGTTATTATCAGCAACGTTGCCTGGAGTAAAGTAAAAATTGAGAAGATTTCCCATCTGATCGATAACAATATGCACTTTAAATCCAAAAAACCACCCGACACTAGTCTTGCCCCGCTGAGCAAAGCCCTTAAAAACTTTGTGAGAATAAATTCTTTTATTGTGACAAATAGGCAGAGAGAAGCTGTCGATAAAAGACGTCCCTGTGCACTTATTAATGTGACATAGCAATAAAGCGAGCACCCCTAAATCCAAAGCAATTTCTTGCTTCAACTCTACAAATCTCGAATAAGAAACAAGGTTTTTAAATTCACTTTTATGATAGCGCAGGATGCTTTTTATGTAGTAATCTTTGAACGTTTTAAATCCAGAATAGTGAAAATACACACATATTGTCATTATTTCTGAATCACTTAACCTTGATCCGGTCGCACTTTCACTGCCATCAGTTATTCTTGTTGCTTTTAAAAGTTTGCAAAATTCATCAATGTGATAAAATAAATATACGAGCATTACTTTTCCTTTTTTAACAAAACTTCAACATTTTGAAAATTAGATTAGTACATGCTCGTTTTTTTACAACTTTATCTCATCGAACTCACGTTAATATATCCATTCAATATATTCTAAATACACGTATGATATATCGTCAAGATATGTGCCTGAACTAAAAAATATGAAATACATTGAGGCTGGTTAACCAGATCATGCTTTCTTAAAATAAGAAGTTTGAAGATAAAGCGCTGTTACATCCTGCTTGAATTTTGCAAGAAGCTCATTGAGGCGCGTTATATTTACAGGTTCCACATCATATTCCATAAAGGGAGTTTTATCTTCGATTTTAACCACTTTTGCACCACGATTCTTATACCAATCTACAAGCTTGTTAAGTCTTGTCTCCCATTCGGGATTCATACTGTCTATAGGAGGAACGGCCGTAAAGGTAATTTTTTTAATCTTAAGCGTCTTAAGCTCTTCAACCATTTTATCCCATAGCTTCGTGCCAAAACCACTAGCTTGGTACTCATCTATTACCCCAATTTGAATAAGATGAGCATTTTGCTCAAGAACATCATATGTGAACGTCAAAGTTCCCAAGAGTTCACCATCTTCTTTTTTTAACCAAATTATACATGTTGGCATACCTTTTTTATTTTTAGTAAATTGAACAGTTAATTTCTTTTGCTGTTCTGTTACATTTAATTCTTTTTCAAAAAGGGTCTGTATATCAAGCGGCTGGGCAATTAAGAAGTACGTTAATCTATCATCCATGTTGATTTTTTTTAGATCCGTATAATTGTCCATTTCAAGCGCTTTAAGAAATGCATTAAGCGTGGATGACTGAGCTCTTTGTTTTTGCAGATCATCACTGATAATAAGCGGCCCAGCGTTATAGCCTTTTTTAGTACAAAGCTGCTGGGATACAGCAATAATATGTTCATAGCCTTGCGAAATAATAATAGATTTCTGATTATATGTGGTAAACAATGTCTCTATGGCATTAAGAGTAAAATCATCTACTTTTTCCTTACCACCCTCTCCTATTGCACCGCCACGAGTATCTGCATTATAAAAATAG
Source organism: Candidatus Babelota bacterium (assembly GCA_003165355.1). Classification (GTDB taxonomy): domain Bacteria; phylum Babelota; class Babeliae; order Babelales; family Babelaceae; genus BOG-1370. Next base: position 11,393 of record PLTG01000002.1, on the reverse strand, counting down.
GCAGAACCATCGAGTTGTTCAAATTTATGGGCAGAAAATTTACCCGTAAGAGATTTTCCGATACCTAAAATAGGCGAGACCGCTTCTTGAAAGACACTATTTTTATACTGCTTAGTATTCCCTATGCTATGGGCAATATATCTCCAAAATTTACCTGCACCGCCACCTAGGGGGAACATCGCTTGTTGCTCTTGAGAGTCTCTCCAATCCTCATCAATAAGAGATATCTGGTATTTTTTTACTACATATATTAAATCGTTATGTTGTTTAACAAGATTGGGTAAATTATTGCGCATAAGGTCTGCCTGCTGATCCATTTTATTGAATGTTTCCTTAAGATGGGAAAATACAGCCTTTGGCTGCTCAATTTTCTTTGCATCTGCAATGGCATTATCGATAATAGTGCCCATGCCATCTAATAATCTCTTTTGTACATCAGCATCAGCTATTATGCTGGCATGTATATCGTAGAGAAGATATATTACTTTATGTGTTTGCGGATGCTCAAGTTTTTTATACGCAAAAAAATCTGCGTATACATCCATTTCTAGGATTACACACAAACACAAAAATAAATTCGATATACGTTTCATATTTCCCCCTGCCTGAATAACCCATTCTTAACAAGAATATAATTTTTTTATACGGGAAAAAGCAACCTTATAAAATATTACTCTGCAGTGATCTCTGGATATTTTCGTAACAGAGAAAAATTTTGTTAAAGCCCTGCTGAACCATCAACAAGCCTAATTTCAATACGCTCTATCCCTTTGCCAGGCCTATCTCTTTTAAGCGTCACAAAGCCGACCTCTTGAGTTGAATTAACGTGCGTTCCGCCGCAGGAAACTTGGGCAAAACCATCAATTTTCCAGAAGCGCCGTTGATTTTCAATATCAGAATAGCCCTTTTGTATTATCAGATTACTGGTAATGATTTTATTATATTCTTCTAATATCACCGGAAATAGAGTTGATATATTCGTGTCAGATTTAAAATCGATACGGGATTTTGTCTCTGCGATATGCGCACCAACTTTTTCGAGGCTAAACTTCTGTGTTACAATCTCAAGTATCAGTTCTGCTGCAAAGTGTAAACGCATGAGTCTCAGCCTACGCGGCCAATCGATCTCCATGGTAACCATATCACCGACATTAAGATTATGTCCTTCCGGAAGAGTATAATAAATCAAGTTACCTTCGCGCACTGAATCAATAATAGGGATTTCATTGACAATTGCCTTATCACTTTCCTGACCGCCTGCAAATGAGTAGGCTATTGTTTCATCAAAAAGAATTTTATTGCTATCAACTGATGCAACCTTAGTCGTGAGTGTTTGTTGGTAGGGATTATCCCAAAATACCTTACGCATGCTACCTTCCTATTCTTCTATTATCTCTGGATATTTGAGCGGCTCAGCAAGGCAATAGTTGGCAAGATAGCTGCCATCCGGATGCTCGGCAGTATCAACAAATTTGCGCTCATCAAATCCGCCACGTTCAGCACGTTTCTTTTCTTGAATTGCTATAATCTCTTCTTTTGAGAAATTGTGTAAAACACAAAGTGAATTAAATACCTCGTATATATCAGCTAGTTCGTTCATAAGCTCATGACGCGATGGTGCATCAAGAACTTCGTCTGCCTCTTCAAGCAGCTTGAGACGTAATTGTTTATCATATTCAGCATCATCGAGCCTACGCCAATGTAACACAGAACCTTGTGATTCTGCCTTGGCGACCATCTTATCGCGCCATAATTTTTCTTGCTTAAAGACGCGCATTTTTGTTTGTGCCATTCTTTATTCGCCCCTTATTTAATGATTAATTTTTGGAAAATATTTACCATAACTTCTATTTCTTGCGCAGTGAGTTTCTTAAAAAAGAGAATGTCTGCTGACTCTACAGCCGGTAATGCTCTAGCTAAAACTTGAGAGCCTTTAGCTGTCAATAGAGGATTTTTTGCTCTAACATCTGATGATTGTACCCGTTTAATAAGTTTTTTTTCCTCAAGCCCGCGTATTATTTGTGAAGTAGTATTAGGATCAAGCCCAGCCATCTTCGCTATAGCTGCCTGGCTTAAACGTGCGCCGTCTTTGGTCAACCACCACAAGGTAGTAAGCACAACAAATTGGGGATGCGTTAATGAAAGCGGTTTTAATGCTGCTTCAATGACAGTACGCCATGATGTGCTCACATGCCACAACAAAAAACCAGGGCTTTGCTCCGGCACATCAAAAAAAGTTAGGTGCTTAAAATCTCTCTTGTTACTCATCTACAGCAACTTCCATACTTTTAGCAATCAAACGAAAATCTTGTTCAGGAATCTCAAAACATCCACGACGAAAAGGAAATCCCCAACGACGTTTATCGTGTATAAAAGAAAGCTTATCTAATAATGGTTCAATTGCCACTTCATGCGCTGGCAAAAATGTAACATCACGGCGCCATGGAATAAAGTCTTTACTCATGGCAAAAGTATACGGTTCATCTGCATTTATTTTTCCAATGGCAGTAAAGCGTCTACATGCATCTTTGCCACCGAATGTCTCAGTCGGAGAATAATATATGATCCAATCGTTTTCTGTCATATGCTTTAAGGGCCCGCCCTTGCCGTGACACACTTGGGCAAAGCCGCCTGCGACACCTTTCATGACGTGTTCACGACTAGCAACTGCAATCCAAAAGCGGGCCATTAATTCTTTTCTCTGAGTTTATAAATTCTTACTCTATGACCATCTGGATCTAAAACAACAAACGTACGCCCAAAATCAAGGTCAGTTGGTTTTTGAGAGATAGTAAGATGCTTTGTATACCAAGATTCATAAAGTGCATCAACATCATCTGCAGCAAAACAAACTTCTTGTGCGCCTGCTTGCGCATCTACTCGTGGCTCTGCAGTATAACGCGACCACAGCCCAAGCATCACCCCATTTTTTAACATAAACATTACAAATGTAGGCGATTCTTCTATTGGTTTAATTCCCAAAATATCTTGATAAAAAATGCCACTTTTTTGTGGATTTTCAACAAAAAGTAACACAAAACCTAAATTAGGCACTAACATAATAATCCCCTTCTCTTAAAGGCAAAATAACCATATTAATTATAATACGTATACGTATTAATTATGTCAAGCCCCCCCCTTAAAAAGGGTCTTATTAAGCACTTTTAAACAAAACCAAGGATAATCGTATGACAATGAAATCGACAAGAAAACAACCAACCCAAAAAGACCTAAAGCTAACATCTGAAGAGTTAAAGAGATTATGTGATTACTTTGAGCTTCTTATGAAAATCGACCGAAGAAATAAGACAAAGAAAGCGCGTCAAGATGCAATCCTGAACCTCCTCAAAACGCTCGCGGTAGTTATCCATGCAAAAAGCACAGAGGGTCGATAAAGTCTTCATCTTGGTGATCACATTGTTGCCTAAAAATCTTATACTAATACTCATAACGTATTATTAAAAAAAAGGTAATAAAATGGTAGCTACAGAAATCATAACTCTTCATGACAAATTGCAATCGCTATTGGATCGCGAAAAAATAGCACAGAGCCCTAAAAATTATTTACCTATAGCATGTGAATTTGGAAAAGAACTTGCCCGCAACCAGCTTTTAAACGGCATAAAACAGACTATTGCAGAAACGGGCAAGCTGGGCTTTGCACGCAGTCCTGAACTTAAAGCAAAAGCCTTCGTTGAACGGAATACTGCAAAGAATTTATTGTTACTATATAAAGACACTGTTCCGGCGCTATCAATTTACTTACAAGAATATGAAGATATTGAAAAAACGAGCCAACCAATGAGCTGGGATCAAGCTTATGGCCTAGATTATGTATTATGGAAGGCGTGCTTTCTTATCGGGAATGATAGATCCGCAGATCATAGTGTCATTTTAAAACAACTCATTACGTTCGGTGAAAATGGTCAAATTATTGGGTACATTTTTTCACAGAGCCTAAATGAATGGCAATATTACCTTGCACTCATTGAACAAAATAAAAAAACTGCACTTTGGTATAGCGTGCATTATCTCATTCGTCTTCATGAATTGAATGATATTGAGGGACGTTTAAAAAAACGATACGCCTTATTACAAGATAATCAACGCTTTGCCCTTTACTGTTTTGATCTTGATACGCAAAACTTTGATAAAGCCCTGGAACAGTATGATGTTCAAAAAGCCCGTTCACTGGATTTTGATATTGAAGAATGTAAAATGCACCTGCATCAAGTATGGGAATTTATAAAACCTAAGTTGCTTTTACAAGCAAAAGATAATCAAATTACTGAAATAGCTAATGATTCGTACGATGAATCAAGCGGCATTTTAATCGTTCGAGGAATACCAGTGCCCTTTCAGCGAGATAGCCTAAGAGGTAAAATTCTTGGGTTACTTTTCCCAAATGGAATCGCAATAAAGGGAGAATTGCCATTTGATGTAATTTATGAAAACGCTATCGCAACAAGAGCAGATCCTTCATGGTATAAACTTAGCGACCAAGAAAAAGAAATGTTTAAAAAAAAGATTTACGAAGCCTATGAAGGGATCAACGAACGAATAGAAAAAAAAATCAAAATAAAAATTGAATATCTTAAATCCGCAAATACAACACTTCGCATTGGTAACAACACCATGCCTTTATAATAAATTTTATCTTTACCTGCGAATCTTTTTATTACAACATTTATATCTTATATAAAAACCTTTCTTGCCCCTAAATAGACAACTTTAGGGGTAAGAACTTTCATTTAAATCTATATGCATTTTACCGGGCCGGTAAAAACCCGACTGGACCCGACACCTCCATTGCTAATTTATTGTCATGGCAAAAGTCAAAAAACAAATATCGATGACAATAAATGTACGACCAAGAGATAAAACAAAGCAGTTAACTGCTGATGAGCGTACGCAGCTCACCGAATTCTTTTTGGCTTTAGCGGATCTTCATGAAGACAAAAATGTAATGAAAGGAAATGTGTATGCAGAACTATATAAGCGACATTCAGATAACACCCATTAAACCACAAAATGGCTTGGTAGGTTTCGCCAGCTTCATCTTTAATGACTGTTTCTATATGAGTGCGATAGGAATCTTTACTCGTCCGCAAGGCGGATTTCGATTGACATATCCCACGAGAAAAAATCTCTGCGGTGGCCTTAATGTTTTTTATCCAATTAATAAATCGATAGCCGAACAGATAGAGCAAGAAGTTATTTCGAAATTTAAAGAAGTAGTGCAAATGAACGCATAATTCAAAAGAACAAAAGCCACAGAAATTGCACGCCTGTGACTTTTATACATTAAGGACTTGATATGTACAATAGTACCACAAGAAAAGAAAAATCTCCAGAAGAAATCGATCAAAAAGCGCTACGCGCCGCTTGGATCGAAAAACAAACAAAGCTCAATGCTCAAAAAGAAGAGTTAGGATATAAAGATATCTCGCTTAAAGAGTTCTTAACCTTAGAACACAATGAGCATGACAGTCACGCAAAGGCTTCGCAACTTATTGCACTTCAAGAGAAAATTAACGACCTCCTGATCGAACAGGATGCTATCTGGGTCGAAGAAACAGTAGTCAACGAGCTCAACAAAAAACATGCCGTTCTGCATACCGACCAATTCTATATACTTACTGAGAAAGATGACATTATTTTTGGCGGAAAAAATTTTGTACTTGAAAGCAAGGCATCGTTCAAAAGCCAATATGAAAATAAATTAGTCATGTGGTTGGATGGCAAGCCTCGCATTAAGGCAGAGATATGGCTTAAAAGCCCATTGCGTCGTGAATACAAAAATATTACTTTTGACCCCAAGACAGATCCTCAAGTTTTAGAATCGCAAGGGCTCTATAATATATGGAAAGGGTTTGTAAAAAACCCTAAAAACGGGGATGCCTCAAAATACTGGGAGCATGCTATGGAGAATATATGCAATAAAGATGAAAAATCTTATGGATATGTTCGCAAATGGCTTGCTTCTATTTTTCAACATCCAGACAAAGTACACACAGCACTTGTTCTGTGCGGCTCGCAAGGCACTGGAAAAAATGCTTTCGTCAATCCTCTAGGCGTGCTACTTGGACAACATTATGCCCCATTAGGCAACGTTTCAGAGCTGGTGTCTAATTTTAACTTTCATCTAAAAAACGCAGTTCTCATTCACGCAAACGAGGCATTTTGGGGTGGCCATAAAAAAGAAATTGGCACATTAAAAACTATGATTACGGAAGAAACTTGCCTAATAGAAGCCAAGGGCAAAGATCGGATACTGGTAAAAAACTACAAGCACGTAATTATGAGTAGCAACGAAGATTGGCCTGTGCATCTCGATCCAGATGATCGTCGTTTTTATGTATTACGTATATCAGAAAACCATAAAGAAGACGTTCCATATTTTGAGGCTATTCAAGATCAGCTTAATAATGGCGGCTATGAAGCTTTGCTCTATGACTTACTCAACGAGGATCTGACACAATTCGATCCACGACGTTTTCCTGGTAGCGCGGAGGCATTTGATATAAAAATCCGCAGTGCTGACTCTACTCATATTTACATTTATGAAGCCTTACGTGACGGATGTTTTTATATCGGGATTCCCTATGACAATGCGCGTGACCTTGGTGTAACGCAAGAAGGTATTTGGAGAGTTCGCATGCCCAAAAATGATATTTTCAAAGACTACGTTGTTTGGTGTAAAGTAAACGGTTATAAACATGAACCAAATAATCAGTTTGGAAAAGTTCTCAAAAAGCTTATACCTTCAACAACCGAAGCTCGACCAAGTATAGCTGGAATACGCGTATGGTCGTATATACTTCCAAGTCTAGAAGATGCACGCCAAGAGTTCTGCAGGGTCTTTAAAGAAACAGAAAGAATTTGGGCTGACGAAGATACCACCCAGGAGGTGCCATGATCTGCCCAGGCTATGTCCGTGAACCCAACAGTAAAAAATCGCGCATAAGCAATAGATGTCTATGCGGTCCACACAAAACAGACAATTTTATGATTGCAAAAAAACCTGAAGCAATATTGCCAATCATAATGCACAATAAACTATACACTTTAAAAATAATATGGGCAGACCAGACGTATGGACTCACCTCGACCAGATCGACATTTTTTAATTTTCTATGCTCGGACGCATCTCAGACCTTCATAGACGAGCTCGGCGGAGTTAATTAATGAATTTACTTGAACTTGCTATGGCAAGGGGAATTAATCCCAAGAAAGCTGCTGGTACGCATGGGGGAGAATATCACTCAGAATGCCCTGCTTGTGGCGGTAAAGACCGGTTCATTATTCAACCCAACAGGCAACAAAAGAAATGTATCGGCTATTACTTTTGCAGAAAATGTGGCAAACGCGGCGATACGATTCAGTTCTTAATTGACTTTCAAGGGCTGTCTTGGCAAGAAGCAACACGACAGTTAGACATTCCTAATACTGAAAAACGAACGATCCGTATTCCTCAACAAACTAAATCTATTACTACAGTAGAATTACATGAACCCCCTGAGCAATGGAAATCCAATGCGGCAGCTCTTGTTGAACAAGCGACTCAGGAGATCTTGAAACAAACAAAAAGCTTGGAAGAACTAAGATTACGGGGCCTACCATTAGATGCTGTTAAGAAATATAGATTTGGTTATGTGTCGCAAGAAACATTCCAAGAAAAAGAAAATTGGGGGCTTTCCAACCAGAAAAAAATCTGGCTACCAAAAGGTATTCTCATCCCCTGCGTAGAACTTAATGGCGATATTATCCGCCTTAAAGTCAGACGTACTGATTGGCATAAGCAAGACGAGTGGCCCAAGTATGTTGCAATACCTGGGAGTATGAGTGGCCTTAATATTATTGGCAATAAAAAACTTCTTGTGATGATTGTTATTGAATCTGAACTAGATGCATACGCATTACATCATGTCTTGGGGGACTTTGCATTTATTGTAGCTGTTGGTGGATGCACAAAAAATCTAGATCCTTTAACTAAACGCCTGGCTACTAATAAAACTATTTTGCTTATTTGCCATGACAATGATGAGGCGGGAAAAGCAATGCTTAATAAATGGACAAATCTTTTTCCACATGCAAAAGGTTGCCCAAGCCCAATAGGTAAAGACATTGGCGAGGCAATTGAAGCGGGCGTAGACATAAGAAATTGGTTAATGCAGCTACTTCCGCCAAATACAATACAAGTACCCCTACCGCAGAACCATACACCACCAATAGAAACTCAGATGGTGCATACATCGACTGACGACAATTATATACGTGAAGTAAAAGCACCCTGTCCCCCAACAACTGAGTCTAAACAGGATATACAGACGATTATAAGCGCAATTGACCGCCTTTTTGGAATAACTGAAATATACAATATTGCCAATACCGAACCACACAAAACGCACGTCGTTGAAGACAAACCTGTTGATTGGACCAATGAAGAACAACAGCTAATAGAGCGATTTAGAAACAGAACAGATCGTCCAAAACCACCGTTTAACTTAGATAGGGCGCGAAAGGTTACGCATGAAAAATTCTATGAACGACTAGAAGGAGACATCTCATGTGGTCCACGAGGCCCTAGAGCAAGAACGGGGGCGCTACAAAACGATCTTATAATATTGGAACAATTATCATCTGCATATATGGAGGTAACATGACAAAAAAAACTAAGGGCTTATCAGTCCCAAGCCAAATCTCACTCCTTGTTGAAGCTATAAACTGCGATAATCAAGATGCGGCAAGGTTGCTTGTAAATCGTGCAATGCTCATGATCTATGGCCCATCTGTGTATGATCCTTCAGCAAAGGATGTTGATGCGGTTATTGCCTTAATACGAGGTATTAATCCCAAAGATACTGTTGAGTCTATACTTGCTGCACAATATGTCGCGCTTCACTTAAAGGCCATGTCCATTATTGAAGAAGATAATTACAACATTATAGGGCAGGGAATGATGATGATAAGACTTAGCCACCAGGCTCTTAATACACTTCAACAATATCGTGGCAAGAGTCAAACTATTAACGTTAACTACAACGTGCATTCTGAGGGCAACGCTGTGCTTAATACGTTAGTACAAACCGGGGGTACATTAAAAAATGGAGAATAACCCATGCGCTTCAAGATGGATTTTAAAACGCTTCCAAGATGTGGAGCTAAAGCAAGAAGTAATTTCAGCAAACCGTGTCGTCAAGCGGCAATGAAAAACGGCAGATGCTATTACCATGGTGGAGCTATACCCATAAAACATGGACGTAATACCAAAGAAGCAAAAGCAGAACGCACTCAAAGCCGCAGGTTAATCAGCGAGATAAGAAAAAGCCATTCAACATTAAAAGATTTAATCAATGATAAAGGAGACAAGCATGTCAGTTGTTAAAAAAAACAAGCTTCAAAAATTCAGAGCAAAGCCTACTAGTGAAGAAGAATATCGCAAGCTCGCAGATGAGCTTCTTCAATGGGCGAATCTTCCAGACTCTCTCATTATAAATAGCTTTCCACTGAGTATCACGATGTCACCGCAAATCTTCCACAAATTAGCAGTCGATTCGGAATACTTTTCACAAGCCTATGATATAGCATTACATACCATAGGTTCACGACGGGAACGCCTAGCGCAAGAGGGTGTCATAGATAAGCAAATTTTTCTTCAGACAATGCCACTCTATGACATCAATTATCGAAAGTGGCTAATGGCGTTACGAGACAAGACTGAAAATAAAGGCGAGACCAAGGTCATTGTTGTTCATATGCCAGCATTTGCAAGCTCTGATGAAGTGCCAGAAAGAAAGTTAGAATGATTATAAAAAAACACATATAAACACTAGAGTTTAAACGACTTCAAAGTTATACATAACCAACTACTTAATGTATAATTAATATACACAATTATAAAAAGATCGAGCACATGAATAAAGCCGTTATCTACGCACGCGTATCATCAAAAGAACAAGAAGCTGAGGGATTTTCTATATCAGCACAACTTAAACTTCTAAAAGAGCATGCCGCTAAAAATAACTTCATTGTAGTACAAGAATTTACTGATGTTGATACTGCAAAAAAAGCCGGTAGAAAGCAGTTCAACAAAATGGTGGGCTTCGTACAAGAAAACAGAATTCAATATATACTCGTAGAAAAAACAGACCGACTACTGAGAAACTTTGCTGATCATGTCACCATTGAAGGGCTTACTGAATTTTTTAATGTGAAGGTTCACCTTGCCAAAGAGAACTCTATACTAAGCAAAAATTCACGTTCAAGTGAGAAACTGTTTGCTGGTTTCAGAACACTCATGGCAAAAAACTACTCAGATAATTTATCTGAAGAAGTAAAAAAGGGTATGACCGAAAAAGCTGCGCAAGGAACGTATCCTTCTCACGCACCGTATGGCTATATGAACGATAAGGTTAATGGCAAAAATGTTATTAGCGTTGATCCTCATGCGGCTCAATATGTAAAACAGATGTTTGAATTATACGCTACGGGTAGTTACTCTTTTTTAACTCTCAAACAGAAAATGCTCGCCGATGGGATGGTTTACCGGAATGGTAAAAACTTCTACAAAAGTGCGGTAGAAAATATTCTTAAAAATGAATTCTATACCGGAGTATTTTTCTGGAAAGGTAAAAAATACGAGAATGCATCTCACGAACCACTTATCAGCAAAGAACTCTTTCAACGCGTACAAGATGTTCGTATTGGTACCAGTAAAAGCAAATCTAGAAAAGGGTTGTTCTCTTATACCAATTTTATTACCTGTGGCATCTGCGGATGCAAGTTTACTGCAGAGCTCAAAAAGGGCAAGTATATCTATTACCACTGTAGTGGCTCTAGAGGCAAATGCCTCCAAGACTACTTACGCCCGGAAACAATCGATGACCAGTTTGAACGATTATTAAACAAAATACATGTGAGTGATGAGGTGAGAGAGATTATTTTACAAACCCTGCGTGATAGCCTCAAGGACAAAATCGAGTTCCATAATGCGATGGTTGACCAGCTTATAGAACAAATTAAGCGATTACAAAAGAGAATCGATCAGGCATACATTGATAAGCTCGATGACAAAATAGCAGATGACTTTTGGCAAACAAAGAACCACGAATGGTTAGCCGAAAAACAAGATCTCAGCATGAAATTGGTATCAGCCCAACAGTCAGATTCCCATTATATTGAAAACGCCTATCTTGTCCTAGAACTCGCGAAAAGCGCGATCCAGATGTTTAAAACAGGAAATGTTGAGAAAAAACGAAGAATCGTAAATTTGCTGACATCGAACTGTGTTTATAAAGATGGAAACATGCACGTAGAGCTTAAGCCGCTATTCGGCATGATCATGGAATCTAGTGAAACTAGAAACTGGTGCACCCTAGCGGTCTATCTTC
>PLTG01000062.1:1817-9720 GCA_003165355.1 Candidatus Babelota bacterium | reverse complement strand
CCATTTTGTTTTTACAGAGCTATACTAGCTCTTCGAGCTTCGTAGAATACTCAGGATGCCTGCCCTCAAGAATCATGTTTTTAATTTATTTAGTTCTTGGAAACCATTTGTCTTGCAAATAGTTGCCCATATTTGAGCCCTTGCCGCCTTTATTTTCTTCATAGTTCTTTTCTAAATGGTCAAAGTCTTTGCGACTGCTTTCACCTTTAGAATGCTTAGACGAGTTCTTTTTATTTTTTTTAACTAATTTCATACTTGTATCCTAATAAGTTTTTAAATTGTAACTATATACTTTAAGGTTACGGGATAAAACCATCGCAAATCAAGAGTTTCTGAATAACTTACTGAAATTATTGCCAGTATAGAAGACCAGAAGTCCTAAAAATATAAGAAATCCACCAAGAATTATGGACGGAGTGACTGCTTCGCCCAAGAAGATATAGGCAAAGAATGTTACTAATAAGGGGATAGAGAACCCGGCGAGTGAAACCAGAGTTGCAGAATGGTGCTTCAAGCTTTGAGCATACAGGGTATAGCCGATTATGTTGCCGCCAAATATGGTGAAAAGAGATGCGGCGATAAAAACGGGATAAGAGGCGATGTCGTATACCTGCAGCTGGTTGGTAACCGCTGCGCATCCCAGAGCCATGGCGCCAGCACTTAATTGCATCAGCGTATTAATCTGAATGGGGGTATAATGGTTATTGCGCAATAGAGTCTGAACCAATATCCAGCCATATCTACTGATAATCACAGCAGCTATGATGGCGATCTCTGGGTATGATATATGCCAAAGCCATTCATACCCCATCTCTGGTGATGTTTTTGAAAGAATAACCACAATCGTGCCCAAAAAGCCGATGGCCATACCCACGATATTGAATATGGTCATCTTTTCATTGAACATTACATAAACCATGAGCGCCGTGATAAAGGGGTCGATGCTGCCTAAGAGCGATTGCTTACTGGCAAGCATATGCTTTAATGACCAGGCCTTTAAAAGGGCTGGCACAAGGGTAGTGCAGAGTGCAATAAATAGGAGCTTTATCCTATCGTTTTTTACCTTTTCATAGGTCAAACGTTCAGTTTGATGCCAGTGGTAAAACAGCAATATACTGCCCGAGATAAGCATTCTCAAAGCGACAAAAAACTGTGCTGAAATGCTTACAAGTATGTATTTATTGCAAACTATACCACCTGCAAGAAAAAGGTAGGCTAAAAATATATCGAGCAAGAGTATATCCTCAGGTTTTTTAATAAGTATATTAAAAAACCGGGCAAAAGCCTAAAAAGCATGCACCTCGGGCAAAGACTTGCATATCAGGAATATCAGCCTCATGCCTGTCATAAACAAATAGACCATGGTTACCATGCTTTAAGGGAAACCTATGAAACCCTAAATCCCGCACGTCAAGCTGATGGGCGATATCTTCCAAATAGTGTTCAGGGTTTTTATGCGCCTGCTGTTCATGAGCTGCAGTGCATTGATTAATGGAGCGCACCTTTTGATTAAAAGAATTATTTTTCATAACGTCGGTAAATTTTTCTGGCTCATCCCACAACGAAACATATTCTGGGTGATCTTTTTTATTGAAACCGGTTATTCCCTTGAAACATTTAAAGTCTGGGTTATCTACAAAAAAAGCTGCTTTAGGCAGGTTAAAACAATGTTCATGGGAAAGCTCGTATAAAACAAATTCAGAAACATTTTCTGTTCCATGAAGACGTAAAATTTTTTCGGGGAGCGTACTTAAAGACCGTAGAACTTCGGTATTACGAGATAAGATTTCTGTGTTCTTCATGGACATCCTTTTAAAAGGGGTTTACACATCTCACTTAAGGTAGTGTAGCAACGAATAAACTGAAAAATCAAATTTCCGGGATTGCACCTATAACTATAGCTTTTTTTAGTGATTTTTCTTGCATTGTGCCACTGAATCGGTAAAACTGGATAATTCAGAGTAACTTGCTATCATCAGAATCTGTGTGCTATTTTAGGATAAATAACTCTTGACCACTAACGATATTCTTTTATGTACTATGCAAAAATACTCATCGCCCTACTGACCATTCTCTGTTCATGCAGACGAAGTGTACACCGGCCTCATCATGAAGCATTTCCAGAAATAACCACCTATTGGCATGATTTGCCAGCAACCACTTTTCAGCTGAAAAATTCTCATCTTGAGCCTGCTATATTTAATGTTTACGACGAGAAATATCTGATGTCCCAACAATTGCCTGATAAAGTAAGCTCCCGCCATGCGCCGTATGTCGCCTACGATACGCGGCGATTGATCGATGAACTCGAAGCGGTAGTAACGCAGTTACAAAATACGAAAAAGAAAATCAAAAAACTGGATAATTTTATCATCTTAAAACAGCGCGATTATAATTACCTCAAACATACCGGCCTTATGGTTCTGCGCCATAAAGAATATCCATTTGTGATAAAACTCTTTAGGGAAACTCCCGCAAATTTTGTTAAACCATTTAATCGCGGCATTGAAGAATGCGCCTTTTTTGTACTGGGTGGCGGCATGAACCGCTATCTTGCGGGTTTTACCCGAATTCCCAACCGAAACGAGATCCAGAAAAAAATCGACTCAAATAGATACTGGAGCGATATAATTGAAACGCCACGAAAATGGTTTTGGCAGCCAAAAAATAATCGCCATATCGCCATTACAGGTAAAAATATTGGCACGAAACCGCAATACATGCTCCTGCCCAGCATCTATGCCATTGTATGCGATGCTATAGAATCCGATTCCGATTTTAGTATTTTGGATAGGAATGATAGAGATATTGCCCTATCAATTACCGATTTTCTCGGTATCCGCATCGACCCACATATCAATAATTTCATGAAAGAAAAAGATACTCAGAAAATTATTATTATCGATACGGAACACTTTCCAACGCTGATAGGCATTAAAGATCCATTTAGTATTAACGACTTTTTCACCTACTATTCGCGCCTTGCTTTCAAATTCTTTGGCAATAAACTGCTGGTTGATAAAAAGACACTCAGAGAACTGCAGACAAGCCCCCGGCCGCCGCTATTCCCTTATGATTTAGAGCAAGAAAAATAATTAGTTTTGCAAAGATCGCTCGAGATCTTCAATGAGCCGATAGAGCGAATTATCGTTTTGCTGATGTGTATTGATCTTCTCATAGGCGTGCAAAACGGTCGAATGGTCTTTGCGTGCCAAGAAAGCACCAATCTCTTTAAGCGATTTATCCGTATGCTTCTTCATCAAATAAAAGGCGATATGGCGCGCCTTTGAGATATCTTTATCCCGCTTTTCAGAACGCAGTTCCGCCAGCGTGACATTAAAATAGTTCATAACAGAACGCACAACCTTGGGCAGATCAACGGCTTGACGCGTTTGATGCACGCTATTTTTGAAAAGCACTTTATCGACCAATTCTTGCGTTATCGGCTGACGCGTCAACGATGCACAGGCAAGAACTCGGATCAGAGCACCTTCAAGCTCACGAATGCTGGACGTTACCGAACGGGCAATACATTCAGCAATAGCATCAGTAATAGTTTCGTGATGCATCTCTGCCTTCTTTTTAACAATCGCAATTTTAGTCTCCAAAGTCGGCATTGAGATATCGGCAACGAGACCCCATTCCAGCCGAGAACGCATTCGCTGCGCGAGCCCTGCAATATCTCCTGGGAGAGCGTCACTGGTGCACACAATCTGCTTTTGAGCTTGATGCAGGGTATTGAACAGGTGAAAAAATGCCTCTTGTGTCTGCTCTTTATGGGAAATAAATTGGATGTCGTCCATTAAAAGCACATCAATATTTTTGTACTTCGCTTCAAAAAAATGAGTTTTGTTAAACCTAATAGCGTGAATAAATTCCTGTACAAACCTATCTGCGGTCTGGTACACGATCACCGCTTTTTTATTTTGCTGCTTTATCGCATGGCCAATAGCATGCAATAGATGCGTTTTACCCAATCCAGATGGCCCATACATAAAAAATGGGTTATAGAGTATCCCTGGCTTTTCTGCCGCAGCAACAGCAGCTGCATAGGCGAGCGAATTACTTGGCCCCACGACAAATGTATCGAAGGTGTATATTTCATGCAAAACTGGTCGCGCCTGGGGACGCTCAGAGCTTCTGGCGACCATACGCGAGGCACTTTTTACCAATTCATGGCGCGCATGTCCCGTAGCTAGCGAGACAGGAATGGGTTGTACTCCAGGAATTATCTGAGCGGGAATTATTTGCGGTTCTTCGGCAGGTTTTGACGAATTTATGGGTGGCATCTGCTCGACAAACTGCACAGTTACCGATTTTTCCCCCAAAAGCCTACTCAAATGAGTCTGTAGAAGGGGCTGATAGTTTTTTACAATCCAATCTTTTACAAAAGCGTTTGGCGCCTTTAAATAGACTATTTTTTTATGTGAATCCCAAGAAAGACACGCGACGGCCTTAAACCAAGTCTCTACAACCGGGCTTCCTGCCTCTTCACGCGCAATCGTTAAAAATTCTTTCCAAATCTGGCTAACCACACAAACCCCAGTAATACTGTATCTTTAATTAGGTGCTCTTCAATGTACCAGAACTACCCATATTTCTCAACAACCCTACCCTTATCAAAAACCCATCAAGAAACGAATGAGCTTTTTAGAAGTATTGACTTTACTAATGGCGCTTTGTTAACCTGATTTCAGAGATGAACTCTCATATATAATTAAAATAACCAAAAGGAGAAAGAATGAAAAAACAATTAAACCTCTTGCTCATAGCAGCAATTGCTTTAGGTACAACTGCCCTTAACGCAGATACTCATAACTATACGATTGAAGATTCATGGAGGGGTCCTGAAATCTCAGAAGGTAGTAATCAAATAGTAAAATTGGATAAAAATCAATGTTACGATATCACCATCAATATGGACGGATCTTTATCTGCTTCACCATCATCGAGCTACTGCGGTCACAAATTAAATGTAGCATGGATTAATACAATTTATAATAAAACAATGACTGCACAACCTTTGAATTACAATAACGACAACCAAGACAAAAGCACATCAATTCCAGCAAATGGCAGTTACGGCTTACAAGCTCCAGTTCCATGGCGCCAATCTGGTGCAGCTTCACTTGCTGTCCATGCCGTTAATGCATCATTGCTAAGTGCGCTTTAATTTAGATTATATTTAGATTATATTCTAAAATAGATAGAGGGCACTTTCTGGATAGTAATTCTATCTAGAAAGTGCTCTTTTTGATGATCCATATCCCCCAACGCTCTTTTAAGATAAATTGCAATTTGCGCACAAGAAGATATCCTTGAAGCGATTTTAAATTTACCTTCAGGAGCATCGTATGAATATAAAAAGCACCATTCTCATAGCCTATTTTTTTCTGCTCACCACTTTTTCATTCTCCATGCATACTAAAACTTTAAAAAGCCCCGGCCAGTTACTTGCAAATCTGAATCAACAAAAGCGATTTTTAACCTCGGGAGACATTAAAGATCAAATCGGCCTGAAAAGGCAGGAGATAAAATTGATCAATGACGCGCTGGAGACAAAAAAAGATGAACGGAAAAAACGGCTCTTTTTTACCTCAGTCGGTTTTTTTGGAGGAACTAGCACCGGAGTGAATGCCATGCAAGCGGGCACCGATCTCATAAATAGGTCTCTCATGGGCACAAATGATGTTTTTTCATTACTCTCTTATGCAGGCGGCGCTGCCTCTACCCTAGCCGGGTTTGCCTTACTCTCAGGAGGGTTACTTTTCCCCCGGGTAGAATCATCACCCATAGTCAAAAATAACTCAGAAATCCGCTTACTCAAGCAAGAATTGAATCAAGAGATCGAAAAGTTCGTTGAACTTCAGGAAAAACTCAAAAATCATTAGCGATATTTTTGCCCGCCAATATCGCCCGCGCCCACCCGTTTCGTATCCGAGGCTGTGCAACGCAATCACCGATCACTCGAACTGATTCTGCATACGCAGCATGCACACTCATAACATAGCCTGACTGATCAATTACACACACTTCGCGCAAAAAACCGGTATCAGGCTTACTGCCGGGCGCAAGTAGCACCATATCAGCGACAAATTTTGAATTATCAGTCTCTAAGTAAAACTTCTTATCTTCTGCGCGTGAGATTTGTCTGACCTGTGTAGAACAATGAACTGTTATAGCGCCCTGCATCAGATCCTGCAATTTTTTTTGCATGTCATCAGTTTCATGCGCCACAACTCGCGCCTCTTTTTCTATAAGCGTTACCGCAAGGCCACGCTGCGCGCAGGCAATGGCTGCCTCTACACCACTTAACCCCCCTCCAATAATGGCGATATGCTTAACCTGGCTATCCCCAAGATAGGTCACAATATCCACCACATCATCTAAGTTATGGTAGGTAAAAACGCCTTCCTGCAGATACGGCTTAAAAAGCTCGGGGACCTTAGGTTCCGTCCCTATGCCCACAATTAACCTATCGTAGCCGAACTTATCACCCAGCTTGGTAGTCACCTGCTTAGCTACCGGGTCCACATGCACAATCTTGTGCTGCAAATAGAGCTCTGCATCGGGCGGCAAGGGCAAAAAAGTGTTTTCTTTTGGCCAAGCGCCTGAAAGAACATGCTTGATAGCACAGGTATTATTGGGGTTTTCCCGCTGCTGGGTAAGCAGAGTAAGTTGAGCATCTGGCTCTTTGCGCTTTATAGTGTGCGCAGCTGATATGCAAGCGGCGGAGCTGCCGATAAAAAGATATTTCATTGAATTAAACATGACAACCATCCTACAACTGATTTCCCTGAAGACGACTCAGCTAATTTTTCATAGCGCTGTTGAACAATCTCTTTAATTCTTTCTGATTGCGAACCTTTTAATTGCTCCATGATCAAAGGATCAACGCGCTGATTGTTAAGATATTGTCTTTGCGCCACCAAAAGATTCAAAAGATCCCCTATAGTCGCATTATGAGTAATATCTCTATGCGTGGCATATCTATGCGGATAAATGCTTTGAGTTTCTCCATCAACCCCGCCAATAATTATCGAGGTTGCATCCGGACTCAATAGATGGCCGAGCCAACAGGGGCCGCCTCTATAATTCCTCAAAGTCTCCTGCTTACCGCAATGATACAATTCATCAGGTGCCCCGTGCCCATCTACCAAATATTGGTCGCCTATATATAATTGCATATCCTTACTCAAACTGTGTGGAATATAAGGCGTCCATATTTTTCGAGCAAGAGAAGTATATTCGCCAGTTTCAATATGCGTAAGAAGAAGATCATGCCAATAATCGGGCTTTGTGAGCACACCAGCTAGTAGATGATCTTTATTTGGATAAGAAAGATACCCTACTTTGTGAGGAAACTCGATCTTTTTGAGCGGAGCTCCTGTTAAAGCATTTACGATAGTTACCATCGTTCCTACCGTAGTGGCCAACAAAGTACCTTCAGGATTAAAGGCTGCTGTTACACGACCATCCTGATGATTACTTAGAGCATGCTCACACTCAAAAAGAAATTTTCCGTCTATGGTGTAACACCTAATTTTTCCATTTATATGGGTAATGATATGTTCTTCTGAAGGGCTCAAAACTGGCTTATGTCCATCAAAATATACGAAAGAGCTTTTCTCTCTATTCCTGATGCCAGAATAATGCCCATATTCAACAATAATTTTTTTAAAGTCCGGGGTAATGTGCTTCAAATCTGCTCGCCCGGGTACTTCCGCCAATACTGATAGCTGTTTAGTCGGTATATGGTACTGATAAAGAGGAGTACTATTTCCTGGTTGGACGCCATTAAAGACTACTGAGCTACTATCTGGACTAAATAGTGGGTCGGGGTAAGTGCAAGTATTTTCACTTGCAGAATATCCCAATTGCTTGTGAGTAATAAGCGTTTGCT
>PLTG01000062.1:0-1793 GCA_003165355.1 Candidatus Babelota bacterium | reverse complement strand
CTAACGTTTTATTTAATCCCCAAAATAAGCTTTTTAAAATCCGGACGGGAAGTATTTATTAGATAATATAGCATATTCATTAAAAACTCTTGATTTTCCTCTCAAATCTGTGCAACTTTATAAGTAGAGTTTAAAAATTACACAAAAGGGCGGGCGGGATGTTCATAGAGCGAGAAATAACAGAGTATCTACGTAAATTTTCTGAGTTTTTCCCTGTAATAGCGGTTCTTGGGCCTCGGCAGTCGGGGAAAACGACTCTGACTCAATACGTTTTTAAGGGATATCATTATCTAAATTTAGAAAATTTGGATATCCTTCAAGCTGCTCTGGCCGATCCACGAGGATTTCTAGAGAAATTATTAGATTATCCAGGCGTTATTATTGATGAATTTCAGAATGCTCCCCTTCTGCTTTCATATCTACAAGTTATTGTGGACCGAGAAAAACGTCCCGGCTTTTTTATTCTTACTGGCTCTCAGAATTTCTTGATGAACCAAGCAATAAGCCAATCACTTGCCGGCCGAGTAGGGATTCTTACCCTGTTACCCCTGTCTAACAGCGAGATAGCAAAGGCCGGATTGCAGGCGAAATTAAGCGAAAGTGCTGTTTTTAAAGGTTGTTATCCGCGTATATTTGAAAAAAATAAACTAGAACCCGAATATGTTTATCCTTCATATATCCAGACCTATATCGAACGGGACGTTCGTTCTATCAGCCATGTTACAGATCTCGCGCTTTTTAAAAAATTTTTAGGGCTATGCGCGGCTCGAGTAGGGCAGCTTTTGAATATCTCAGCTCTTGCCACCGAATGTGGCATCAGTATGCAGACGGTAAATTCATGGCTCTCAATTTTGCAAGCAAGCTATATCATATTCTTACTGCAACCCTATCATAATAATTTCAACAAAAGGCTCGTAAAAAGCTCCAAGCTCTATTTTTATGACACAGGTATCGTCTCATCATTACTCGGCCTTGATAATGTTCAGCAACTAGAACAGCATTACTTGCGTGGATCACTTTTTGAGAATTTTATTATCGCTGATATGTACAAGCAATTTTATAATCGAGCGAAAACCCCAACCATATATTTTTGGCGCGATAGCCATGGCCACGAAGTTGACTGCGTCATTGAAAAAGGCACATCGTTATTGCCTATTGAAATTAAATCAAGCATGACCTTTGATAAAAATTTTATTAAAGGGCTTAATTATTGGCAAGAGCTCTCAGGGCAACAAAACGGTCTGCTTATCTATGGCGGAAACGAAGAGATGCATATTAAAAATTGCGATGTACAAAGCTGGAAGAGCTTTAAGGTTTAAATTTATTCCATAAAATTTAAGACATGTTTTTATAAAATTGTTATAATTAAAACATATGCTGCCCCTACTTCGTCAAGACTTCGCAGGGCATGGCTGTAGCTTCCAGCCTTCGCTCTTCGAGCGGAGTTTACCCTGAGCAAAGTCGAAGGGTCGGACAGGCAATTGGATACGTTCTGAAATCTCTATATAATTAAATAAAAATGCGCCTGTAGCTTCCAGCCTTCGCTCTTCGAGCTATGGCGGACAGGCAATTGGATAGAGTGTCAGCCGTCGCCAAGGCTATGGCCGAGACGCCCGGACTTCAAAATAGCGAGTAGCTGTAAGCGAACTCGCCATCCGTAGGTGCATAAATATTCCACGACATGTTTTTATAAAATTGTTATAATCAAACTAATATGCGCCTGTAGCTCAATTGGATAGAGTGCCGGACTTCGAATCCGTAGGTTGCAGGTTCGAACCCTGCCAGGCGCACCA
>PLTG01000038.1 GCA_003165355.1 Candidatus Babelota bacterium | reverse complement strand
GAACAAAGACAGCCGAGTCAGCAACCTACGCAACAGCCATATCAACCACTTGTCGTTCGGCCGCCAGAGGTAGATACATGGCGGGCACGCGCTGCGAAGTGGTTGCCATGGTTCAATCGTCAGGTGAAGAAATTGCCACGTGCTTAAACGTTAAGTGTTTTTACAAGCTGCTGGAATGTTTTTCCGCGATGCTTGTAGTCGTTAAACAGATCAAAACTTGTCCCGCCGGGTGAGAATAAGACAATATCGTGGGGTTGCATAATCATTGAGAAATAATTAAGCGCTTCTTCAAGTGTTGCGCTGCGCGAGCACGCTGAGTTACCATAAAAACACACTCAAAGGGGGACGTCCTGAGAGTTTGTGGACAAATAGTATATTTTCAAGCGGGGGAACTATGAAAAAAGTTGTTATCTGTATGATGATTTTTTATCATGTAACAAATCATTCAATGCAATCGCGTAAGCTTACACGGCTAACACCAGCAGTATCCCAAGCCCTGCGGAACGACTGCTCAAAAAAGATTTTTCCTGCCGCAGTTTATCAACCAAGGGTGTCTCAGCAGACTCCTGAGGTATCTTCTAGCCAAAATTTTAAAGAAGGATCAAAACAAGGTTCGTCTACTCAATCTTCTTGGCGCAAGCCGTTGTTTTTGGGAGGGGCGGTATCAACTCTTGGCGGGCTCGCTTATATGCAGAATACCAAAAAGGAAGTTAGGGCAGATTCAGCGGAAGAGAAAATATACCTATCAGACAGAAATCCGTTTGGGATGGCTGCAGAGCTTCCATTTTGGGGTGCGTATCTTGATAATGTCGGTGATGTGAATTTTGCGAGAGTATATAAAAACGGTAAATTTCAATTTATCCCTGTTGCGGGGCCTTTTAGGGATGCTAACGATGAACGATATTATATGTTGTATAATGGATCTGTCGAAGAGGTCCTTTTCAAGTTAGCTGATAGAAACCCTGAAATAATAAGAATTCTCCTGAATAATGTTGAGAGTCCGGTTAATACAGAAGTCTTTTTAAAATTAGTTTTAAGTAAGGATGCTCAAAATATTCCTCTCATTTATAGGTTAAATACTGACAATTTGCTCAATGTCCTTGATATTATTAAAAAAAGAAATACTCCCTTTAATTTGAACGAGAAAATTTCTGAGAATCAAACACTTTTTACTTTATGGCTTGAGAATATGCCGAGCTATGAGCTTCTAGAAAAATTATTGGAATTTGATCCTACGCTCATTAAGCAACTCAAAAATAGACCGAAGTCTTTCTTGGCCGAAACCTTTTTGATCAGATCTGAAAAATTTGTTGAGCTGATTTTAAAGTCTATGGCACAGCAAGATGTTTCTTTAAGCAATGAAGAACTATGGCTTAAAAGGGCCTATTTTAATGAGCTTTCTTTTTTTGACGAAAGATTTGTTCAATTAAATCAAGAGCTTAAAGTAAAAATTTATTTTTTGGCAAATAGACTTGCACACGAAGATCTTATTACAAAATTAAAATCATTAGGCATGGCAGAAGAGCCAATCTATCTACCTGGTCCTTCTATCATTCCAATAAATGCTGATGCTATCACTGAAAAGAATATTATAAAAGATTTCTTTCTTAGTTTAAGAAAAGCAAAATTATTATTAACTCACGAAGAATTCAATAGGCTTGATCAAGAGAAATATTTTAAAAAAAGTAATCAAATTGGCCGTATCTTAGGGAGAGATTTTATAGAAAAAATCACTCAGGATTTTAATTTAAAACACATTAAAGTGCCAAAAAAAATTATAGTGATTAATAATAAGGTTGAGAAGCTGGTAGTATCTGTAATGGGTGACATGGATATTGAACCTTTTAAAAATTATAGCATTAAAGAGGACGCGTTATTTGAACAAGTAACTATTTATGCCGAAGAAATCTTACCCGTAAAAAGAAATATATCATTAGAGGAAGCGATTGAGTTTATGATCGTTGTTGAAAAAACTGGATATAAAGATTTTACTGGCGACAATATATTTGTTGCTGCCGATGGTATTTATTTTATAGATACTGAGTTTGAAAACTTCAATCCTGTAAATCCCCCATTTGATCGCATAAAAAACTGGGTTGTTAGTCATTTAGCCAACGAAAATGATATTGAAAAGTTCTCAAAAGAATATGAAAGACGAAAACAGAACTTTGAAAAAGAAAAAAAGAAATTAAAAGATCGACGTAGTAAAATAAAAGAAATGCCGCGCTATGAAAAAATGGCACAATGGAGGACATTTACCTTTCCGGTAGAAGATCTATTGAAAACTCACTGTAAGAACGCTTCTATGTAAGTTCTTTAACTAATTTCTGAAATGCTTTTCCGCGATGCTTGTAGTCGTTAAACAGATCAAAACTTGCACCGCCGGGGGAGAAGAGTACAATATCTCCCGGTTGTGTAAGCGTTACACAGTGATTAAATGCATCTTCAAGCGTTTGGTGCTCAGAGCTATTAACAGAAGTTGGACAATATTTTTTTAAGAGTTGTGTCTCTTTGCCAAAAAAACAGATATGTTTAATAGTGCTTGGGAGATTATCAAAAAAATGTGCTCGCGAGACCCCTTTACTGACTCCGCCAAAAAAGAGAATAATCGGTTTGCCGGGAAATCGCTGTAGCGCCCCGAGTGTTGCTTCAACAACGGTTGATTTAGAATCATCATAAAAATCTACGCCATTAGAGGTGCCGACATAGGCAACGCGATGTTCCGGAATTGTCAGCTTATCAAATACCTGGGGCAATTGATGTATGTCGAGGTTAAGTATCTGCGCTAGTTCATATAAGATGCGGTAGTGTTCGGGAAATGTTTTATATTCGCCGATAAATTCTTTGAGCCGCTCGGGTATGGCATGGGAAAAATAACTATGCACGCTCTCGTGGGCATGCGTGGTAAGATGTGGCTTAACTGATTCATGTATTATGGCATAATCTCCAGCTTGCTGATTACTCAGAAGAGGCAGTTTGGCTAAGAAATATTCGTGCAGCGTCGAGTGTCTATCTAAGTGATTAGGATATAGATTTGTCCAGATGGCAATAGCGGGTTTAAGTAGTCGCGCATGCTCAAGTTGAAAACTTGAAAGCTCAAGTACCGCGTAATCATAGTTGCCTTGATCATCAAGTAAATCAAAAAGCCCCACGCCAATATTGCCCCCTATCTGGGCGCGAATGCCATAATGCGTAAGCATGGTGTGTATGGCTTGCGTAATAGTGGTTTTACCCAATGTGCCGGTAATTGCGATGATAGGGTTTTTATAGCGCGAAAAAAAGATATCCAATTCATTCAAAAATTTATCTTTATACCGAGCATAGGGTGCAAGATTAATCCCCGCACTGGGCAGAATATACTCACATTCTTGCAAGAATAGATCTAACTGTTCCGGTGGGTAGATATGCACTTGATAGCTTGCGCAGAGCTGTGTCATGTCTGCAGAGATTGGCCGGGCATCATAGAGGATCACTTCTGCGTCGTCTTGCGCAGAAAAAAAGTGTAGCGCACTCGTGCCGACTATCCCTGTTCCCCAGATACCGATCTTACGGCTTTTGAAGTTCATGCTGCAGTTTGCCATTTTTGATATCATCAAAATAGAAAATAGATAACCCAAGAATTACGATAAAAAATGAAGCGAAAAAGTGCCATCTGATCTCTTCACCAAATAATAGATAACCGTAGATTGATGCACACAATGGTGAAATAAAACTTGCGAAAGCGAGAAAAGTTGTTGAATAGCTGCGTAATAAGAATGCCTGTAAATTTGAGCAAAGTATATTACTGACAATAACTTGAAGCCCAATGACCAGGGCAAAAAGCACAGGATCGCCAAAAACCATTTTTTCATGGGCTGAGTAAGATACAACACCCATGATCATACCGCCATAAAGCATTGAAAGAGCATTGACTAAAAGAGGGCTCACTGAATGATGCTTAACCAGCTTCTGCATGACAATCATACTATAACTGAGGGATGCAACGGCTATGATAAAGACAATTTCTGGTACTGAAAAATAACCAAAGCTACCCCACATATTTTCTTCAGCTGTGCCTGGCGAAATGGCAACGGGTATCATTCCTGAAAAGCCAATAATAAGACCGAGCGCTTTGTAGCCGCTGATCTTTTCTTTTAAGAACCAGTAAGCAAGTAATGCTGTGAAAAAGGGTGATAAATTCATCAAAAGTGCAGCTTTTGATGTTGTCAGGTATTGCAATGCCCAAGAACGTGGTCCATAAAAACCACAAATATTAAAGAATATAAACTGCGCAAGCAACCACCAAATAATCCCTCTTTCTGGTAATGAGCGTACCTTATGATACCACCATAAATAAGCGCCCAAAAGAAGGCCACCTATGATCATACGCGTTGATACGACAAAGAAGGGCGTTGCATAATAAAGGACGATTTTTCCAAGAGTAAAGGTAAACCCGAAAAGGGCATACAAAAGAACAACTAAAAAGAGCATAATTTTTTCACTGAGGTTAAGAGTTTTATATAGCTATTGAGTATACTCAATAATTGCCTTTTTAGCCACACTAATTAATATGATCCTGCTTTAACCCGTTCATACTCATTTTTAAAATCTTGATCGACCTCAGTAAGTCGTTTAAACGTATCGCCTACCTGGACCCACGGGTTTATTCCGCGGAATTTATTATTACGTGGTGTTGCGTTTATCTCATCCTGATGGTTATGCGCATCGAGTATTTTTTGCACATGTATGTTCACTTGAGCGTTATTGCATGAGCATAATCTGTTCCAGACAAGGTCATCAGTGCCATGCTTTATATCGTCTAAAGAGAGAATATCATGTTCGTAAGCGTATCGTATGGCCTGTGCAAGTTCTTCAGAAACATAATTGCTCATCTGAGAACCCCACACAAATTCGGTGTGCCATAATGAGATTGAAGCAAATTTTTTTGCGTGGTAGACATCTGTAAAATACCAGCGGTTACTTTCGAATTTTAAATGATCCAATATCGCCATAGCTTCTTCGGGAGTGATCAGCTTCTCTAATACTCCACCAGCAAGATTGTATTCGATTCGGTCTGCACAGCCGTTTGGTAGATCGTCTTCTAGGCAGGTATAAGCAGGATTTTTATGGTCAAGTACCTGGAAGGGGATATTGAGACTTTTGAAAATTTCAGGCAGATCGGTCTCGCTTAAAAACTCAAGATGGTGATCATCTTGGTATGAACTTTTACCATCTTTATGTTTGAATATCTTGTCCCCCACGTGAGAATGGGTGGTATGAGACAAATCATGTCCCAACCCGGCAATCTGTTCTTCAAAAGGCGCGTTATAGCGGTTTAATAACCAATAGACTCCTAATGAATGGTTTGCCCGATTATACACTTTTGTATGCTGCCTGTCTGGTAATACAACTGGATCGATACCGTATTGGGCAATGTTATAGAGCCGTTGAAAGGCTTGAGAATTGATGAGGGTAAGGACTCGTTGATCAGTTATTTCGATGGTGGTGTAAAAAAGTTTTTCTACAAAAGTATTAAGAGAAATAGAAAAAAATATACTCAAAAAGAGAAACGTCTTTAGACAGATTTTTTTGAAGATATGCATTGTACACCTGTTTTTTGGATATATATCATGCATAAGTATACGAGTTTTTAGCTAAAAATAAAGGGAGCTTTTTCAAGCTCCCTTTATTAAAAATAAGAAAAATGGTTCGATACACCCGCTCCAGGCTTTGCTGGATGCGTGCACTCACCATGAGCGATCGTAAAGTTACTTAAGATCTTCTTCTTCCCATTTGATATCAACAGCTGCATGTGTTCCAGAAACACGTTCTGCAGTCTGTTCTGTTGCTACCGGTTTTGATTCAGCAGGTTTTTTGCCGCATCCGATTAAAGCCGCTGAACTAATCACCAGTAAAATGAGAGATATTTTTTGCATGAGTACCTTTCTTGTTATTTAGATGTTGTTGTTTTATTTTTTTTCTTTGTCTGCTTCATAGGCCGTGAAAAGGGATTTTTCATGAGCGCAAGTTTTAACACTTCATCAATAGTTTTCACGTATATCAACTTAAGGTCAGCAGGAATGTCTTTGCTAAATTCTTCCACATCCTCTTTATTTTCATAAGGGAGCAAAATAGTCGAAATTTTGTGTTGATGTCCTGCGAGTATCTTCTCTTTAAGGCCACCAACTCCCAGCACGCGGCCACGCAAGGTGATCTCCCCGGTCATAGCAACGCGCGGGTTAATAGCATTTTTGGTGAGCGCAGAGATAAGCGCGGTACACATAGTAATCCCTGCAGAAGGGCCATCTTTAGGTGTTGCACCTTCAGGGATATGGATATGAATATCGCGTGACTGGTTAAAGCTCACGGGTAGCCCAAGGTCAACAGCACGGGAGCGGATATAACTGAGTGCTGCATGCGCAGATTCTTGCATAACATCGCCCAGTTGTCCGGTCAGGGTTATTCCCCCTTTACCAGGCATGACGGTCGCTTCGATTTCAAGCACGTCGCCACCCATCTCGGTCCAAGCGAGCCCTGTTGCTAAACCTATTTTTGGGGTTTCAGTCTGCAGATCAGTTCTTTTATATTTTGTGTTCCCTAACCATTTTTTAACGTGTTCAGGGGTTACGGTGACCGACTTAAGTTTTGGATCTTGTAAAAAGAGTTGGATTACTTTACGCATGATCTTAGCAATAATGCGATCAAGTTGACGAACTCCAGCCTCTTTGGTGTAATCACTTATAATAATTTTAAGAATATCATCAGAAATTTTGCACTGAGTTTTTTTCAAACCATATTCTTTAAGATTTTTCGGAACTAAAAAATCATGAGCGATCGAAACCTTCTCATCATCGGTATACCCGGAAAGTGAGATAATCTCCATGCGATCAAAAAGAGGATACGGGATCCCTTCCAAATGGTTTGCTGTTGTAATAAACATAACTTTTGAAAGGTCGTACTCAAGCTCTAAAAAGTGGTCGACAAATGTCTTGTTTTGTTCGGGGTCAAGAACTTCTAATAGTGCAGAACCAGGGTCGCCATGAGTATCCTGTGACATTTTATCGATCTCATCCAATAAAATAACCGGGTTGTGATACTTAGCTTTACGCATGGCCTGTAAAATCTTACCCGGAAGTGCGCCGATATAGGTTCTGCGGTGGCCTCGAATTTCAGCCTCGTCACGAACGCCGCCAAGAGAGATACGCACAAACTCTCGCCCTAAGCTTTCTGCTATAGATTCTGCAAGAGATGTTTTACCTACGCCAGGAGGCCCGACAAGACATATAATTGGGGAGCGCTCAAGAGAACTTGAAAATTTCTTTGCTGCTAAAAATTCAATAATGCGCTCTTTTGCCTTTTTAAGGCCGGCATGGCTCTTATTAAGGATCTTTTCAGCCGCTTCAAAGCTAATAGTATCTTTGCTCATCTTAGACCAGGGGAGTGAAATCACCCAATCGATATAATTTCTGCTGACTACCGCTTCAGACGACATAGGCGGCATCTGTTCAAGACGCTTCAATTCTTTATCTACCTTTTCAGCTGGTTCAGCAGGGAGCTCCAATGTCTTTATTTTGGCTCGTAATTGCGCTACTTCATGGTGCTGGTCCTCGCGGCCAAGCTCTTTTTGTATCGCTTTGAGCTGCTCGCTCAGGTAATATTCGCGCTGATTTTTCTCAACCTGTGTCTGTACGCGGCCACGGATACGCTCTTCTGTTTCAAGAATATCGATCTCCTTTCTCATAAGCTGAGCAAGGCGAACCAGGCGGTCCTCAAGCGATATAATCTCAAGAAGCTCTTGCCGCTCATCAAAGGTGAGATTCATATGAATGGTAAAGGTGTCTGCTATGCTGTCGATATCCTCAATAGTCTTAGCGTTACCCATCAGATCTTGGGGGATCTTGCTATTAAGCTGGGTATAGCGCATATAGAGTTCATGTAAATGGCGCCAGAGAGCCTCTATTTCAAGAGTGCGCTCGAGCTTTTGGGTAGGCAGCTCTATAAATTCTGCTAGGAAAAATCCGTCATGCTGCTCTGAGTTGACCATTCGGCCGCGGCCGAGGCCTTCAACTAGAATCTTTAATGCCCCTTTAGGCATACGGACCACCTGTAAAATGATAGAGCGAGTCCCGTAGCTAAAGACATCATCTGGCGTTGGGTTTTCAACAGCAGGGTCTTTTTGAGCAGATATGAAGATCTCTTTGGAATTTTTTAATGCCTGTTCTACTGCAAGTATTGACGCAGGGCGCCCTACAATAATAGGAATAATGCTTTTAGGCAAAATCACCACATTTTTAAGGGGCAAAAGTGGCAATACATGCTTTGTTTGTATGTTTTCTTGGGAAGTCATAAATTATATTCTCCACACGTAGGTTGAGATAGTGGGCTATCGTGTATATTAAACATAGTGTATCATACCCAAATTAATACGTAAATGAGCGTTTTTTCTGCCCGCACCGAGCGCACTATTTTAGTTTTACAAAAGAAAAATCGCGTAGTAATATAATTATGAAACTTTTTTTATTTTTTTAACTACAAAAAGGACTTTTGTATGATACTTCCCGCGTTACAGTATATTTTCAGACCAATTTTTGGAGAGTTTGAAAGAGAAGAGTTTAAGAAATTCCTTCGTATGGGGCTCATATTCGGGCTTATTATTGGGACCTATTGGGCATTAAGAACGCTTAAAGATCCTATTTTCAATGCATTTGTCGATATTAAAGATATCCCTTATGCAAAAACGGCATCTTTTATCATGATGTTCCCGTTAATCATGATCTATACTCGTCTTTTTGATGTCTTTTCTCGTGAACAGATGTTTTATGTTTTATCTTGCGTATACGGCACACTGACTGCTGGTATAGCGTTTGTTTTATATAACTTCCAGCAAGAAGCTGTTGCTTTAGAAGCGACAAGCGGCATGAAATATTACCTATTCCATTTCTTTGGCTATTTCACCTATGTGTTTATTGAAAGCTATGGCTCATTAGTAGTAGCGCTCTTTTGGGCATTTGCTACGAACATTACCGATTCAGACTCTGCTAAAAAAGGTTTCTATTTAGTAACCGCACTTGGTCAAGTTGGCGGTATATTTGGGCCTGCCTTTATCACTCCCTTAGCAAAAACACTCGGCCATTCAACAACAACGGCCCCTTTTATCGTATGTACCATCACTATTTTAATGGTTGGTGTGTTGATGCGCTATTTCATGGTGGTAACTCCAAAAAATATGCTTGCATCCTTCCATGGTAAAAATGAAGTCAAAGAAGAAGAAGAGCAAGAGCCAGGGTTCTTTGAAGGGCTACGTCTTTTAGTTTCTCATAAATACTTGCTTGGTATCTTTGGCGCCATCGCGATTTATGAAATTATTGTGACCATGGTTGACTACCAATTTAAAGTTATTGGTGCTGCTCAATACTTTGGACAAGATTTTGAAGCTTTCATGGGCTGGTACGGTATGTGGGTTAATATAGTTTCTCTTACCTGCTTATTGCTCGGTGTAAGTAACATTACCCGTTACCTCGGTGTGGGTGCTGCATTG
Source organism: Candidatus Babelota bacterium (assembly GCA_003165355.1). GTDB lineage: Bacteria > Babelota > Babeliae > Babelales > Babelaceae > BOG-1370. The sequence continues at coordinate 14,661 of PLTG01000038.1, read as the reverse complement.
GTTATGATGCCAATTATCGTTGGTTTAGCCTTTAGCGCTTTCATCTATAGCCCAACTCCTATGTTCTTATTGGTGATCATGGTTGGTGCTAAAGCTGTTAACTATGCGCTTAATGGTCCTGCAATGAAGCAATTGTATATCCCTACAACTCCTGATGTTCGCTCTAAGTCACAGGCATGGATCGAAACTTTTGGTTCACGCGGTGCAAAACAGATGGCATCAAACTTTAACTTTTTCTATAAATCACTTGGCGCTGCAAAATATATGATGTTTGCTTCTGTCTTTGGATACAGTCTTATTTTCGCATGGTTCTTTGTAGCTGTCTTTCTTGGCAAAACCTACAAAAAAGCTATTGATGAAAAACGTGTTGTTTGCTAATAAACAGCAGGTTTACTATATAATGTAAAATAAGTGGGTTTTCTTGCTTGCCCGCCATAGCTCGCAAGAGCGACGGCTGGGTGGTAGGAAAACCCACTATTCTTAAAAATTCTTTGGGTAAGGGGTATCATGGGTTTTTTTTCGGGATTTTCATTACGGTCGATTTATACAAAATTGTTGTATATTCCAAAGGATGAGCGGGTAAAAGTCATATTATTGGCGCTCTCATTTTTCTGCATTATTGGCACCTATACTATCGTTCGCACATTAAAAGATTCGTTATTCACCAGCATAGTGGGTGGTAGAGAATATCTGTCATTGGCAAAATTATGGTCGATGGTGCTTCTCATTCCGGCTATTTTGCTCTTTTCAAAGCTGGTAGATGTCATGCGCAGGGCGCACCTTCTTACGCTCTATAGTTTAATTTATGGCATGGGCGGGCTTATTATAGGTTATTATATCGCGCATCCAACTATCGGGTTGCCGAATACCCAACTGAGTCCCGATAGATTATTCGGCTGGATAGTATACTTTTTCTTGGACGGATTTAATCCTTTCGTTGTGGGTCTATTTTGGTCATTTACCCATTCTATAACCTCTCCAACCAGCGCAAAAAGTAATTACCCGATTATGGTATCCGCGTCAAAATTGGGGGGCGTTGTGCTCACCAGTCTTGCCTGTTGGTGGCTTAATCGTGTTGACATTGATGGTCAACAGGTGCTCACTGATGCCGTCAACTATCAAATGCTCTTTTATGCTACTTCGTTTTTGCTATTACTGGTACCCATTTTCCTTGTTCTTATGATTATATTAGTACCCTCAAGTGCTATGCATGGCTATGAGGCTGCCTATAAATTTGAAAAAAAACATGCTAAAGAAGAAAAAACGGCACATACTGGGTGGTGGGCTTCGATCAAAAAAAATATTGAAGGCCTTATTCTCATGGTCCGCTACCCCTATGTTATGGGCATCTTAGGTGTAGTTTCGTTCTGGGAGGTCGTGAACGTTTTTGTTAATATTGAACGAGTAACTATGGCTGGAAAGGCATCGCTCACCGATTCTCAAAAGGCAAGTTTTCTCCTGTATCAAGATTTTTGGGTGCACATGGTCGGCTTTGTTATCACGCTTTTAGGAACACGCGCCCTTATTGAGTACTTAGGTGAACGCCGTGCGCTTCTTCTTGTTCCTGGGGTGACCGCCGCCTTAATGGTTTACTATTTTACCGCAGGGTTGATAACTAACCAGGCTGCTGCAGTGAGCGTTGGGATTGCATACATATTGCTCAAGGCGCTTAATTATGCCTTTGCCTCCCCATTGCGCGAAAGCCTCTACATACCTACAACAAAATTGATCAAGTTTAAATCGAAGTCGTGGATCGATTCATTCGGCACGAAATTTGCAAAAAGCGTTGGTGCCACCTATTCCGGTATTTCAGCGAATCTGATAGGGACTGCTGCCGTGCTTTCTAATAGTATCTTTTTTGCCGTTATTATTGGACTTTGGATGATTGTAGCCAATCTTTTAGGCCGTCGCTATGAAGTGGCTGTAGAAAAGGGCGAGGTTATCGGGTCAGATGAAAGTAAAGATTAGATGAGATATTGCAATTTTTTGCAACAAAGTTAGACTATAAAGTATTAAAAAGCTGTGTAATTATGCACAGTAAAACCCCTTGTTTTCTGATGTAGGTGGTGAATTTCTTATCAAAGAGATACCAGAAAACAAAAGACAATAACCTACGGAAAGAATAAAAAAATGATTGATTTAAAACAGCTTATTAAAAGTGGTGTGCAATTTGGCCACCAAACCTGGCGCTGGAACCCTAAAATGAACCCGTATATCTGGGGACATAAAAATGGTATCCATCTTATTGACGTCTCAAAAACTGCCTTCCAGCTTGAAAAAGCGGCTCAGTTTCTTGAAGCGCTTGCAGGACAAGGGAAATCTATTTTGTGGGTAGGCACAAAGAAATCTGCTCAGGCGGTATTGCCTAAGATACTTGAAGCCGTTAAGTCACCTTATGTTACTCATCGTTGGATCGGCGGTACTCTTACTAACTATCCTCAAGTTAAAAAATCTGTCACAAAAATGCTTCATTTTGAAGACATTTTACAAAAAGCTGATGCTTCTCATTATATTAAAAAAGAGCTTAATCTTTTCAATAAAATGAAAGAGCGTCTAGAAAAAAACGTAGGCGGTATTCGCGAATTACGTTGGCCAATTGGCGCGCTTATTGTAGTTGACGTAAATAAAGAACATGTTGCTATTAAAGAAGCAAGATCTGCAGGTGTGCCTATTGTAGCATTGGTTGATACCAACTCTGATCCTTCAGGGATCGATTTTGTTATTCCAACAAATGACGACGCTCCACGCGCACTTGAAATTATCTTGGATTATCTAGCGCAAGCGGTAAAACGTGGTCAAGAAGTTGCTGCTGCAACTAAACCTCAAGAAGATCTTGTTGAAGATAATTCAATAGATCGTATTATTGAGGCGGTCTTGAGCGAAGATGGCACAGAAACTGAAGGCCAAAAGGCTAAACGTACTTCTGGTGCTGTTCGTCCTCAAAAACGTTTGCAAGCTCGACCAGGCGCTCCGCGTAAAGCTTAAAAGTATACTTCAGGAGAGGTGTCTGAGAGGCCGAAAGAGCATGATTGGAAATCATGTATGCTCGTAAAAGGGCATCGAGGGTTCGAATCCCTCTCTCTCCACCAGCCGTCGCCGAAGGCTATGGCTGGGCAGGCCCTTGTGCCGCCGAAGTTTTTAAAAAACGAAGGCGCAAGGCTTCGCCACTTTTTTAGCGAAGTGTGTTGAATGGGTCAATAGGTTTGAGGAGTAGATAAAAGACAGTTAAAGAAAGTGTCAGATCTGAAAAGAAGCAGCACGGTTAACGGAAGTTTTTGTATCTACTCCTCATTTTAATAAGGTTTGAATTATGACGGTACATCTTGCGCGTAAATGGCGATCAAAAAATTTCAATGAGCTTGTCGGCCAAGAGCTATCCGTTCGCCTTTTAAAAAATAGTCTTTTCAAAAAATCATTCTTCCCCGCCTATCTCTTTTCTGGGCTGCGCGGTTCAGGCAAGACGTCCATGGGTCGCATTTTTGCCGCTGCCGTAAATTGCCAGCAGCTTGAAGCGTTCGCCAAAGACCCACAATCGACGGTAGTTCCTTGCGGGGCCTGCATATCGTGCAAAGCGCTTTTTGCGGGACAGCACCCCGATTTTATTGAAATTGACGCCGCTTCACACACCGGTGTTGATAATATGCGGCTTATTATTGAAAGCGCATCGTTGTTGCCGACATTGGCACACAAAAAAATTTATCTTATTGATGAAGCACATATGCTCAGTAAGGCTGCATTCAATGCCGCCCTTAAGATCTTAGAAGAGCCTCCCGTGCATGTGATATTTATTCTCGCTACGACCGACCCTGAAAAGATTATAGAAACGATCAAATCCCGTTGTTTTCAGGTCTTTTTTGATCCTATCCCTACGACACAACTTGCAGGACATTTGCAAGCTATCTGCGATGCAGAACATATTGCCTATGATCAAAAAGGGTTATTAGTATTGGCCGAGCAGTCTGGCGGGTCCGCGCGTGATGCTCTCACTACTCTTGAGCGCATTGTTCTTTCAGAAGGGGCCGTTACTGAACGTTTAGTACAGGGCGCGTTAGGTTTAGTGCAGAAAGAAGTTATTGAAGAATTATTTAAAGCTCTCCAAGCCCAAGATAACTCACAATTGCTTACTTTTTTACAAAATTCGTCAGTGCTCTCTTATTCGCCGCAGGTGGTATGGCGTGTGTTAACAGACTATATCAGAGCGCGATTATACGAACAAAAAAATAGTAAAGATCAAAAAGTATATGATGCACTGCTTACGCTTTTGCGCATCAGCTATGAAACTGAACCATTACTGTATAAAACGTCTACACCACGCTCGGTTGTTGAATACATGCTCTTACGTATGTGTAACCCCACGCCGCAAGCTGAAAGTGTCCGCACGGTCGCTCCTGTTATAAAGCAAGAAGTTAATACTATCGTAAAAAGTGAACCGGTAAAACCGGCAGCTATTGCGCCATGGCAAAAGTTTATCGAGCGTATTAAAACTGAAGTGGAGCCTCTTGTGCTCACACTCTTTTCTTCAGCAGTGGTAGATTATGATGCAGCCACGCAGCGCTGTAAAGTAAACTGTCTTAAGGAACACGAGCTTTTTAAAGAGTGGTTAGACCGCTCTGTGGCCGTATGGAAGCCGCTTTTACATGAAGCATTTTCCGGGCCGGTAGAGCTTGATATTAACTTTATGCTTGCAAAAGATGCAAGCGGCCAGCAGCGCGAAAAACAGGCGCCAAAGGCGTCAGCGCCGGTATTTGAAAAAAGGGCAACTGCTGCTCCTGCGCAGGCAGCGCTTAAGCCGAGTGAGAATGTATCGAAGGCTTTAAAAATTTTTCCCGGAACTATTCAAGAAGTGAAATAAAATTATGAAAAAATATCCAAGTGTTGTTATTCTCGGGCGTATGAATGTTGGAAAATCAACATTGTTTAATAGACTATCGCGCCATGTTAAAAGTATTACCTTAGATTTTGAAGGGGTGACCCGCGATACTCTGTCTGATGTTGTATCGGTCGATAATACCATCTTTTCTTTGACGGATACTGCCGGTATTTCTCACAGGAAGCAGGAAGATCCGTTGGCGGAGGCATCACGCAAAAAAGCTCTTGAGGCGCTTGAAGCAGCTGATTTGGTCTTGTTTTTAGTTGATGGAGTAGCTGGCGTCACCTCAGAGGACCGTGAAATTTCGAGCGTGATTCGTTCAAGCGGAAAAAAGACTATTCTTGTTATTAATAAAGCAGACACAAAAGCGGCACAAGATAATCAATATGAGTGTATGCAACTTGGCTATAAAGAGCATGTCTTAATTTCTGCTGAGCATGGGCTGCATATTAATACCTTACTCGATTTAGTTATTCAAGAACTGCCCGAAAAGCAGTTTGTTACTGAAGAAGCAAATCATGGTTGTCGTGTAACTTTATTAGGAAAACCTAATGTAGGCAAATCGTCACTACTTAATGCCCTTTTGGCAAAAGAGCGCGCCATTGTATCGCCTATTCCTGGTACCACCCGTGAGCCACTTGTTGAAAATATTACTTTCTATAATGAAAACATTGCCGTTTCAGATACTGCTGGCGTGCGTAAAAAGAGTGCTGTTCATGGCGATTTAGAAAATATGATGGTCAAATCCACCATGCAATCGCTCAAATCATCTGATATCGTCCTATTGGTAATGGATGGAAGTGAGCATAAGATTTCAGATCAAGAGCTAAAGTTAGCCTTTTATGCCTTTACGCAACAATACAAGGCATTAATCTTAGTTATGAATAAGCAAGATTTAGTGACCGATCTATCTAAAAAAGATTTAGAATTTTCGCTTGAGGCATATAAGCATCTTGTTGATAAAGTGCCCTTAATTTCAATATCCTGCAAAACGGGTAAAAATGTCGGTAAAATTATCCCGCTTATTAACGAAGTGTGGAAACGTTATACGGCAAAATTTGATGGACTCTTGTTATACCGCCTATTTAATGCGCAGCTGCAAAAAACTCCCTTAATGCACACTAAAATGCCGCTCTTGGTTTACGAAGTATACCCCATCAGCACGCGCCCGCTTACTATCTGCTTAGTAGTTAATGAATCGGAATGGTTTGGGCCATCTGAACTTGCATTCTTTGAGAATATATTGCGTAGAGAATATGATCTTGAAGGGGTGCCGGTTAAATTTGTTGTTCGCAAGCGCAAGCCGTAATAGTATTAAGAGATAGATTTGGCCGCTCATGGTGAGTGCCCGCATGCGGGTGTATCGAACCATAAGAGCAATGTTATAGTTTTATCTTTTTTATCTCTACGAGGCAGTATGTGTACGGGTATCCGATTAACGGCAAAAAATGGAAACATTGTCTACGGGCGGACCATGGAATTTGGTCAACCTACAGAATCGAATATCATCGTTATTCCACGTAACTATTCGTTGGCAGGCGAAAGTACCCCCTGGCGAGCGCGTTATGCCGCTGTAGGTGCCAACATGCTGGGGATTAACCATCTTGTTGATGGCGTTAATGAAAAAGGTCTTGCTGGCGGGCTATTTTATTTTCCCGGTTATGCTGGATACCAAGAAGTCGCTTCCGCTCAAGAAAAAACTATACTTGCTCCATGGGAACTTTTAACCTGGATATTGACCAACTTTTCGCACATAGATCAAGTAAGAGAATCGCTGCCCTCAATCAAAGTTGCCAACACCATTTTCAAAGCGTGGGGAATCACGCCGCCAGTGCATGCGATCATTCATGACAATACCGGTAAATCTCTTGTTATAGAATATGTTAATGGGACACTCCATATGCATGATGCAGATTCTGGAATTATTACTAACTCCCCGACCTACGATTGGCATATCACTAACCTAAAAAATTATACCCATATAACGCCCTATAATAGTCAAAAGCCATCGTTTGGCCAAGGCTCAGGCATGCTTGGGTTGCCGGGTGATTTTACCCCTCCGTCGCGCTTTGTCCGTGCATTCTTTTTCAGTCAAAGTGTACTTGAATCTGCCACCTCGCATGAAGCACGTGACACGGCATTCCATATACTGAATCTTTTTAATATCCCGCTCGGTATCATTCGTGAAAAAACTCAGGATGAAGAGTACTGCGATTATACTCAATGGACCTCAGTTTGTGATCTCTCACAACCAAGTTACTATTGGCATACGTACAATAACCCTGAAGTTCAGATGGCTGATCTTACAAAAGCTCAACTTGATGCCCAAGAGATAGTCACTCTTGCAATGAACGTGAAAAGATAATAAATAGCCTATGAGCTTTTTGGCATCATACTTGCTGTTTGAGCTCGCTTACCTACCACTTGGGAAAGCTCTTTACCAACAGTATCAAAGCTTAAGCTCTGTGGTGTTTTTTTCTCGAGATAACTGACTTGTTTTATAGCAGGTTCTTCAAATGTAACGTTATTCATATCGAGACTTAACAACAAATCAGACTTAGTTTTCGTATGAATATGCATCGTTTTATTATCTTTGGTATTTCCTGTAAGTTTAAAATAGACAGCATTATCTTTTGAATCTGAAAATATCTGCCACTCACAATTATAAAGTTCTTGGTCTTTATAGACAAGCGTATCGATATAATAAGTAATTTTTTCATCCTTATAGCTGAATTTCATTTCTTTAGAAGTCAAGGAAGGCGTTCTTCCCATTAAGGGGGCAAATCTCTTACAAAGGTCTATATAAGAAAGTGAGGGAGCCTCAAGAAAAGCGAAGTGATAATCATGCAAAAGATGATCTGCATTAATAAATCTTAAAGAATAATTTGCCTGAGGTATAATAACTTTGAAAGGAATGATTGGGGTGTATAGAAAAACTAATTTAGTATTTTCTTTAATTTTTAAATCATTATCACGCGCCTTACCTTGTACTTTTGAAATAACAACATATTCAGGATGGCGCTCAAGGGCGCTCAAAGACTCAATTGAAAACGATTCAGTGCCAGGCAATCGTATTTGAGGAAAGCCAGTGATATTAAGCACTTCTTCATCGCTTTGATTTGATTTAATTTTAAAAAAATTGGCATTCAAAAGAATAGTATAATAGTCTTGTGGCCCTTTTATATCCTTAGACAATTTGGAAAAAAGATCGGCAAAATTGGGCGGGGCTATTTCCAAAAAATTTAAATGATTGGGAGCTCTTACAGGGATGTCTCCTATTGAAAAGAGGATAACTGGAAAAGGAAAGGTCTGCTGGATGAGTTGTTGATTTTTTATCTCAAAACCTTTTATCTTATTTTCGCCTCCAGCATAACATGAGGTATATAAGAAGATTTTTGTATTAATTTTTCCATTAATAAAATTAATAAATTGCTTGAACTCTGAAATAGTAAGACCGCCTATAGCTTTTTCAGGATATCCATGTCCTACAAGGTAAATCATCCAAGAAACATCGGGAGCTTCTTTGTAAGATGCAAATATTTTTTCACAGATCTGATTGATAGGAGTATTTGTTTGATAAAATGGGAACCAAGAAGAGGGCATTTCAGATGGAACTGATTTGACTGTCGTTAAGTTATTATTAATTCCCTTGATCTGTGCTCCATTTGGAATAAGAATATAAAAATCATCAACTTCTTTTATAACGAATGCTTTCACAATAACATCTTTAAGTGCTTTTAACTTCTCATGTGTTTGAGCATAACTATTCAATAAATTAAAAAGAGTAATTACTGAAGATTTGGAGGCAATGATAGGAAATCCATTATTACTAACTATCGCACCAAACAATAAAGAAGAAATTGGGCTCATTAATACAAACTCTGATTGTTTTGATATTGTATAGTCTTGGTTTTCTCGGTCAATACAAAAAACTATCCCTTGCTGTTTATACTTACAACAATCTTGCAGTTGGACGTACATATTATCCATAAATCCTAAGCCGCCAGCAAGAAGAAATGAAAGATAAAGAGATTCGCCTGCCATATACTTCCTTGTAAGTTTCTATATATTCTAAACCTATCCCAAGCCTAACTTTTAAGTCAATTGTTCAAAAAGAAAAATTTAAGCAGAAGAGTTGCGGCAAAGTTATTACTGGCCTGCCTACAATAACCCTGAAGTTCAGATGGTTGATCTTACCAAAGCTCACCTAGATGCTCAAGAGATAGTTACCATCACAATGATTACCAAGCAGGCTATAAAAGACAACACTCTTATATAAAATCTAGTGAATAACTGTCTCTATGGTTAATTCGTCAAGTTGTTCTTGGGTAACTTGACTGTTTCTTAAATTAACTTTTCGCAATTTAGGCAAACGGTTTAATACGCTCAGATCTGTGTGCTCTAAATAATTTGCATCAAGATACAATTCCTCCAATTCCTTGAGCGGTTCAAGTACGCTAAGATGTGCATTGCCTGTCGCATTATTGCCAAGAAGGCTATTCCCAAGGTCCAATTTTTTTAACTTCTGGAATAGACTTAGTGCATCAGGTAATTGTCTCAGGTACCCACCCCGTAAAGATAATCCTTCTAATTGTTTAGGTAATGCATCCCACTTAGTGTTCTCATCAGGGGTATAATCGAATTCTTTTAAGTTGGGGAATGATTCAAATAGGGAAACAGGTAATCGTTTAAGGTTTGTATGGCGTATAGATAATTTCTCTAATGTTTTTGGTACCGCATCCCAATTATAATTATCCTTTAGATTAAGCACCCATACGCCAAACTGACCTGGCTCTGCAATGGCGTCAAAATGGAGTTCTTTTAAGTTGGTCAAAACGCTGAGTACGCAAGGAAATTGCGTAATCCCATCACAATTTATAAAGTCTAATCTTCTTAACCCCGTACATTTTTTTAATAAATCCCATTTAAAAAGGGGGCCTTCATGCTTGCGAATGGTTAATTTTAATTCTTGTAATTGTGGGCCAGCATATGTTTCTAGCGCTTTATTAGCCTGTTCTATCGTTTTGCTCGTTAAATCTAATTTCCTCATGGCAAGCTGAGCAATTGCCCGATTACCTTTACTTGTTCGGGCAAGACGTCCAATGTCTTGTTGAGTTAAATATTGGCCAATGCCCCCAACAACAACTTCTGTTGGAATATCTTTAAATTCAGTAGCCAATATAACACCAAATAGAGAAAGGCCTATCCCTGTAATAATACGCTTCATATTTACCCCTTTAAAATTACTTTAAATCATTAATATTTGTTCCATAGCCTTATAGTACTCAAAATATTATCAAAAACGCAAGGGTTTTGGTAAAAAGTCCAATAATTTAGGTATAATTTCTTCTTTTGCGTGCTCATTTCAACCTATTAGAATACCCACAAGTAGCAATTATTGCGTAATAGTCATGCGTTATTATAGAGTAATAATAACCAAGGGGGATTTTTATGAATAATTACTATGCAAAATCTGTTATTTTTTTAAGTATTGTTACGTTCTTTTCAGGCTGCGACCGCAGGCCGCAAAATTTGACCACGGCCAAAGATCTTGTTATCGAATACTATGAGCAGGGGGACTTTGAAAAAGATGTTAAAAATGCCGTTGATGCAGCCATACGCTTTTTTAGACCTCGCATCTGCTGTGGCCCAGAATCTGCAGTGGTTTTTGATATTGATGACACGCTGCTCTGGTCCTACTACGAGATGAAGCATATACAATTCGGCTATGTCCCTAAATTGTTTCACGAATGGGTGATTAAGGCAAATACGCCCGTTGTTCCGCATGTTAAGCGACTGTATGATTTTTTTGTGGCACGTGGCTGCACGATAATTATGCTCACGGGTCGCCGTTTTGACGAACGTGAAGCGACGGTTGAAAATCTGCGTAAAGAGGGCTTCACTAAAATAGATCTGCTGATCACCCGTTCTGATAGCGAGCTTACTATGTCTGCGCTTGAATTCAAAAGTAGGCACCGCCAAATTTTAGAAAACAAAGGCTATCGTATTATTGCCACTATTGGGGACCAGGAGAGTGATCTTAAAGGTGGTTATGCGCATTACAAGGTAAAAATCCCAAATTATACCTATATTGTTAATTAATTTTTGGAGAAAGTATGAAAAGATATCTTAATGAATACAGCACTATCGGCTTGGCGATTTTTATCGCGTTGGCCATCCCATCTCTTTGTTCCATGCTCAACGTTGGGTTAAACGTTATCATGCCGCAAGAGCCGACGGTGCAGGAAAAAATTAAAGAAATTAACGAGCCTCAGGATCAAGCTTCTTTTAGGCAAATTCTAGTTACCCAAAAAAAAGAAGGGTCTCTGTTTTCTTATATAGTCTTAGCCATCGCGTTACTCCTTTTTGCAGGGGCATTTTTTATTACAAATCCATTTATCCAAGTTGGTTTTTATGGGGGGATTTTATTATCAATGAGCCTTTACGAAAGTTCAATGATAGCAAGCATTGCCCTTTTTATATTATTTTTGGCATGCGCTAAAACTTTTCTCAATGACAGATCATTCTCAAGCGCTTACTTCAAAAGCTCAGGCGCATTAATAATAGCTCTTATTATCTTTCTCGCTATTACGTTCAGTTTTGTCTATCTATACGATCCAGAGTTTCTGGTATGCATGCTCTTATATGTAACACCGCTCATTATCGCAGCATATTTTATCCCCTATCCGATGGTTTCAGTAGGTCTTATATACGCCGCGGCATTTTTATCGATGCAAGAATTGCGCGTGTTTTTTGTAGGCCCAAATATAGCGAATAATCTTATGGCGCTTTTGATATCACTACTCGCAGTGCTTTGTATTTTCGGGCAAAATATCTTGCGCGAGCGATTCCAGAAAAATTAAATAGGCGAAACTATGACAAAACATTTTAATGAATATAGCAAGATTGGTCTTGCTCTCTTCGTGGCTTTAGCCGCACCAGCTATCTTTGTCATCCTGGCTCAAACATACGATTATATTGATGATATTATTTTTACCACGAGGAAAGAATTAATCAGGGAACGAAATGCGTTGGTTAATTCCTTTGAGAAGATGCCAAAAACAATAGCGGGCGAAGCGCTCACGGAAGGCGATCAAGATTTCCGTATGGCTCAGCGTATTAATGCTATTAATCTTGAGCTTAGATATCGTTCATTGATTCATATCTTTTATTTATCGATAATCTTTGTCTTCTTTCTTTGGCTCATTGCTTATCTTATAAAAAATACATCTGTGATGGCAGGGATGATATTAGGGTCATTATTGATTCTGGCATATGGCATTGATCGCTATGATGAATCAACCTTTACTGTGGGGTTTCGTTTTTTCTCAATGTCTTTTTTATTCTCTTTGGCGCTTATACCACTTTCATTGTTTTGCTCATTATTTTTATTAAAAAGACCGTTTTTTGCTCTTTATGCGCGCATGGTAGCGTCATTTTTTTGCGCGATAATACTTTTCTTTATTATCGTCACGGCGCAAGATATGCAGGTAATAATCAATAATCCTATAGCATGGGCAGGCTTGCTTTTACTCCCTTACTTTATAAAATACCCCATTATTTCAGTGGGGGTGATTTACGCGGTTGCAGTTAAATTCATAGTGATGCTCCATGGAAATTCACTATTTACAACGCGCTTAGAGGAAAACGCGGTCATTGCATTAGCCATTTTGCTTTGTGCGCTCGTGTATTGTTATGCTCTGGATGGCGTGCAGAGTTATCAAAGAAAATTAAAAGAAAGCCATTAATTACAGGAGAAAACTATGAAAAGATATTTTAATGAATACAGTAACATCGGTATGGCGATTTTTATCGCTTTAGCCATACCAGTATTATTGCATATAAGTTATTTGGCACTCATGGAGCAGGTATTAATGCCCGTATTGCATCCTGGCGCATATGCATTTGCAAAGGATACTCAAGAATTTCACGAATCATTAAACGGTATGTCTGAAGAGCAACAAGATACGGCGCGAAAAGAATTTATACAAAAAGCAAAGCCGGTTTTTAAAAAATTTGCAGAAGAAAAAGCGAATGTTCTCAAATGGACTTTTTATATCATGTTGCTTATTGGGCTTATTCTTTTGATCATTTCTCATTCCATTCATAACTCTTATATACAAGTAGGTCTATTCGGAGCAGCAATTCTCGTGTGTTTTTATGCAATAGAACTCTATGAGCCAGTAGGACGATGGTTATATGACCATCCTGTCTTTCACGGGCTCATCATAGCATTTAGTCTACTCTCCGCTGGTAAGGCACTTTTCTATTCGGCATACTGGAAAAGTTTAGCTGCATTTTTTCTTGCAGTTATTCTCTTTGTGAGCATATATTATGCAGGTTATTTTATATACCCAATTCCACCGATCTTTCATATTCTGCCATTGATTATAGCAGCATATTTTATACCATTCCCAATTGTCTCGGTGGGGCTCATATACGCAGCCGCTTTTTTATGCATGCTTGGATTCGGCGTGCCGGCAATTTTTCCTATCGTCTTTTTTTACGACGGGGTGATCTTATGTATGCTCGCCTGTGCTGTGGCATGCATTAATATTCAAAATATCTTGCGTGCGCGGTTACAGAGATAGTACTTTATGGTTGTTCAACTGGTGTGCGTTTTGGCTCTTTAGGTATTTTTAAATAACTTGGTACTGCCAATTGATTAAGCTTCTCGGTTAATTCAGGCGTTTGCCCTTCTTTGAGCATTTGCATGCCGATTTCTATCATAGTATACCGACTTGCAAACGGCGGGTGTGTTCCCAACGTGTTTGCTAAATCAACATGATTTTTATTTTTTTGATCAATCGCTTTAAGAATATTAAAGTAAGATTGTAGCATTTGTTGCTTTGTTGAAGTTGAACAAGTGAGTTTTAAAATGCTTTGTATAGAGTTTTTATCCGCTTGCAATTCTGCAATGTGTGAAAGCCAGGTCGCGTTTTGTAATGTTGCCCAAAGCGTATCGGTTAATTTTTTTAAACATGTGTCAGGGTGATTGGTATGTTGAGTTGCTTGAGATTTTTGCCAAAAATCTTGGATAAGTTGTGTAGTTTGATAAAGTTGGGCATATTCTGCAGCTGCGGAACGCATAGCTTTCAAATGATGTGGATGGGCAGAAGATCTTTGTTCAAGTATATCGCGCACAGATGGCAACGGGTGTCCTACTATGAAATGCTTAGAGTGTGATTTAAGTGTACTGGGATTTTCAACTGAGTCTACAAGATATTCGATGAATGTTGGATAAAAGAATAAAGGATATGGGTTCCTTAAGCAAAGCTTTTTAGCGTCCCAGGGAAAATCTTTGAATGTAGCCAAAAGACCCCGACCTGTACTGGTTTCATATAGGGAATCACATTTTAATAAATGAGTGATTTCATGAGCTAATACTCCCGCATTTTTTACCACCCATTCCTTCATTTGTTTTTCTGTAAAAATATTACGGAGAGCTGCAACTTCTAGCGAGCCGAGAGTAATGGTCGGCGCATTACGTGTTATGTCTATTCTATTTATAGCAGGGTATATTTGATACATGAAACCCTGATGAGCAGAGGCTGTGTTGCGTTGCTCATCATATTCAATAACCAAATCCTCTTGGTCCTGCTTGCTGAGCCCAGTAGCATCCAGTAAACCTGATGTCTTTAACATCTCTTTTACTTGTACTTGTTGGTGTTTAGTCAAAGCGCTGGCAAATTTCCCTAATTCAGGACAAATGCCCTTTTCTTGGCCCAAAAGCGGAGTTAACGTTAGAGAGAATAAAATACTTAAATATATTAAATAGAATTGTTTCATGA
>PLTG01000036.1 GCA_003165355.1 Candidatus Babelota bacterium | reverse complement strand
AGGCACCATTTAGCACAGCCAGAGTTTAGTATTATCGATGAAGATGATAAAGAAAAGATGCTCAAGGCGATTATCAATAAATATGGCTTACTAAAAAAAGTTACCGTCAAAGCATTGGCATCAGCGATTTCTCAACATAAAAATAGCTTACTCGGTATTTCAGACCCGCTTTTAGAAGAGCTGTGCAATGTCTATGAGCGTGAAAAGACAAACGCACACTGCCTCGATTTTGATGATCTTCTGCTAGAAGTGTTGAAACTGTTCCGTACTAACGCAGAATTTAAAAAAGATTTCCAATTTAAGATACGGCATATTCTCGTTGACGAATATCAAGACACTAACTTAGTGCAGCATGCGTTACTGCAGCAGATGACCCAAGACGATTCAAAAACATTTATTGGCGATTCACTGTGTGTTGTAGGCGACGAAGACCAATCGATATATTCTTGGCGCGGTGCGACCGTGCAAAATATTGTCTACTTCAAGCGTGACTTCCCGCAGACGGTCACAATTACGATCGCGCAGAACTATCGTTCCGTGCAGCCGATATTGGATACCGCAAACGCTCTTATAGAAAATAACACAACGCGTAACCCAAAAAAACTCTGGTCAGAAAAGCGAGCTCAAGACCGTATCAGAAAATTACACTGCGCATCAAGTTACCAAGAGGGTGACGCCGTTGCAAAGCTTGCCGGCCTGCATATTAAAAAGCAGAGTGATCAATCGATTGCCGTGCTGTATAGATCACACTATCAATCACGCGCATTAGAAGAGGCACTTATTCGTGAATCGATACCCTATAAAATTATCGGCGGTGTAAAATTTTATGACCGTCAAGAAATTAAAGATATGCTGGCCTATCTACGCTTAGTGGTTAACCCGTTTGACCGCATATCCCTCAGCCGCATTATCAATGTGCCGTCACGCGGACTGGGAGACAAATTTGTTGAAAGCATGATCACCGTCTGGGACGAACAGCCTTTTTTACACGGCTTTCAAATTTTACAGCACATGCTCACCGAGAAACTCGTTTCCGGGCTGAAAGCAGAAAGCGTCCGATCTTTTATCAATCTGTTTCATGGGTTTACCCGAACTGATAACGCACAGACGCTTATCGAATATTTCTTAGCAAAAACTACCTATATCGATTATTTAAAAGAGCATTTTTCTCAGGAAGATGCCCAAGCAAAAATTGGTAACGTAAAAGAGCTTGTTAACGCGATCGCCTCTTTTGCACGCCTATCTGATGTTACTACCATCGAGCAGTTCCTTGAAGAGGTTGCGTTATTGCAAGAGCATATCATTGACGAGACCATGCATGATTACATCTCTCTCATGACACTGCATGCAGCTAAGGGACTTGAGTTTGATACGGTTATTTTAACCGGACTTGAAGAGAATATCTTACCCAGCGCACATGCTACTTATGCTGAAGACACCATCGAAGAAGAGCGTAGATTGCTCTATGTCGGTATAACCCGGGCACGGGAACGGCTGTTGCTTACCCATGTGCGTTACCGCTATATCTTTGGCACCATGACCGATCAGCGAACATCACGCTTTGTGCACGAACTTCCCGATTGGATCACCAGTGCTGATTGTTCACAATGGGCGGTAAGTGATATACATACTTATTTACGTGACTGGTATGCTGAACGCCCTGTCACTATCAAAAAAGCTGTTGTTGAAAAACCTAAACTGATTATCCCCGATTTTGTCTTTGATGACGAGCCGCAGGAAGAGCGTGTGCAAAAATTGCGCATTAACCAACGGGTACGTCATGCAACATTTGGCATCGGCACGATTAAGCAGCTGGAAGACAGAGGCGATGATGCACTGTTTGCCACGGTTCAATTCGGCACTAAGACCAAAAAGATATCTACAGACTTTTTAGTTGAGTTGTAAGGGCAGTTTAAAGTTGAGACCCATTTGCCAGCTGCATAGCGCGTCGAAGTTTGTATTTTTGCAGTTCAGTCTCACACAGAATCTTTCCTGAAGTGTATGCAGCAGTGAGTATGATGGGTAATGCTGTCAACGAAGTACCCAAAAATGCACCACGAGCTGCCGCACATTGATCTGCAGCCTTAAGATCACTTGCTTCATACGGTTGGCAATATGTTGCATATGAACACATCGAGATACTTATTGCCGCCGCCATCCAGGGAATAACCATTTTGCCTGATAACTTAAGGCCACCTATCTCTTTGTATTGACGTTCTTGTAATTGCTTATATTGATCTTCAAGCGTTTGTAGTCGATTGCCTATTGTGCCGTATCCTAATCTGCTATTTTCTGCCATTGCATGCGTTGATAGACTACAAAAAAAGAGTAGAAATATAAAACCGTTTTGCATATTCATGATAACTTCCTTAAAAAACAAAAGTGCATAAGCGGTAGTATACTGTTTTTGTAAGGTAAATTAAATCAAAAATAGGCAGATTGTTTTATTCGTCCGCTTGGGTGATATCTGCAACCAGCACTTTTTTCTCCATAACTATCGGCGCCACAAGAGATTTGCCTTTATATTCCAACCCCTCTTTTTCATTAACTAATGCATCAAGGTCGGTAGTCGGGGTGATAATAATGTCTTTACCCATGATCTTGCCATTAGAGAGTCGAACGCCCGTTCCAGGGACGATATAGTAGCCGTTTTTCGTAAGTACTATCTCATAGACTTTAGACTGGATCGTTAGATTATCTTGAACATAGGGGCCGCGCCACCGTTCGGGATTGATGAGATTCATCGAGCCAATTTCGCTGCTGACAAAACTTCTGACGGTTAAAAAGTCTATATAATTCTTTTCATGGTTAAAATCTGCAATGCCACATTCTTTATTGATGGTATCAAAAATAACTTTTAAACGACTTACATCCTCAATAATTGTCTGGTTAATAATGACCCGCGTTTCGTGCGAAAATTGATACCAGGTTACTAAAAATAAAAAACCCAATATGCAACTGGATGTAATAAGTGTCGCTCTTGGTGATAATTCCATGTGATGTTGTTTTACCATAATCTCCCCCTTGATAGATATTCTCCAAAAACAGTTTAACACACACTAATTTACGGATTAAAGATATTATGTTAAATTGCATTGCTAGGCTCGGCCTCTTATCTAGAATTTTACCTGAGGAATTTACCATGAACATTTTTTTAAAAAGAGCTTTTTTAAGTTCTTTTTTATGCTTTTTTACTCTTTGTTTTGCAACAACAGAGCCTACCGTTATTGATCAAAAAACGCTGATCGATTTGGATGCTTTACCAAAAAACGGCCGCCAAAGTCTTGCTCATATCTTACAGCAACCTTATACACTGCATGGTAAAGAATATTTATATGCGGCGCTCTCAACACCTATCACCAGCATAGAGACATTGCACCAACGACAGGCTGATATTCTTTTTTTAATCGATAACAAAGATCTTGCCCAAGCGTTACGCGCTCATCTTTCTTTAGTTGCCCCCCATGAACAGGCTGTAAGTTGCGCTTCAACGTCAAAAAATCCTCTTTCTGCTAAAGCACTTAACGGCGTCTATTTCTCATCGGAAAAGTTACAAAAATATAACACGGTGCCACTTGCCCTTGATGTGGGTTACCTGATGCATATTGCGGGACTCTGTTTGCCACTGGCAGAATACGCCATTTTACATACGGGTATCGGCGTTCTTTTTAACCTTAGCCATGACCATAGTAGCTGTGGGGGGCACCATCCAACGCCCGAAGCCGGCGCTTTAAAATATTATGGTGCGCAGACTGCTATTTTAGCCTGCCACGTGCCCAGCTTTTATGAAATGGTAAAAAATATTAAAGAGCGTGCGTTGATCACGCAATTTCTACAGCAAGAGATGATACATGTAAGCGCCATTACCAAGCAGGCACGCGCAATCTATTATCTTTTGAAACAGGATAAAGAGTATAGTGAAAATTTCGATACCGTTTCGAAATTGGAATACTTTTTTGGCAAGACGCCACGCTGTTCAGCCCCCTGCCAAAAGCTGCTGTGGCTTCTAAAACGTGATACCTTCACAACTGAAGTCGCATCACTGAGCCATGTGGGCAATATATTAGCAGCATATCGCCTGTATCATGAGGTGCATGAAGAGCTTGCCCTGCTTACACAGGCGCTCGGTGAGATTGATCTCTATCTCGCATGCGCAGACACTATGCGCAACCAAACTGAACAGGAACCGTGGTGCTTTGTCGAATACAAAGATGCGGGCGCTCCCTCAATCGTAGCGCAAAATCTCCGCCATCTCTTTTTGCAAAAATCTATAATAAAGCCCTGGTCGGTCGATATTTCTGAAATGAGCCATACGCTGCTCACGGGCGACAATGGATCGGGCAAGTCTACCTATATCAATGGCCTGGGGCAAGCGCTCTTGCTGGCTCAAACGCTCGGTATTGTTCCTGCGCAGAAGTTCGCCGTTACCCCATTTGCCCATATCGCGACTTACCGGTTTATTGATGACAACATTTTTGAAGGGACATCACGGTTTTATGCCGAGTGCGCCCGCATAGAAAATATTCTTGAAACAGTTGAACAGGCAACCGGCTTTTGCTGCATATTACTTGATGAGCCATTCACCAGTACGCATGCGACCAAAGGTTGCGCTTATTTACAAGAGGCGTTCAAGCGGCTCTTGGCAACGCGACACACGGTCAGTTTTGTCGCGACCCATTACCATACTCTTGATACTCTGGTTGCAGAATATACAAAAACCCGACATCTTCATTTATAACACAAGAGTCGAGTATACTGNNTCTTACAGAATGATCAACAAGCCTATGCATATTGCCGAGAGGAACCTCGCAGCTTTATTGCCATCGTATGGCCCATCGCACAGGGCAAAGACACTCTTATTAAAAAAATTCTCAATTCTTATGGCCATATCATGTACCATAAAAAATTTTATTTTAATAAAGCGGACGCATACACCATTCTGCAGCAAGCACATCAACACATCCCTGCAGCACAGCCACACTGCGGCAGCATTAAAGAGCATGTAAAATGGTACTTCCCCAAATCGGCTTACCAAAACCCGGCCCGTATCTTTGTACTCTATTTTGAAAACCCTGCGCGCGCTTTGGCATGCAAACATGCAATACGGAATCTGTTTCCCGGTTTACAATACCGCTCAATCCATATTAACGATTACCACAGCGAGACGATTGAACTAGCAGAGTTCTTTTTTAATGCTTAGCATATTTCTCATAGAAATAGCTTGAGCCATTCTTCCAGTTTTTTAATTTTCTCATTTTGAATTCGAAGCAGTTCTTCTTTGCAAAGAATATCATCAATCAGTTCGTCTTTTCCCATAAGACATAGTGTATTGCGGCGCTTATCTATTAGCATCTGCTTCAACTCCCACTTTTTTCTTGCCCTTAGTATACTCTTTTTGTTATATTGCTGGGTAATTACTCATATTATTTTGCAATAGGGACTTACATGCTTAAAAAAAAATTCTATTTTCTTATATGCGCTTTATATTTATCCCCTTCATCTATATCATCTGAAGTAAATCATAGCCAATCACAACAAAATATTTTAATCATTATTGATACGAGCGAATACGAAAA
This sequence comes from Candidatus Babelota bacterium, assembly GCA_003165355.1. GTDB lineage: Bacteria > Babelota > Babeliae > Babelales > Babelaceae > BOG-1370. Next base: position 6,098 of record PLTG01000036.1, on the reverse strand, counting down.
AAAAATAAAGGGACCAGAAACTACTGCTTTTTTATGCGCACTCGCTGATGCATCTTACCCAATTATCGTTAGCAAACAACTATTGCATAATGGATTACAACAGATTGGAAAGTATCAAGAATCAACAGGATTCACCAGTAAATTTGATACCAATGATCTTATTTCTTTTATCTCTAACAATTTTATAATAAAAGATGCTTCAATTTTTTACGTATTAATCCCTTCTGCAATGCAAACGGCAGGCCTGAATCTAACTCCGTTAGAAACCGTTCCCCTTAATGAAGAACTAATGAGTAATTTTACACTATGGGCTAAAAATCAAAAAAAAATTCTAACCGGAGAAGATAGTGAGTCATTGAAAAAGCTCTTTGTCCCAAAATCTGCCATCAGTTGGAATATTATAATGGAAGGACACGGCTTGCAAAATGACTCTATTGTAGGTTTATATGGTTTATATTTTGCGGAATTATTAAAATTTTTTAAATATAATCTTTCTATCAATGTGTTATATCTTGAAAGTTGCTATGCTCTTGGGCATACTGAAGAAATTTTTGCCTATGCGCCAGGAGTTAGAATGGATTGGTTTGAACGAGAGCATCAAGTAGAAAATTACCCTTTTGTTATTATTGCAGCTTCTATAGGTGAAACTTCCACCTATAACCTACAGAAACCGGTAAAACCGTTTCCTGCGCAATGTCAATCCAATTACAAGAATATTTTTAATGCCTTAAATAAAAACTCATCCCAAGATTATTATGAAATTTTCAAAAATGCTGGCATGATTCAAAAGATTGACGTTGGAAGCTTGTTGCAAATTCGCTACAAAAATACTGAAACATTTGTCCCTCTTATGTCTCAAACAGACAAATCCTTTATCAACATTACTCAGGTCATGGGAAAAACACGAAAAGAGCCCCTCGAAATCACCTATGAAACTAAATTAATTATGGTTTCTCCCGAGACTGTAACATTTCCGCTCGTTTTTACGGGCAATTTTAGCATGGTAAATCATGTCCGCATTGTCTCGTTGCTTAAAAGAGAAAGCCAGCATTCTTTTGAAAAAATTGAATTTAACAATAAACCAGATAATAAAACTGATCAATTTGACTTCCTTTGTGCTTTATTTGCACCACGATTTGTCCCAGAAACCCCCAAGAAGTTTCTTATCAAGGAAGTTGTTTTTTCTAAACCTTTTAATTTGCTCGGATACAAAAACATTACAAACCTCACCAACGTGATCATAGAAATTAAAAAGGGTGAAAAAAAAATAGATAACCTGGTGAAGATACTTGCAACTCTGGAAGAAAAAAACGGCAAAAAACGATATCTACAAGTAGAATATGCCTATTACCCACGCCTTTCTATGGAGCCTGTTAAGGGAAATATAAGCGACTTCTTAAGATTAACGGGAAATGATGTTGGGCGGATGATACTTGATGAGCCATATTCTATATAAACCCTCACCATCCGAATCCAGTTTTTTCATAAAATCAGCAAATGCATTGAGAGAAACAAAATATTCTTGCAATAAATCAGTCTCTTGAGCCGCCTTTCGATAGACCTGGCAAATTAGAAAATATTTTCAAGCCGGAGGGAAGTCGTTTAAGGAGGCTTATACAGTTTCAGGCACGATGGCTCGCACCTCGCTCAATACTTTTTTATAGAGGCGATCGAAGATCAACAGTTGCACAGGAATAAGTTCAACTTCTATGGAAAAAAATAGGAACCAGCCATCCTGCCATTGCACATGCAATTCCGACTGCAATAACTCCGCAAATGACATTAATCGTCTTCCTATTTTTACTACATAATCCATGGCCATTATGAATCCAAGCAATATCCCGCCCAGCACGAGAGTGAACCCTAACATTTTTAAAGGATTATCGATTATTTTTAAAAACTGAAATTCTAAAGTTAAAAAGGTAAGAATAGAGGCAAAGAGCCCAAAAATAGAGATATATGAGGCTTGAACGTTTTGAATTTTTTGATCAAAATTTTGTTCAGATTCGCGTAAAAATTGATCCAGTCGCTCAAAACGTGTATCAATTCTTTTATCTACTTCATCAAGAGTTAAGGGCTTATTACTTTCAGATCAAGCCGTAGGATTTAATTTTTGTTCTATTTCCGTCATAATCACAACTCAATATCAGGTAAAAGTGCTTTAAGTGCAAATAGGTAAACTTGCCCCGTCTCGTTGCCAATCAACATAACCATGGGAACAATGGGGCCACCAACAAGAATAGATGATGATAATTCTTTGCGAACAAATTCACTCACAAAACCATCAAGGAGCGTTAATGATTCTCCTGTCTTAAGTGATTTTTTTTGAAGGGCTTCTTTTATCCTGTCCTTAACTTCGTCGAATTGAATAATTTTATTACCATTATTTTCAGCCACAATGTTCTTTTCTAATTGCTTTTCTTGTATTTAGTACTTCAAATACATAACATCTTGAACTTCTTGTAATGTGCGAGAGGTCACCTCACGCGTGGCGGCGGTTCCCTGTTTCAACATATCCATCACATACGTTTTATCGTTATGGAATTTTTCTCGACGTGTTCGTATAGGGTCAAGAAATGCATTAAGGACTTCAGTCAACCGTTTTTTAAGGACCATGTCCCCAAGGCCACCCGCCTGGTACTGTCTTTTAAGTTCAGCTACCTCGTCTTTGCGCGTATCAAAGATATCAAGGTAAGTAAACACTGTATTGCCCTCAACTTGGCCCGGGTCAGACACTTTTAAATGGTTCGGGTCGGTGTACATCGATTTAACCTTCTGAGCTACCACATCAGCAGAGTCGCCAAGATAGATCGCATTGCCCAGCGATTTGCTCATTTTAGCCTTACCGTCAATACCGACAAGTCGTGCAACTTCAGGCACAATAGCACGCACTTCGTTAAGCACCTCTTTTTTATAGAGGCGATTAAAGGTACGCACGATCTCATTGGTCTGCTCTATCATCGGCAGCTGATCCTCACCTACCGGAACAGTAGTCGCTTTAACGCAGGTGATATCGGCCGCTTGGCTTACCGGGTACACAAAAAAACCTGCAGGGATTGCGTCCCCGAAACCCTTTTGCTCAATTTCCGTCTTAACCGTCGGGTTTCTGCGTAGTCTACTTACGCTTACCAGATTGAGATAATACATGGTAAGATCCGCAATTTCGGGAATCTGTGATTGTATGAAAATGGTCGTTTTACTTGGGTCTATGCCGACTGCTAAATAGTCGCAGGCGACCTCAAAGACATTATCATGCACTTTATGCGGATGTTCATAATTATCGGTAAGCGCTTGCACGTCTGCAACAATTATGTACTGTTTCCAGCCCTCTTGCTGATAGTGAACCCTGTTTGCAAGTGAGCCGACATAATGGCCAAGGTGTAATGGCCCTGATGGCCTGTCACCCGTTAAAATAACTGGTTTCATAAATCAAATTCCCTATTTATTAATTATTTATATAACTGATCTAGTGCATGACACAACATGTCTATATCATGCATAGTAGTGTATGCATGAAAGCTCACTCTCACTGAAGCGACAATCCCCAAACGCTGATGTATCGGTTGAGCACAGTGGTGCCCGGCACGAACGGCAACGTTATACTGGCTCAGCCAGGCGGCAATATCATGCGCGTGAAATTTTTTACTATAAAAAGATACCAAATGATTATGCACCGGCTGCTCGTACCGCGGCTGCATAATAACTATATCATCATGTTTTTTAAGCCGTTCAAGCAGATGCTTGGTCAACGTGTCTTCATGCTCTGCTAATTCTTGATAGACAATTTTCTCTTTAAAATATGAAAGTGCTGCATGCAGCCCGATGGCCTGTGCAATAGGTGGCGTACCCGCCTCTAAACGGTAGGGCATCTCTTTCCACTCTGGGCAGCTGAGCTGTTCACCACTCAGTTGGGCACAACCTAGTTGTGTACAACCTAGTTGTGCGCTCTGCACCATGCCACCACCGATGCGGTAAACGCCCATTGCAGAAAAATTCTTTTTATTGACATAGAGCACGCCGATCCCGGTGGGGCCGAAAATTTTATGGCCGGAGAATGCAAGAAAATCTATGCCCGATAATTGCATATCGATTTTCATATGCCCCACAGCCTGTGCCGCATCACAGAGTATCTTTGCACCGACCTCATGAGCCTTTGCAATAATCGCGCGGATATATTCTTGCGGATAATTTCCAAAGATATGGGAGCTCAAGGCGAACGTCACAAGTTTTGTTTTATGCGTAATTTTTTGTAAAAAATCATTAAGATCAAGTTTAAAATCGTCAGTAAGTTTGACATAGTTAATAACTAATTTATTTCGGTGTGCTAGCTGCTGCCATACCAATAAATTTGCATGATGCTCAGATTCTGGCAACACTATTTCATCGCCCTCTTTCAGAGTATCTGCAGCCCATGCATAAGCAACCATATTGATGCTGTCAGTAGTTCCTGAGGTAAAGACAATCTCTTGTGACTCGGCATTGATGAAATCTGCAACGGCCTTGCGTGCGTCTTCATACAACTGGGTTGCCTGTTCTGCAAGAGCATAAATACCGCGATGGACCGGGGCATTGCTCGTACGATAAAAATTGCTTATAGCATCGATTACTGCATCAGGCTTTTGCGCTGTTGCAGCAGAATCGAGATAGACTACGCTCGATGAGCGCAATAACGGAAAATCTTGTTTTATGTGTAAGGCATTCATACCAAAAGCTTATCGCACTCAACCATTTTCAGCAAGTCACTGGTAAAATTCCTGAGTATGCTGTACGTTACCTTCGCAATTCCAGGAAGGATATACGCAGCTTTCACACAGATCTTCAATCAAAAGTTTGCTTGCGTTATGAGATTGTTCTTCTGTATCAAATGCTTCTTTTCTTATACGTGGCGAAGTTATCTTTTTTGCCACTTGACCGACCCTGATAAACAGCTCTCTTCCAGAAATGACAATTCTCTCTTTTCCATAATCAACGACAACATTGCACCAATCATGCCCATTCGACTTTTCACGTTCTCCACAATAAGCGATAATTTTGGGTACAATTTTTGATCTGATATGAGGAACGTTCACCACATACCAAAGCCACCATGACCGATTTTCGGTTCTATTTTCATACATACTGCTTGCATTATTGAAAAAGTCATCGTCTTTTTGCCGGGCTGCAGCATCATAAATAGTCTTAACATAGGGCTGCTCTGCTAAGATTTCCTTAGAAAGCGACGTATACGGGTAGGTAACGTGGTCATAAAATTCTTTAACCATATCGAGCAAATGTTTTTTATTTGCTAGAGGATCCGGCCACTCTTTTTTATAATAAGAATAGATAGATTGCTCATCATTACTTTTTTTATCAAAAAAAACTCCGAAGTATTTATCATGCGAATGGGAGATAGGTCCCCTCACCGTGGGTAAAAAATGAGCTGTTTTAAAAATAAAATTTCTATTTTGAACCGTTGCCAGAGAATTTCTCCCCTCAAGCTCGTATGCCCCGAAAGAAAGGGTCGTATCGTCGCTATCTATGTAGTGAATTGTCGGAGATGGACTGTAGCTTTTAACGCAGATATTAAATTCTTTGTTCTTCCAGCTGTCGCAGGCGGCAACTTCATTGGATGTCATAATGGTTACTTGTTCAGAACCATACAAGCTCGCCACGAACAGCAGCGAACATATTTTCTTTATCATAGCTGTAGCCTATAGTGAAAAAAATTAACAATACGGAAAATCTTNNACCAACTTGGCAAGCGTTTTAATGGTAGGATTCTTACTCTTTAAACTGTGATATAATGTGGATTTTGGAACGAGCGCCTTTTGAACGAATTGAGTTTTTTCCAATGCCGCGAGATACATTTGAATGACCTCCATAACGCCTTCCGGATCATTATTTCTCAAACATTCCAAGATAGCTTTAACAATAAAATTCTCATCAGTCATTTCTTTAATAGGATCGTAAGCAATCAAATCGGCCTTATTTTTCATTTTCAATGTACTTTTTGAAGATTCTTTTCGGTCAAATAATATCTTGCGTGAACTTAATTTTGAAGCGCCACTCCACTCAACGGCAATAATGCTATCTCCTCTTGGACGCTAGAGCTGATCCTC
>PLTG01000069.1:13414-13787 GCA_003165355.1 Candidatus Babelota bacterium | reverse complement strand
TGATAGTGTCTGCGCGTGAAAGAAGGTCTGGCATGCAACCAAAAGGGATGCCACGGAAATCTAAATCAAGACCGGCTACGATAACGCGTCTGTTTTGATTCACTAATTCCATGCATATATCAACAATAGATGTATCAAAGAATTGGATCTCATCTATAGCAACAACTATTGTTTCTGGCAGTAAGAAATTCTTAACTGCTTGAGCATTTTCTGCTGCGAGTGCTGGGTAGTTGTAGCCGCTATGCGCATTGATATGCTCAATGGTTTTTCTGGTATCAAGGCTATGCTTGAAAACTTGCACGGGCAACTGCGCAAATTCAACACGTCTAATGCGCCGAATAAGTTCTTCAGATTTTCCTGAAAACATTGATCC
>PLTG01000069.1:0-13361 GCA_003165355.1 Candidatus Babelota bacterium | reverse complement strand
GCAGCTATGGACACTGCTGTTACCCAGGAATTTACCCAAGAACAGCTAGATGCACAACAGGCGTTTTTACAAAAAATCGGCTTGGAAATGTTCAAAAATCTCATGCAAAGTGCAGAATTGAAAGCGTGGTATTATAGTGAACAAACCACTGACGATCAAAGAGCACAATTTGATGACCTTTGCATTAAATATGCAACACTTAATTTTGTTATATTTGAACAGAATAAACCATTCTACAATCAACTTTTTGATGCATTAACTAGCTTGACTGGTTACACCGGCTGGTTTGCTCAATTGAACTTCATGTCAAAAGAAGTGGCTGCGGCTCTTCAATCACAGCAAATTGCGCAGGACTTGAGTGGCTCTGAAGAATTTGATGAAGATGAAGATTTAGAATAGTTTAATTTTTTTTAAATTAAAAAGGCGCTTTCAAAAGCGCCTTTTTTGTTGTCTATATGCTTACTGTCTCTGCATCTCTTTTTCAGCAATGCATTCCCAAATAATATATTTTAAATAATCTTTTTTAGGCGTTAAAAACCCTTCAACTTCAGGCGTTGCCAACCAGTCATGGTGACGCGCAGCAAGATCTTCTTTAATGTAATCAAATAGAGCTGGAACAAGAATATCTTTAGTCGAACGCAAGAAATATCCGTAGCGGTACAGTAACGACCAATAAAGATGATTAACGGTCTTACTTGATTGTATAATGCCACAGGTATGTAAATGGTTAATCTGTTCGGCCAAGATACAGACACAATCCCACGAGTCTTGCTGGGTTTGCGGGTTCCATACAATTTTTTCTAAAGCGCTTTCTATGAACCTGGATACTATATTTTGTAAATCAGTTACCGGGCGTTTTTGCGCAGCCTTGGTCACCAGCTCAGAAATCTCTTGCGCAGTCGGGTTAATAACTTCGTCAATAGTGTTTAAGAAGGTATCGAAAGTATTAATGCCATCAAGCGGGTTTTGTGAATACTTGGTAAAGCGTGAAATGAATCGCTTATATAAAATGTCTTTGATCGACTCTTGTAATGTTTCTTGCTCTTTTTGCATGCACATAGTTTGCAGGTAGCGGGGCAACTGCTCCAGTAATAAACTGAATGACAAGGCATTGACCCAATGGGTATCTTTCATGCGTGTATGAAAGATATCAAAGACGGTCAGCACAAAATCGTACGGTTCAACGATGGTATTACTGTAATGCAAAAAATGTGCTAAATGGCCAAAATGTGATGGCAAAATATGTTCAGTATAGGTAGGGACATTAAATTGCTCTATAAAAAAGAGTTCAAGCCCCGCTCTATTAAAGGCAATCGGCCGGGTCATAGTTTCAAATGCCTCTTTAGTAAGCGGTGCGGCTTGCGCTACAGGCATATTGCATAGGAATGCCAGAAGATAAAATAGGGTATTTTTGTGGTTCATACACGTGCTTTCGCTATAAAAACAAGATTATTCTTTTATCGGTGTGTAAAAAATGTTACCATACAAAAGTGAGTTTCTTCAAGATAAAAAAGCTTTCGCTCGTAATATATGTTTGGTAACCAATGGCACTCTATTATTATAAAGCACTTTCTAAAGATGGAAAAAAAATATCGGGCACTCTTGATGCTGCCTCTTTAGCAAATGTGCGCGAGACATTAGTCAAGCGCGGTCTTTATCCCATTAGCATCACCGCAAGCCAAGAGGGCACAAATTTTTCTAAATTCTTTAGAGACTTTTTTCAAAAAAATGTCGACTCCAAAGATTTAATATTTTTCACCAAGCAACTTTCTGTTCTTTTGAAAGCAGGCGTACCGCTCCTACAAGCACTCGAACTTCTGATTGAACAAACTGAAGGGCAGCTGAGTACCATTGTTATTCACTTAAAAGATGACATTAAAGAGGGTAAATCGCTCGCAGAGGGCTTAGGTCAATACCCCAAAATATTTTCTAACACTTATATCCAATTGGTTAAAGCCGGTGAAGCGAGCGGCAAGCTTGAAACTATTCTTGATCGCTTAACTTCTTATATCGAACGCTCTGATGTCTTACGCAAAAAGATACGGGGCGCGTTTACCATGCCNNGAAACATTTAGTTCCATGAAGATGGAATTACCCCTTACCACCAAAATTTTGATGTGGCTTTCTGATTTTCTTTTAAATTACTATCTTATTGTTTTGGGTATATTAGTGACCAGTATTGGCGGTTTTATATGGTGGAAAAAAACAGAATCTGGCTCACGCGTATGGGATAAATTTATTCTTAAGGTGCCCATTGCCGGTTATTTTGCACGCATGGGTGCCGTGGTGCAATTTAGCAGCACACTGGGCATGCTTATGGAAGGTGGCGTTAATTTGGCCGAGGCGCTTACTATCGTTACGAGCATTGTAAAAAATAAAATCTTAGTGGATAAGTTGCAGCAAGCGCGCGACAGCATTATTAAGCAAGGTAAAATTGCGCAGTATCTTAAAGAGACAGAGATGTTTCCCGCCGTTGCTATCTATCTGATAAAGACAGGCGAAGAGAGCGGCACATTGCCCGATATGCTCTTGCAAGTTGGCAACTATTATGATGCTGAAGTGACCGAATATGCAGATGGCTTGGTATCAAAAATCACCCCCGCCATGACCATGTTTATGGGGGCAATTGTCGGCTTTGTCGTTATGGCGATTGCAAGCCCAATGTTACAGATGAATGAAAGTCTTGGTAAAGATTTATAGGTATTTTTTTTTAAGTATGTGTAAGGAGTTTTATGGTTCAATTACGTATGAAGCAGGCAGGATTTTCTTTGGTGGAAATTCTTGTTGCATTGGCTATTATCGGCGTCATGATGGGCGGCGCTTTAGGATTGTTGAGCCAAGTTAAAAAGGCCAAAAGAACATCAACAGAGGCGAATATTCGCGCGGCAAAAACGGCCATCGAGCAATACTATGAAGACACAGATGTCTATCCAGCATCGCTTAAAGATTTGGTTGATCGCCCTGCAGACAGCAGAGTTTCTGCCAAATGGAAAGGCCCTTACATGGACAAAGAAATGGTTAACGACCCCTTTAAAAGCGAGTACCAATACTCAGTAAATCCTAAGGGCTCAAAACCGCCCTATGAATTATATTCTTATGGTCCAAATAAAGAAGGCGCGCCGGAGGAAGAGTGGATTCAGGCGAAAAACTTATAAAGGCCCATCGGGCTCTCACCGGTTTAAGTTTACCTGGTTTCAGTTTGATAGAAATCTTGGTGGCCATAGCGATTGTTGCGCTTATGGCCACACAAGTTCCGCGCCTGACGCGCGTTAATTACAACAGACAAGAGAAACTTGTTTCAAATCTTAATATGCTTGCCCGCAACGCTTGCACTCATGCTCTGCTGAGTGGCAAGATCACCCAACTCTTTTTCGATTTTTCTGCCACCCCCGCACGCGTAAGCATACGACAAGAGACAGATAAAAAAGAGGGCGCGCATCAAAAAACCGTCTTCGATCCGGTATCATCACCAACGGGTAACGATTCATTTATATGGGATGATTCTTTAAAAATTGAGCGTTTTATTATTGAAGGCAAAGACGAAGCTGCTGGCGGCAATCTAAAAACTGTTTGGATATATATTATGCCTGATGGCATTGCTCAACAAGCAACTTTGACTGTGCGCGATGACCATACACAACAAGTAAGCCAATTTCAGCTTAATCCATTTTTTGTACAATTCAGGGTGCTTTGATGAATATAACGCGGCCAGGATTTTCGCTCGTTGAAGTGCTTGTTGCATTAGTTATGGTGAGTATTACTATTACCAGCTTACTGTCACTACAAGGCATGCTTTCAAAGATAGTGTACAAAGACAGTATGCAGTGGAAAGCTGAACAACTAGCAGTACAGATGCTTGCCGACAGCGACAGAAAAGAGCCCTTAGAGCCCGGTGCCTCTTTTGAACAGGAACAGGATGGCTTTAAAGGGAAGTATACCATTTCAAAGCCGCAAGAAAAGAGCCCCTTGGGCGATATCAAAGATTTATATAGTGAAAAAGTAACGGTGTCATGGACACGTCTGGGAGTCCCCCAGGACTTTACACTCGTGCGCTTTTCTTATAGACCAAAACCCTCCTCCGCCGAGGCTACGGCGGGGCACGCCCGCTCTGCAGAAAAACCTGCGAAAGCAACAACATGATGCGCCCAGGGTTCAGCCTCATAGAAATTCTCGTAGCACTAACAATCAGTAGTTTTGTTATGCAGATGGTTTTTACTACCATCTCGTTACTGCAGAAATCTGCTCGCCGTTATAATGAACTTATTGCCAGCGATAGTCAGCAGGAGATGCTTTTTGGGCAACTTCAAAAAGATATATCGGGGATGGTTATCCCGATCTATGGGTTTGTTGCAAGCAGTAAAGACAAGCCGGAAGAGCAACAGAAGAAACAGGAACAGTATAACGCGCAGTACGGGCTCCAGATAGAAATCGAAAATGAGCGGCTCAAGAGTTTGAGCTTTGTTACTACTTCAGTGCTGGGTAGCTACGGTGTCTTTAAGCCGCGTCTGGCACGAGTGCGGTATCTTCTGATGCCACAAGAAAATTCTTCTTACTTTAAACTGCTCAGACAAGAATCTGCTGAATTGTCTTTAGCCGATTTTGAAAAAGATAACGATAAAAATAAAAATTTTTCTCACACGATAGCCCTGGGAATCAAAACATGCGCTATCAACTGTACGCTTATTATGCAACAAGATGGCAAGAAAAAAATCGAAGAAGTCTCATCATGGTCATTTGCAGAGCAGATGAAAAAACAACAAAAAGAGTCGCCACAAAAAGAAGGCTCTGAACGTATTGAAAAGAAAATTGAGCTGCCGAGCATCATCTCACTTAAGGGTAGTTTTGTTGACGAGACTTCAAAGCATGAGTATCCCTTTAATTATTCTTTTTTTGTGCCCATAGATACTCGTACAAATAAAAAAACTGAAGCAAAAGCTCCCGCTCCAGCGCAACCTGCTAGCACTCAAGCTACGGCGGGGCAAGCCCAATCTGGTGCAACTCAAGCGCCCGTCATGCCAAAATTAACGTTGCCTATAGGGGTAAAACCATGAAGACCAAACAGCCCGGTTTTGTATTAGTAATGGCTCTTTTTGTTATCGCGCTCGGAAGTATTTTTGTAACGAGCCTTTTACAACGCGCGGTGTCCTATGATCGGCTGCATCGTGTGCTGCTAAAACAACAACAGGCGCGCATGCTCGCGTTAAATGGCATTGAAATTGCCCGTGCGCAATTGAGTAACCCATTAACGTTAGAAAAAGAAAAAAATCCTGTTGATCAGAATATTGTTCCCTTTTTATATGTGGATCAAGTGCAGACATTTAGCCTGACTACTGACAAAGAGGGGCTGAATGGCGAGATTAAACTCTTTATAACAAGCGAAGAGGGGAAAATAAATCTTAACAAGCTCTATAATTTTGAAGAGAAAAAATATCTTGTTGATAAAGATAACGATGCTCAAAAAAATATCGCACTTCTCAACGAACCGATCCATAAAAATTTTGGCATTGAAAATTTTGATCAGATACTTAACCAACTACTTCAAAAAAAACCATTAGAAGACGTAACCCAATTAATAAATAAGACATTTAAGGGCACTCTCTTTAAAGATTTAGATGCGGTTGAAAAAGGGCAGGTAGCATTAACTGACCTTTTCACACTCGCGTCACCAAACAATCAACTGCAGCCGCTCTACCTTTCCAACTCGCTTTCAAATATTTTGCAACTTGAAAAGCAAGAGCTCTCAAAAGAGAAGCGGTTAGAAATCGTAAAAAAAATGGGTGCGCTCAAGGGGCAGATACAATGGCAGCAGCAATGGAAAGAGCTACTGGCGCCTTTATACAAGAAAGAGTATACTGGGATACCTGATGTAATTAAAAAAAGTTTAGCTTCAAAAATTGAAACTACCGCTTTTCTTGTGATATCTTATGGAAAAGTAGATGGTGGTCATTCAACTCAGGTGGTACAAAAAGTTTGTGCTTATCTAGAAAAAGTGAATATCCCCGAGACTAAAACCATTTTATACACTGTTAAGCGATTATATTGGCTATAATGATAAAAAAGGATCACAAAGTGCAGTTAAAAGCAGAAACAGCAGTCGGTTTATTTGTACTTGCATCTCTTGCAGTTCTTGTTTATATGAGCTTTCAAATAGGCTCATTGCGTTTTGCAACTCACCAATATTCCCAATATTGTCTCTATTCGCATGATATTTCTGGATTAAATAAAAAGGCCGATGTTCGCATAGCAGGCGTTAAAGTTGGTTGGATCGAACAAGTTACTTTCGAAGAAGAGAATCAACGGGTACGTATGTGTATCATGATTTCAAAAAAATATCATTTATATGCAGACGCTTCAGCTGCTATCAGACAAAATGGCATCTTGGGTGGCAAATATCTAGAGATCGTCACGGGCGATGCTCGCTTAGAAAAATTACCGGCAAATGCTACCTTACAAGAACCGGCAGAAGATTCTATTTCAATGGATATTCTCATGAAACAGTTTAATACTATCGCCGGGAACGTCCAAGAAGTGACCGAGGCATTAAAACTATCTCTGGGCGGCACAGATGGCGCACAGACTATAAAAGAGCTTATGAACGGGTGCATTCTCGTGACCGAGCGCATTTCAGCGTGCGCAGACTCTCTTGACAGAGTTGTGGCATCAAATGAAGAAAATATCACTGATACTATCAATAGCTTTAAAGCGATAACTCAAGGGCTTCAAGAGGGGCTTCCTGAATTGCAGCAAAAAATAGGGCAAATTTCAAATGCTATTGATAGAGACTTTAACCGAGTCGCATCACAAATAGAAGAGCTTACGCCATCATTAAATAAAGTTCTTGATAGTTATGTCAAACACAAAGGCTTTGTGATTAAGCATAAGCTTAGGCTCTTTTAACCACGATGCAAAACGCCACACAATTGCGCGATACCCTCAGAACATTAGTAACAGAGCACAAATTGCAGTTCATAGAGCGGACATTGATGCAGCGGACTCGTTATATCACTTTTGCGTTTGAGCGGTTTTACCATGAGCATAATATTCAAGCTGCCATGCGTTCTATTGAAGGCTGCGGCTTTCAAGATGTCTCAATTATTGATAACGAAAAGAAGATCACGAGTAGCGTTAACGTAACTACCGGCGCAGACTATTGGCTCACCACGCATGAATATGCACATGGAGACAATGCGACTCAAGCCTGCTTTGACGCCCTCAGAGGGCAGGGATATCATCTTGTGGGCGCCACGCCGCACCATAAATCTTACACAGTCTCTGAATTACCCCTTGATCGAAAAGTAGCACTTGTTTTTGGTAACGAAAGAATTGGGTTGAGCGAATACGCGCTTAACCATGTCGATACTCATGTCACTATACCTATGTATGGGTTTACTGAAAGCTTTAACGCTTCTGCTAGTGTCGCTATAGTGGCTTACGAGCTACGCAAGCGGCTGCAGCTGTCTGATAGTGTTTGGCATCTTACTCAGCAAGAGATGTTTGATATTGAGCTCACGTGGCTTAAGCGCTTGGTACGCGGCGCTGAGTATATCGAAAAAAATATCAGCAATTCTTGAAATTATCTCAAATACAGGTTATAAATCTTCTGCTCGCTACGATATTAATTGCGCTGAAAGGTTGCCATGCTTAAAAAGCTCAAAGTGAAATGCATACTATCTGCAAGTCTCTCTTTTTACACTCTCCAAGCCCCGCCCACTCTGGACTTTGCCCGCCCCACACTCAATTTTGAAGAGCAGTTAAGTCAACTGGAAGAGTCTGCAAATAGAATTGTGGAGAAAAGTCTGCATCAAGGCGCTTATTATATCGGTGCAGGAAGTTGCTTTATAACAGCCGGGAGCCTTTTGATATACGGGTTAACCAACAAAGATGCCGGCTTTAATAGAAAAACCGGTTTTTTTGTAGGAACGGCTTGTACGTTTGCCGCGTTGGGCACCACGTTGGTCGTACGCCCTGATCTTTTTCAAAAAAAAGATTCGTGACTCAATTTTCCCTGATGAATGGTAAGTTTGTGCTGCATCTTTGCAACGACAAATGGATCATGCGAACTTACAATAAGTGCTGAACCGAAAAGTGCACTGCAGGTCAAAAGAAGATCAACAACTATTTTTTTGTTTTCTTCATCCAAATGGGCCGTCGGCTCATCAGCAAGTATAAAGGCCGGACGCAACATGAGTGCCCGTGCAATAGCTACCCGCTGCTGCTCGCCTCCAGAAAGCATTGCAGGCATGGCGTCAGCTTTACTTGATAACCCCACTTGATTCAAAAGCTCACGCGCTTGTTGCAGGGCAAGTTCTTGTGTAAGACCAGCTATGCGTCCTTTGATGGCAACGTTTTCAAGAACGGAAAGCTCATTAAGAAGATAGGCATACTGAAATATAATGCCAACATGTTTTTGTAAATATGCGCGCGATTTCTCTTCTGGTAACGCGGCAATATCTTCAAGGTCGTACAAGACAGCGCCTGAGCTCGGCTTTTCTATACCCGCTATTATATTTAAAAGCGTTGATTTTCCCGTTCCTGAGACTCCCGTGAGAGCATACGTCTGGCCCTGCTCGAATACGTACGAGCCGTCAGTGAACAGCACTATCTTTTTACCCGCCTGAAAAAATTCTTTTGAAACGTTTTTTAATATGATGCTCTGCTTCATGAACTTCCTTTTTTTTAGATAACCACTCGGGGAATTAGCGATGATATGCGCGCCAAAAATTCATTCTGTATCGAATCGGTCATAATCGCAAGGTCATGCGCATTTAGTCCGGGAATATCGCCACATAAAACAACCTCATCATCAACGCGGACTGACCCTATATGCGTCACATCGATCATCATACTATTCATGGAAATAATGCCAATTATGGGTGCGTACATCTGCCTGATATAGACCCGCCCTTTATGCGATAACGCTCGAGGATACCCATCATAGTACCCTACGGGCAAAATAGCTATCTTCATAGGCGCTGTTGCAATAAAGGTGCGATGGTACCCGACGGCATCCCCCTGCTTAATATTTTTTAGGCCCGCAATACGTGTCTTCCATGCCAAAACCGGCCGCAAAGAAATTGCCGGGCTGAGAGCCGAAAGCCGTTGCTCTTGCAATGTTGATTTGTAGTAGCCGTAGGCGTTTGTTCCCACGCGCACGCAATCATACCGTTTAGGCACATGCAGCGCACCGGAAGGGATAGCATGTGTATATAATTTTTTATTCATTACAGTTTCCGCCTGCGCGACCATGCTCTCAAATTTTTTTAATTGCTCATGAATAAAAGAATAGTCGCTATTATTGGTATCAGAAAGATGAGTAAAAATTCCCGTTATCTGCAGCCCTTTAAGCGCTGCAACAGCATCGAAAGATTCGGCAAACCCTGCAGCCTGAAACCCAAAACGTGACATACCTGTATCTATTTTTACATGTACATCGATAGTCTGCTGCTGTTTTAGAGCAGCCTGGGAGAGTTTTTCGGCAGTATAATAATCGGGCACCGCGCAGGTAATGCGGTAATGGGCAAGCGCCTGCAGGTCATCGTCGCAATACGCAAGCACCAAAATAGGCTTTGTTATACCCTGCTGACGCAACCGAATCGCCTCTTTAAGGCCTGCAGTAAACAGCCAGGAAATGGTATTATTTTCCTGGCACAATCTACCCATTAACTCAAGCCCATGGCCATAGGCATCTGCCTTAAGAACAACCCCGAGAGCTGTCCCATCGCCGATAAGAGCGCTGATTTGCGCGATATTATGATTAAAAGCAGACGAATCTATTTCAACCCATGTGCGATGATCAACCGTTGCTGGATTACTTGTCATGACTCTTTGAGCAAAGAATATAAGAATAAACGTTTTTACTCATTAAGTTTAATTTTACCACCCCAAAAAGGCAAGTGTGCCGCACACGCAAAAGTAACCATTAAAATGAACTTTTTTGCTTAAAATACCAAAACTATTGCATTTTACCTACCTAAACAATTAAAATTTAAGTATAGAAATAAATAACTCATATAAAAGGAGAGTAGTAATGAAAAAAAGAAGTTTATTGATACTGTTAGCGCTTGCTATAGTATCTGCTGATGTGGCTTACCTCTATTCTCGCGGCGGCGGAGGCGGCGGTGGTGGTGGTGGCCGCGGTGGCGGTGGCGGCGGCTTCGGTGGACATGCTGGCGGCTTTGGCGGCGGCCGTGGTGGTTTTAGCGGTGGACGTGGTGGTTATGGCCATTTGGGCGGCCCTGGTTCTTCTCGAACCGGTACAGCTGGTAGATCTGCAGCTCAGCACTCGCTTGCTAACAGAACAGGTAATAGAAATGTTAATCGTAACGTAAATAGAAACGGTAACCGTAATGGGAACCGTGGACGCGGCTGGAATGGCAATCGCGGCAACTTTGGCGGACGTGGTTATGGCTACTGGGGTGGTGGATTTGGTGGATGGGGATGGGGCCTTTGGGGCTTAGGCTTATACCTTCCATTAGAATTTGCCCTTGCCTATGGCATCAGCAATGACGGTGGTTACGCCGGTGATACAACTGTAGTCAATAACTACAATAATATGCCAGATGCACCTGATATCGGATCTCCGGATGATGAAGAAGGCATGGAAGTGCCTCGCGTACCTGATAACGCAGTATTCATTTCACCTGAGATGATGAACGACCCTAAAGTACAAAAAGCATTAGCGGCTATGAAGTCTCAACAAATGCCGGAAGCTCAAGAAGCGCCAGGCACTAAACAAGCACCAACAGCTAGACGAATGCCGGCTACAACCAGAGAAGTTCGATACTTACCTTCAGCGGCTGAAGAAGCATAGTAATGAAACGTATAGTTATTTTATTAAGCTGCATGTCACTTGGCATGCAGCTTAATGCTGAACACTCTTGGGCACAGTGCGAACGTTGCCCACGTTATTATCCAGAACGCTCAATGAAAAGCACTTTCGATCCCGAATGGGGACGTTGGGATGAGGGCTATTGCCCAGCATGCAGTGGATATTGTGAAAGTTGCCAAGAAGACAGCTCTGAACTTATTAACGCAGTTTAAGGGTTGTCATGAAAAAAATATTTCTTATAGCAGCACTCATGTGCTGCCTTCTTTCTGATCTTCACGCACACAGACGCTCGGGCCGGCATAATCGTTCATACAATTCTGCTACGCGTGGGTATGTGGGCTTTGGCCTCAATATAGGGTTACCCTTAGGCGGTGTCTATTACGCCGATGGTCCACAAGGCTCATTCCCCTATTACGGCACCCCGGTCAATTATAACGATTTTTATGCGCCGTATGGGTATGCTGCATATGCGGGGCCTGTGGTGACCTGGGGATGGTAATTATTACAAAAAAAGAGATACTAAATAGGTAATTATAATTGTAAAATAGGGATATCATGAAAAAAATAGCATTATTAACCTCACTTTTTCTTACTCTGTCCTCCTATTGCCTCGAGCAGCAAGAAGATCCAGTCGCCTCTATTGTTAACGAGATCAGACAAGATGTTGCTACCGCAAATTCACGATCGCCAGAATGGGACTTAGAGACATTCTTGCGCAGCCAAAAAGCTGCTGAATTGAAAAAAAAGATACAACCACTTTCTCGCGCCGATAAAAACAGGCTTATAGGTGAAGTGATAAATATAAGCCCCATTTATCTGAAATGGCCAGTCACAAGAGATTTTTGGGCACTAGCTGTTGAATCTGGTGGCAATATTGATACCATTCATCAATACCTATTTTCAGGCCAACTCATGACATTTTTGGAAGAATCTGCACTAGAAAATGATGTCGCAGCAGTTATCTTTGCCCTTAATCATAATGCTAATACCGCACTTAAATCTTCTGAATATCCTTTGGCTTTAACTGAAAATTATGATATCGCTCAATTGTTAATTGATAAGGGGGCACTTGAACCTTTTCAAAATGACCCAAAAGAAGCATTTAAGCTTTTAAGAAATGCCCTTAATTTCGCGCTGTCTTACCGCTTATTAAAACTCTATAGCGAAAAAGGTTTAAATCTTAAGTTGAAAAATAGTGATAATGATACCCTGCTACATTGGCTATATGGAAGTTTCAATCTAAAATATAATAAGCCTTATAATTTTTTCGAAAAATTCAAAACCCTCTATAAAGCAGGCGCCGTCGATCTTAATGCGAAAAACAAATTTAAAAAAACGCCTTTAGATTTATTGAATGATGTAAAAGAAACAGACCAAGATAATGCAACGGTCAAACTTGCCCGCGCACTGTTAGAGGGCTTAGAGAAAACTCCTGCAGAAAGACGCAAAAAGCTTGAATTACTCCAACAGAATCCCCCAGAAAATCCGGTTGGTCTTCAAGAATTATTATACCCAATGAAAAACCCTCGCATTTTTCAATCAACGCAACTCAGCGAAAAAGAATAAGTCATGAAAAAAATCATATTATTAACCTCACTTTTTTTGACAGCATCATCTTATTGCCTAGAACAGCAAGAAGATCCGATTTCCCCTATTGTAGATGAGCTTAAAGAAGAAATTGATAATCTGCCATTACCGATATCAGAAAACTGGAATAATCTTAGCCTATTTTTAAAAAGTGAAAGAGCGGAACAATTCAATAAGCAGATCATTTCTTTATCATCGCGTGATAAAGAACGACTCATGCAGAATATATATTCAAAAATAGATAACTACAGACAAATCATAAATGCTACTGTCTTGGGCGGCATTCAGGCTATCTCTCTATGGCCAGTAAAAAGAGATTTTTTGGCCGCTATTGTTGAAACTGACTCGAATTGCAACATTAATAAATTGCTTCCATCTCTTAATAGCAACGGCACTGTAGTCTACGCACAAACCTTTTTGACTAAATCAATACAAGATGATGATTTACAAGGGGTAAAATTCGCTTTAAATCATGGCGCAAACGTGGCTTTAAAACCTTGGTCAGACGATCATTTCCCTTTATTTTATGCCAGAAATTACCCAATCGCAAAATTGTTAGTAGATCATCAGGCGTTTGAGCCCTTTAAAAACAACCCTCCGGAAATAGACGCCCTTTTATATATAAGCATGTATGCACCGCATGAAGCTAAATTACTTAAATTTTACAATGAAATAGGTAAAAAATATAACCTGAATTTAAAATCAAAAGATTCAGAGGGCCGTACATTCCTTATGACATTATGTAACTACGCCGCATATCATAAACAGCAAGAGTTTTTTGAAAAATTTAAAACTCTTTTTCAGGCTGGGGCAGTTGATCTTAATGCACGCACCAACACAGGCCTAACGGCATTGGATGTTATAAAACAGAAAGACCAAGATAATGCAACGGTCAAACTTGCCCGCGCACTGTTAGAGGGCTTAGAGAAAACTCCTGCAGAAAGAC
>PLTG01000032.1 GCA_003165355.1 Candidatus Babelota bacterium | reverse complement strand
ATTTTAAAAACTGTTCACAGTATTGCAATAAAGCATTTAAGGGTAATAAAGATAATGTACCGAAAAGGCAACAAACAGCAACAATTGAAAAAAATACTGCCAACAACCAGAAAATTTTTCCTAATATAAAGAAACCGATTCCACTATTCCAAAGTTCGCATTGAGAATTGCAGAAGTAAAGTTTGTACTCTTCACAACTTCCTATATCAATAGAAATTGTTTTTTTACATTTTTCGTATGCGCAATTTACATCTATATTTCTGTACATAAAACAAACTTATTGGTTGTGTATGTATAAGTGTTTGTTTACCCTAAAGTCTTCATTTAGTGCAGCCACTACTTCATCGGATATATCATTTTCAGGATTGATATATACCACATGCTGCACTCTTCTTCCTATGACGACAATAGCGGTTGCTTTGTAATTTTCTGCAATTAGTTTTTCTAAAAAAAGTGCGCGTTGCTTAACCAAATCAAGATCGTATTTTTTATATATGAGTTGCTGTTGTTCATTTGCTTCTCGAATATTTTGATCTATTTGTTCTATTTGAGCGCTTACAGCATCGGTTCTGGGTGATACGCTCATTAATATAGATCGTGTCGCATTTAAAACGTTGAGTAATTCATGATATCTGCATTGAGATTCTGCAAGTTTCTCATTAAAATACACAGCAGGCTCACTTTTATGAAACTTTTCAGTGTCTATATAAAGTATTGGTCCAGTTGAAACGCATTCAGCCAAGCCAATGGTTGCAATTAAAGTAAATAATATCTTTTTCATATTGAAATGCCCTTGAATCATATCTATTAATAGTGTTTATTATTTTATTCTATAAGTATATAATATTTGGATGCCTTAATCAAAAAAGCCCTTAAGTAAGGCAATATTTGACAAAGTATTTCTAATAGCGTATTATTATTATGGCAGATATAAGAAATATTAAATCTAATGGAGTTAGAATATGAAAAATCTATTAATAGCATTGCTTATGCTTGGATCAATGGCACTCGTAGAAGCAAAAATGACGCGCTTTCTTGATACTAATTCTGGTTTCTCTTATGGTGTTGAAGTTCGCAATGAGCTTGATTATAGAAATTACAGAAAAGACATAAGTAATTCCTTAAAATACTAAATACTTAAACAGCTGTATTTATTAAAAGGCTTACTATTTTTAACGATAGTAGGCCTTTTCTTTTAACTTCTTTTTTCAAATTTATCAGCTATAAATCTAACGTCGGTATGTATGCCATCTACATAATTCTCGATGTTTTTAGTAAAACTTTTTACATCGTTTAAAATACTGTATAGGCCGAACAATAAGAGTAGCTGTAATATTCCAAATGCTGTGATTGATCTAACTGTTCTTTCTTCCATTTCTACCCTTCTATTTTTTACATGCTTTTTCTATTTGCTCCAGAATCCAGAGGTTCCTTGATATTGAGCCGACACGCTCTTTTCTTTTAGTATCTACTTTATCCATAAGCCATTGTGGTATTCGCAAAGTAAGTCGGTGATCATGACTAGAATCTATGTTTTTTTGAGCCGGCGCATCGTTCGCTAATGTACCACCCTGTGAGATAAATTTTTGAACATCGTGCTCAACTGTTTCAGGCTGATTATTCTTCGTCTGTCTGGCGGGTTTAATCAATTCTTTTAGTGCCACTTCTATACCTTTCTTATGCCATTAGTCTGTCATTATAACGAGATTTCGATGTCATTTTGACCATCTTTTGATTCTTTAACGGTGTCGCCTGATCGCCGAAAATAGCGTTGTGGAGGGCTTTCATCTCATTCATTGCTTTTGCATCACTTTTGGTTTCCATGATTCCCATGCCTTCAGCGGTAGCATTAGAGAAAGCCTTACGGTTGGCAATTGCCACAGGCAGCAATTCCAATCCGTCTGCTTTCGAAAGAATATTCATAGCATCTGCATTATCACTACCACGAGTTCCGCCGCAATTGATAAAGCAATAAGCAATAAGTTTTGGGTTTAATATTTTCACTTCTTCTATGAGATCAGTAACTTTTGAGATAGTCCAAATATCAAAGCTCTTCGGCTGAAATGGAACCAAGAATATATCAGCAACTGTTAACGCAGCTCGTAGACTGGCAGTATCCCTACCGCCGCAATCTATAATAATGTCATCATAATTGTCTGATAATTTGATTACTTCAGTTCTTACAGCGCTTGATTTTAGGCGAATGGTTGTCCATGGAGTCTCAAGTCCAAGCCCAATGCGGTGATCAGTCCAATCCCCTGCTGTGCCCTGCTCATCTCCATCAACAAGTAATACTTTGTTGCCCTTCATTGAGCGCATCACGGTAAGATTTGTAGAAATTAACGATTTTCCTACCCCACCTTTTATACCACCTACGGTTACTATCATTATTATTCCTCCCCCTTTTTTAAGACACCTTGGCGACATCTTTTTTAAGCCAAGCTTACATCTATAATACTTACCTTTTCTGTCACCCTTATGTCACTAGTTTGGCACCGAAAGACATACTTAAGACACTAAAATCATGCTACAAACTGGTCATTTTTAGGTCAAAAAGATGCCTGCATAGGTATTAAATATAGCGTTTAACTATATACCCATTTTTTACCAATTGTTGCATTCACAGCTGGCTTTTTTATACAATATATGATAACCTTATAAGTGTTATTAATCTATTCAGGTGTAAATATGAATTATGCTATTCCATTACCGAAGTCTTTTCCAATTGTTGGCACAAAAAAGCAGCTTTCCTTTGAGGGGCTTATTAATACTTTTCTGGAAAGAAAAGATTTAAGAAAGTCTTCAGAGTTAGCTTATCGTGCTTCGTTTTCACAGTTCGGTCATTATCTTGTTAATAACTCAATTACAGCGCCGACAGAGAAAGACATTAAGGACTTTAAGGACTTCCTGATTGGTCGAAAGCTCTCGGTTTTTACAGTTATTTCACATCTTAGTGCAATTAAGAGCTTGTTCTCGTTTCTTGCTACGCGTAATTTATACGATGATATAGCAAGGGATATAAAATCTCCCAAGAAACCAAAAGAGTTTATGCGCGACGCTCTCACAAAAGAGCAGGCGCAGAGACTCCTTAAATCAGTATCAGGGAGCGATATGATAACAAAGAGAAACCATGCGATTATAAGCACATTGTTGCGATGTGGACTACGTTCAGTTGAGATTATTAGAGCAGATGTTGGTGACATTAGAAGAATCAATGGCACGCCTGTTTTGTGGGTGCATGGAAAAGGTCGTGATGGAAAAGATGAATATGTTGTATTAACGAATGAAGCACATAAAGCGATCAAGTCATATCTCTCTTTGCGGGGCGTTGTAAGTGATGATGAGCCTTTGTTTGCCTCTCATGGCCCTCGTAATACTAAAGGTAGACTTACTACGCGCAGTATTCGCCGTATGGTTAAAGAGCAATTAAAGAGCATTGGTATTGATGAAAAAGAACTTACATGCCACTCGTTGAGGCATACGTTTGCGACTTTAGCTATCGCCAATAACGCTCCACTTATTGCGGTACAGAAGGCAATGCGCCACTCAAACATTAATACAACAACAATTTATACGCACATGGCTGATAGATTAGAAAATGGAGCAGAACAGTATATAGATATTTAACATCAGGAAGTAGCTATGATTGAAAATTTAGATGAGATAAAAAAACAGGCAAATGTTGGACATATATTAAAGTTCTTACGCGCAACTAATATTAATGGAAGCAGTGGTGAGATCAGAGCAGACTGTCCAATTGTTACGCATGCAAAAAGTATTAAAAGTTTTTCCATTAACTCCATATCAGGAGAATGGTCTTGCCATGCCTGTGATGAGGGTGGCGATATTATTGAGCTTGTTGTAAGAGCTGAGAATAAGTCTTTTAAGGATGCGGCTATTTATGTTGCTGAAATAAGTGGAATAGAAGTGGAGTTTGCGGGCGCAACAAAAACTACTATTCCAAAAGTGATAAGTTCGCCCAAACAGTTTGAGCGCTCGACTGTTTTGCAAAAAACAAAACTCACACAACAACAGGTTCATCAAGAGCTCGACAAGGCTTCACCTGTGGGCGATCATCAATACCTTAAAGAAAAGTGCGTTGTAGCCTGTCCTGATTTGCGTTTCGGAAAAGACCAAATGGGCAATGATTCTATTGTTGTTCCCTTCTATGATGCTGACAAAGGGCTGCAAACAATTCAGTACGTTCACGGTAGTGGTAAGTATTTCTTGAAAGATGCGCCTACGGTTGGTTCTTTTTTTACTATTGGCGAGTTTCAAGCCGATGATGAGGTATATCTCGCCGAAGGCTTAGCTACTGCGCTGACAATTTGGATGGCTCTTGATAAGAAAGTCACAGTCATTTCGTTTGGCTCTGCTGGTAATATGGTGAGTGTTGTTAGCGCCCTAAAGTCTAAGTATCCGAATTTAAAGTTAGTTATTTGTCTAGATAGTAGCGATGCGGCATACAAACAAGTAGTAAAAATTAATCCTGCATACAATTGCAGCTATCGCTCACCTTCTTTTGAGGGGCTAACTTCGCAAGACACGAGCAAGAAGTTATCTGACTTTAACGATATTGTTTCAAAATGCGGACAACCGATTTCAGTAGTACGAGAACAACTTATGATTGAAAAAACTATCGATGACTTACCTATAACAAAAAAAGAACTGACGGCTGAGGTAGCCCCTCAGGCGGACGAAAAGCTGTCATCTTTTTCAGATGAATATCAAGAGGAGCTTCTCGGTGGTTACTTGTTCCGAAAATCATATGATGATGTTTTGGCAGATAGTTTCAGTCCAGAGCATTTTCAACCTTCTTGCTTCACTGGTCTTTACAGTCTTGTCATGAAGGGAATTATAAAATCTTGGGAGCTGTTCTTGCCTATCACTATTGCGCAAATAGCTTTAAATGCAGGCAATGACTCAAGCATTTTTTATGATTTATTAAAAAAACTTGAAATAAGATCAGCTATAAATCCTACACAGGTTAAAGAAAGACTTAATAGATTAAGTGATGATCTTGCTAAAAGAAAATTAAATAATATCATTACTGAAGTGCAAAACAGTGATGCGCCTTTACATATAAAAGCCGATCTCATACGTCATAAAGTTGATAATCTTCAGGGAGACTCAGAAGTAGTATTATCACAATCTCATTATCTCGCTGCGCATTGCAGTGAAATAAATAATACTCAAAACAAGCCTCTTAGCACTGGTTTTAAAACCTTCGACAGACTTATTGGTGGTGGATTTAAAAAAGGTGAGTTAGGCGTATTGGCTGGTGGTGCAGGTGTTGGAAAATCAGCTTTTGCTCTGCAAGTAGCAGATAATGTCGCATCTGATGGAAACTGTGTTATATATGTATCGGTTGAAATTGGCACCAGAAAGCTAACTGAACGAAGCCTTAAGCGACTCTCTATGCCCTTTAAATTAGATGAAACTAATATCCAAGGCGCCATACAGAAATATAGTAAATACTCTGACAATCTCTTCATGATTAAAGGTTATCATGGAATGACTGTGTCTGAAATCAGGGGAAAGGTACTCAGCGTTAAGAGAAGCAATAAAAAAGATATTCTCTTGATTATTGATCCCTTTCAGAGACTGGGAACAGGTAATGATAGTCTTGATTGGGGCAATGAAACTGTTAAGGTTGGCCAAGTCATCGCGGGTATTAAAGAAATGGCCGAGGATTTATCTATACCAATTCTGGCTCTCAGCGATACTGTAAAAAATCATCATGATAATCAAACTGGTGAAGGCGCAAGCAGATCAAGTTATATGATCGATCATACGGCAGACTACAACATAATGCTAAGAACTAGCAGAAATCCACTGAGCGCGTTATATGGCACCACAAAAACCGGTGCTACAAAAAGCCCGAACCTTCCATCTCCTGAGGATGATCCATTTGTCGATATTATAAAGAAAAAAGTTGAAGCAACCTCCTACAAGCCTGAAATAAAACTTCCAGCTAAATGGGATAAGTATGCTGCATTAGTTACTTCAAAAGTGCGAGATAGCGGCAGATTTAGCCCGTTATTTGTCTACAAACCCGCTTTTCACCTGTTTGAAGAAACAAGCCTATGGGATGATATCTTCAAGGAAAATAACGAATGATAAGCCAAGCGCTGACAGCACGAACTCAAGCAATACAACAATCGCAGCTTAATGCGATATTGAAAAAAAGCTCCGCGGTGGCAATTTCTTCTTTGAGTCGCACACCACAGATAGACGAAGCGAGCAACATAAAGTGGAGCGCTGAGGATCAGTACCTAATAGACTGGGTTTTAAATAACTTCTACAACACCACATCACCATACTTTAATAAAAATATGTGGGACTTCTTACAGCGAAAAATAGCCGCGGGCTCCAATAGCCCAGAGGCTATATCAGGAGTGTTGCAAAGCGGCTTAAAATTCCTGCAACGAACAATTCTAGAAAATCCAAAAGACAATACGCCAATGTCCGCTAAGGTTACATTGCGGACATTAGAAAATGACGGAGAGATACAATGACGAAAATTAAGAAAGACGAAGTGCCAAAGGTCGAGTTTAAAGACAAGATGAAATCCAGCTACTATCTCGATAAAATGACCGAAGAGCGAATCGTCGAGATATACATCAACCGGCTCAAAGAAGGCAAGCGGCCACGTAAAAGTAACATAGTAGATGAAGCAATAAAACTTCTTTATGATACAGAGTTTGGTAATAAGTCGCATTAGATTCTATTAACTTAAAATATACACAATAATTAAAGCCGAGAGCGTATGAAAATAAAAGTACAAGATAATAAAAGCGCAAATTCCGTATCAGAAAATGAAGCTATTCAAGCCTATAAAATAAAAAAAGAGAAGGCCTTTAAGGAAACAATGGAAAGGATGCATAATGGCTTGGGTCTTCACATGCCTGTGCCTACTACCGAAGATGAAATCAGAAAATTGGCAGATGAGCTCACCGACTGGGCACACCTACCTGATTCCCTTGCGTTGTCTGATTTTCCAACTGACATCTTTATGGAACGAGAAGTATTTCGCCAACTCCCCGACAAATCAAAATATTTTAATGATGCTTATAATAAAGCCTTAGTTACGCTTAAAAAGAAAAGAAATGATGGTGTTAAATCAGGCAAATATAACAAAGCTACGGTTTATAAAATAAATCAAATGGAAAGCCCAGCGTTTCTTAAATACTTAAAAGAAAAAAACTCCAAAGAGGTAGATAATGGCAAAGCGTAAACTGATTAAACCGATAATTGATTATCGACTACCACTACCCGAAAACTCTTCTTTGTGCGGCACTATCAACACCCTTGAATCAGACCCCATATTACAAAAACAAATACTACATCTTGCTATTCAAGCGGCATATAGCATAAGCGATTATGACGTAAAAGAGCGTAGCGTTGATTGGAATGGCAGAGTGGACATTAAAGCAAAAGTTGCATCGGATAAAATAAACTTGGTGATGTCGTTAATGCAGTCATTGCAGCCTACTAATGCAGTTGAAGCAGCACTCGCTGCACAATTTACGGCAATGCACATCAGAGGAATGGAAGACCTTACAAACAACAATGAAAGAACCGCTCTACAATTATTGGCATTCAGTCAGCAAACACTCGATAGCTTCAACAAGTATCGCAACAAGGGAATGCAGCAGATCAACGTACAGTACAATGTGAATAAGGGTCAGGTAGTTAACATCAGAACAGAAGAAGCGGTCAGCAATGAGCGACCTTGAATAAAATAGAGCATAGTAATGTATGGCATATGAACAAAAAAACAACTCATCCCCCACAGTCTTTATACCGATGGCAATTTCTACTATCGTTGATGGATTTTCAGCGGGGTCAGAACAGGAAGCAAAGTTTCTTTTTGAGCGAGCATTAAAAGAGGTCAGCAGTCACAATGATCTTACTAAGAGCGATATCAAAAGCGGCTATGCCCTATTCAGAATGATAAACCCACAAGACGATATTGAACGCGTATGGTGTGCGCAGTTTATCGTAGCCCACTTACTCGGAATGAATAAAATCGCTCGGCCGTTACAAAGAGACAAGCGAATCGGCTTAAAGCTGCTGAAAGCTTCGAATGACGCCATTGAGCGAATCCACAAGAAGCGCAATGGCGCACTCACTGAAAATCCTATTACTACCAACTTTTTTAAATAACAGGAGAAGACAAATGCCAGTTAAATCATGTGGAGCAAAAGCTCGTACAAAGGGGGGAGCCCCCTGTTCTGCTTGGGCTATGGCAAACGGGAGATGTCGTATGCACGGAGGCAAACTCGGTAAACACGGTAATTATACATTAAGAGCGCGGACGCAACGCCTAAAAGAAAACGCGTTCTTGCGTGAAATTAAGACGATGAATAACCAGATAGAATCAATGCTTGATAACGGGGATAGAGAATGACACAAAAAAAGATAAGTGAAAAACGTATCTATGATTTCTTTATTGAGCTTAACAGTCGTTGCAGACAAAAAAAGGCGTATTCAGCAATAGAGACAGCTTCAAAAATGGGCGTTGATCCCATCACAATAAAGGAATGGACAGCTCAAAAAGAGGGATGGCGTGCAATGTGGCAAGGATGTCGTGAAATTTGCGCAGGTAATGCTGAAATCGATAGCCTATTGTTTAAACTTCCCGCTGAAGAGGCTTTTAAATACATGCTCGAGGGTGATGATGAATTTAGTGCTTATTATCCAACCCCTGAAGCACAAGAAGAGCTGCTTAGAAGCGCAAGAGAAGATAAATAGGTAGACCGAGCAATGTTGAAAAAGCCCAGCCCTTAAAAATTTTAGAGGTAGTATGAATCAGGATGAATATATCAAAGAAATCGCTAAATATAAAGATCAAATACGCGAAATTGAATCACAAGGACGACAACAGGGAAACACTTCTATGTATTACACAACAGAGGATTTTAAAGAACTCATAGAATCAGGGAAAATGCCAAAAGAACTTGGTGATTGGTATCTGCAATACATCGATGAAAAAAACCAAAAATTCAAAAGATGGCAGAAGTTTCTTGCTGACAATCCAAATATGTCTGAAGAGGACAAGTGGACTCATTTTTATGGCCCCGCAAGAACACTATCACTTGAGGAATCGCTCAAAACTTACGCCGAGATGGCCAATCTAGGACATATCCACAATATAATGTGGGGATTGAAAAGCGCAAATCTAGTTAAACAGGCCGACCCGCAAGAGATATTAGAAAGTAACATACAATTATTTAAAAATATTGATCATGATGACAACTTTGGCATTTCTTATGGTAACGCAAATGTAATGTATTACTTATCTGGACTTATAGATAATGAACCTTTGCATGAATATGCTGACAACTGGAAAGCAAAAGGTTCAACTGTAGATAGTTATGGTAGAAAAATTAACTTGGAATATGACTTTAAGGCCTCATCAAAAGAAGATGCTGTACGAGTTGTTAAAGAATACAAAGATATGATGACGACTAAGGGAATACAGACGTGGATGGCTTATTGGAAAATCGCCAACGTTAGTGGAAGGCCAGAGTTTACTTGCCCTTTAATCGCTATCATGAAGTGCTTAAGTATTGAAACTCGAAAAAATAGATTCGATCCCGAAGAAAGACAAAGATTCTGGAATATAACAAAAACTTTGCAAAAAACTCGTATTAGCATGGAACGATACGTTCGCACTGATGCCAAGGGTAAGAAAATCATGCAATGGATTGAGCAACCCCTTATAGAAATATTAGGCGGTGAAAAAGAAGAAGAAGCATCGGAAAAATACCCATTAACAATTTCAGTACGCATAAGAAGCGCACAATTAGGCAGCAAAGAATTCGCCCCAGCTCTCTACAAAAATGAAATACTCAAACTTAATCCCAATGATGCTTATCTGGCATTTGCACTATCAACAAGATATGGCCAAAAGAAGGAGAGTAGCGACTTTGACTGGGACTATATTTTTGGACTTGGAGGCCTTCAGGGTACCGCAAAAACAAATCCTCGTGAGGCAAAAATAAAAGCACGAAAAAAACTAACTAGACTTAAGAAAGCAAACATACTAGATGGCATAAAAGAAAATGGAAATAAAGTACGCCCAATAATTAAGCCATTCCAAACAAAGCCCCCCGTAGGGTGAGCGGTTACGGTATGTAGGGTGAGCGGTTACGGTATGTAGGGTGAGCGGTTACGCTTTGTAGGGTGAGCGGTTACACCTTGATTCGCAAAAGTCCCTCCCTGTCATCCTTTTAGAAGCAGGAGAGAGCCAATAAGACATTAAGACATAAAGATATTAATGTAGTGAAGTCGTTTGCTTCTTACGAGCAACGACATTCACACAAGAAGAAGAAAAGAGCAGCTCAAAAGAAATGTATACCGACTGTAACTGTAGCCAAGTTGTCGACATTTTGTAGATGACTCAGATCGTGACGATTTGTCACGGGTTGATACTTAATGGGCAACCGTTCTTCAGAGAGAGATATATGCCCAGCTTTCTTTTGAGGTGCCCATTCTTACTATCCATAAAGAGGCCACAACGCCTGACGCACCAAGCGGGGAAGGCGATTGTGCGGACTGCTTATTTATGTCAAAAATATGTCATTAATAGGTTAAATTGATGTCCTATCTACCTATTTTTAGCCAATATAAGCCTTTATGGGCTATAGGTATTTAAATAACTTTAATAGTATCTTGCGATTTAGTAGCTTATAAGCTAAAATAGATAATATGAGCTTAATAAAAACTATTGTTTACCAAACAGATACGGGAAAAGAGCCATTTACTGAATGGTTGATTGATCTGGACAAGACGACTCGTGCAATTATTATTGCTCGGTTGAAGCGATTAAACTTGGGTAATTTTGGTGATTGTAAGCCACTTAAGCAGGCGATTGGTGTCTGGGAATTAAGAATCGATTATGGGTCAGGTTATCGAGTATATTTTGGGAAACAGGGTAATGCAATAGTAATTCTCTTAGTTGGAGGGGACAAGGGAAGCCAAGAAAGGGATATTAAAAAAGCTCAAGAATACTGGTTTATACATAAGGGATAATTAAAATGACCAATAAAAAAATAATATATAGAGACTTCCAAGACTTCTTATTAGAAAACCTTAAAGACGCAGAAGAAGCTGCTGCTTATCTTAAAGCCGCTCTTGCTGATGAAGATGAACGTGTTTTCCTGTTGGCTTTGCGTGATGTCTTAGAGGCTCAAGGCGGCAATATCACTCATTTATCAGAAGAAACCAGCTTAAATAAGCAGAATTTGTATCGCATGCTATCTAAGAAGGGTAACCCTCGACTTACTTCTTTAAAAACAGTTTTGCATGCCATTGGTTTTGAAATGGATATACATCCAATAAGAAAATGACGCCTGAGGCAACTAAAAATCTTAACGATTTCTTTGCGCTGCTTTTTGAAGCCGATCAAGAAAACAAACAGTGTAAAGTCTTAGCAATACGTCTTATAAAGGCTATTGAAGCGAGAATCGCTACAGAAGCAAAAATATTATGATTACCAATAACAATACTGTGAACAGTTTTT
>PLTG01000061.1 GCA_003165355.1 Candidatus Babelota bacterium | reverse complement strand
AGTGCGCAACCAATACGGCCTCAAATACAGCCGGCCACAGCGGCTACGCTTAATGCGCAGCGCGCGCTTCGTGCACTTGGTGCGTTAAAGAAATTGCCTAAATAAGAGCAATGTAGCATACCTGCGGGCATAGAGGTCAAGAACCGATTAACTAATCCCGGAAGATATGCTACGCTTTTGAAAAGTATATTTTCCGCAGAAGTAAAAATATGTCAAAAATTATAGAATTTCAAAAAATCAAAGATGAACTTGTTGCCGTCCTTAATAACAACGAACGTGTAAAAAAAATTTTATTGACAGAGAAGATCACATTAGTTGAAGGATTTGTGAATGAGCCGTTCAGGCGTGAACTTTCTGATTCGATCGTTGTTTCAGGACCGTCTGTACCCATGATTATGCTTCTTGGCGAGAGCGGACAAATCTATTTCTTTGCCCTTAAAGCGCTTTTGCCTCATTTGGAGCTATAGATTATGAATGATAAAATTCTCCAGAATCCCTTTGAGACGGCTGGAATAACCACTAAAGATACGCTGGTAACTCAGGAAAAACTTTATGAACAGCTCAAAAACGCAGAAGAAAACTTTTTAAAAAAGGCCCGAGAAGAAGTTGATCAACAGCTTCAGCGCGCGCAGCTTTCTGTTATTACTATTTTGGCTTTTTTTGCTTCATTTATCGCATTTGTAACTTCTGAATTTATGATATTGAAGAGCGCAGAAGGGTTTCGGCAAAAAATGGGCTTCTCTTTGGTTTTGCTCGCTTGTTTATTGGGCTTCGTGGTCACATTGAATTATGTGGCAAAGGCAACTCTAGAACGTAATATGTATGCCTATATCCCCGTCATCATAGGGGCGATCGTTTTACTTTTTATTGGTATAGCTTGTTGTGCCTGATTAAGTAGATTAACCGCAACTCTTTACTCCCAAGAACCGGTTATGCAAATCTCTTTGCATATAACCAAGTAAAGGGTTCGGCATGACAAAGACAATTATCTCCGTTGATATTAATAAAA
Source organism: Candidatus Babelota bacterium (assembly GCA_003165355.1). GTDB lineage: Bacteria > Babelota > Babeliae > Babelales > Babelaceae > BOG-1370. The sequence goes on along the minus strand of PLTG01000061.1, from coordinate 24,600 downwards.
AAGCACACGAACAAACTTTCCCACTGCATAATCGCTGGCATCCGGATATTCCGGCGGTCGCCAGTGTAGAACCGGGAGAGACATTCCGCATAGAATGCTTGGATTGGACGGGCGGACAGGTCAAAAATAATGACGATGCCACTGATATCAAGATAGTCGATCTTAAGCAAGTGCACTACCTGAGCGGTCCTGTAGCCGTTCGCGGTACTGAGCCGGGCGATCTTCTAGTTGTCGATATCATAGATATCGGTCCTCTTGCGGGAAATGAATGGGGGTATACGTGTATCTTTGCCAAAGAAAATGGCGGAAGCTTTTTGACCGACCATTTCCCTTACGCTGCAAAAGCGATATGGGATTTTGATGGCGTGTACGCAACATCACGACATATGCCGGGCATCAGGTTTTCTGGCATCGCGCACCCCGGGGTAATGGGAGTTGCGCCATCCCGCGAGCTTTTGCAACGCTGGAACAGGCGCGAAGCAGAACTCTTTCAAACCGATCCAAATCGAGTGCCGCCTCTGGCGTATCTTCCTGATCCGCAGAGTGCTGTGGTTGGAAAACTCAAATGCGCTGATGCTGAAAGAGTTATGCGTGAAGCGAGTCGGACAGTTCCGCCGCGTGAAAACGGTGGTAATACCGATATCAATTCGTTCACGCGAGGCTCACGTATCTATTTTCCTGTGCATGTTAAAGATGCACTTTTATCTGTTGGTGATCTTCATTTTTCTGAAGGTGATGGCGAAATATCATTTTGCGGGGCTATTGAGATGGCCGGCTGGATCGAATTAAAAGTTGATATCATCAAGCAGGGTGCAAAAAAATATAATCTTGCCCAACCCGTGTATAAATCTGCTGAACCAAAACCGAAATATTCCAATTACATGGTATTTGAAGGTTTCTCAGTCGATGAGCAGGATAAACAATATTATATGGATGCAAGTATGTCATTCCGCCGAGCATGCCTCAATGCTATCGATTATCTTAAGCAATTTGGCTACACCGGCGAGCAGGCATGTATTCTTTTGAGTGCGGCGCCAGTGGAGGGGAATATCAAAGCGATTGTAGATATTCCCAATGCCTGCACATCGCTTGCCATTCCAACTGATATTTTTAATTTTGACATTTGGCCATCAGACAAAGGCCCGATCAAACTTGATGTTCAGAGAAAGCTCACCGTTAAGTAGGGTGGTTCTTATATTCCCATGTCTTTAAAGAACGCTTCGCTATTCGGGTCACGGCCAAGGAAATCGCGCAAGAGGTGCATTGGTGGTTTACTGCCGCCTTTACCGATTACCAAGTCACGGTAACGTGCGCCGATTTCACCTGACATGCCTTGTGCTTTGATAAAATCAAAAAGATCTAGTGCAAAGACTTTCGACCAGAGATAGCCGTAATACTGCGCGCCATACCCCATCAAGTGGCCAAATGAAGCGATGAAATTTTCTTCAGGGCAATATTCTTGCTGCGGCATTAAGCGATTAACTAAAAGTTCATATTCGCGCTTCATGTTATCATCAATGCGCTCATTAAAGCAGGCAAGCGAAAGATAGGCTAGTGATAATTGTCTGCGGATAAAAAAGCCGGTATCGATATTTTTAATCGCGATGATGGCTGCAATAAGTTCATCATGCAGCTTGATGCCCGATTGATAATGTCCACTGATTCGTTTTAAAACCTCAGGTTGCCAGAGCCATTCTTCAAGCATCTGTGAAGGCAACTCAACAAAGTCGCGCTTTGTCTTGGTGCCTGAAAAGGCATTCAATTGCGTAGCGCCACAAAGTGCATGCACCGCGTGGCCAAATTCATGAAAGAAGGTGTTAACGTCATTACGTAGCAACAGCGCGGGCTTTTCACCGACCGATTTTGGAAAGTTTGCAATCACCAATGATACTGCAGGCACGGTTTGAATGCCCTGCTCGTTACGTAATCCGTGTATGCAGCTGCCGTGACATGCATGGGTATATTTATTATCACGTGGGTGCAGATCTAAAAAGAGGTACCCAAGCAATTGTCCGTCCAGAGTGGCTTTAATGAGTTTAACATCAGGATGCCAAACATTCGCTGCATGGGGTAATTGAGCAATATTGATCTGTTCAAATTGTAAGCCCAAAAACTCTTCGTAAAGTTCGAGTAGAATATCGATAGTCTTTTCAAGAGGGAAATACTCGGCGATCGCACGTTCATCGATTGATGCATGATTCTTTTTGTATTGATACATGACATAGCGCGTATCCCAGGGCTTAAGTTTACCTTCTGTGGTCAAGCTCACACCAGCTGGAAGCTGCTTAGTGAATTCTTTGAATTCCTCTTCTGCCTTTACCGTTGATCGCTTTTCAAGTTCTTTCAGAAAATGCTCAACGCGCTCTGGCGACTCTGCCATGCTCTCGTCAAGGTTATAAGCGGTGTACGATGAATAGTCCAAAAGCTGCGCTATCTGGTGACGCACGCCAATAACTTTTTTAAGGATCTCTTGGTTTGCAGGAAATGCGCGGTTATTGAACTCTTTCCATAACGCTTTTCGGGTAGCCTCTACTTGGCAATTTTGGAGCACCAGGTCCATGGTAGGGTAATCGGTCTTGAGCGTGTAAAGTTCTGTTTCTTGAGAATAATAGGGCGCCATCTGCTCAGCTGTCAAACCTGCCAAATCATCGGCACTCACGGCGATTGACCGAACATCTTGTGCGATATTGGTGTCGAATGCTTGGGTCAATTCAGCAAGCTCTTTTTGCAATTTTTTAAGCTCGTGCTGCTGGGCATCGGGCAATTCGAACCCCGCACGCTTGAACCCTTTTATTGTTTCATCTACTAGAAACTGCTCTTCTTGGTTAAGTGATTCTTGGGGGCGATTGCCATTGTAATATTCCATGAAGGCGTTATATAACTGCTTATTCAATGAAAGAGTGTCAACGACAAAATGATTAAACTCGATAATAAGTTTTTCTGCTGTATTACGTAATTCTTTTTCTGGGTAGACCATAGTACAGAGTTCAAGAAGGCCCATCACTTTTTCAACATCACTGCTCATGCTATCTTCTGCTCGCACAGTGTTTTCAAATGTTCGATCAGCTGCTGGGACAGCAACGATAGCCCCTATGCATGCTAGCGTCTTATGCTTTACATCTTGGATGAGTTTTTCCATCTCTTGTGATGTGCGTGGAAAGAGTGCAAGCGCGTCGTCTGCGGTGGTTATAGTATCAAGAATAGTTTTTTTTGTTTGGGCATATACTGACGTCATAAGTTTTCCTTGAATTTGATACACGTACCAGGTTGCAGGCAGAAGGCCGACAATAAAGATAATTATTTTAATTTTTCTCATTAGGCTCCTATGCTTAAATTCTTCTTAAAACTTAAGCATAGGAAAAATAAATAACAAAATCAAAAAACACTAATAATGTTTTGAAATAGATAAAAAGCTACAAAATATTTCCAATGCAGGCCGCTCGTGGTGAGCGAGATTCGCTTATTCAGCGTTTTGAATATTCTTATGAGTTATTCTGGAAGTTTTTAAAAAAATATGCAGAACATCAATTTATAACACTTGAATCAACTTCCCCTCGCGGAATTATACGTATTTGTGTTCAAAGTGGTATTCTTACGGAAGAACAAGGTTCCTTCGCGGCAGAAATGCATGAATATCGAAATAAAACATCGCATATGTATCGTGAGGAGATAGCTGATATTATAAGCGAACATGTTCCTGAATTTTATACGTTTATGCGAACAGTATCTCAGCATTGCATGCAGACTTATCAAGAGATAAAAGCATAGCACTTTGGTGTTAAAAACTGTCTTTTAATAAACTTTTAAGATGCATCCACTCTTGACGCAGGGCGATAGCCTCTTCAAATTTAAACTGTTCGGCACATTCTTGCATCTTTGCCTCAAGCTCTAAAATCTGTTTTTGAAGATCTATTGTGGAAACAGTGCCCTCTTTATTTTTAGTTTCTTTTTTAGCCTTAGATTTACGAGCTTCCATGATAGCCTTCTGAATAGGCGATATGCTTTTGGTAACTTCTCGTTGCACGGTGGTCGGCGTGATACCATGCTTTTTATTATATGTCTGCTGCAATATCCTGCGGCGAGCCGTTTCATCAAGCGCATTCTGCATTGAGCGCGTGATTTTATCAGCATATAATATGACTTTTGATTCACTGTTTCGTGCAGCGCGTCCAATTGTTTGAATAAGCGAACGCTTGTCTCGCAAGAAGCTTTCAACATCTGCATCCATAATAGCAACAAGTGCTACTTCAGGAAGATCGAGCCCCTCGCGCAATAAGTTAACACCAACTAAGCAATCAAAGACGCCCTGGCGCAATTTATGCAGTATCTCAGTACGTTCCGGAGTTTTTATATCTGAATGCAAGTAGCAGACTTTGATTTGTTGCTCTTCTAAATAATGGGCGAACTCTTCGGCTAATTTTTTGGTAAGCACCGTAATAAGCGTACGGAACCCTTTATCGCGGCAGGCTTTAACCTCTTTGATAAGGTCGCTGATCTGCCCTTCACGCTTGTGTACTTCCACCAATGGGTCTACAAGGCCTGTAGGTCTTATAACTTGTTCAACAATAGTGTCACTGTTTTGCAGCTCATAATCACCAGGAGTTGCAGAAACAAAGATGACATCATGAAAATATTTTTCAATTTCAGAAAACTGTAAGGGGCGATTATCATAGGCAGAAGGGAGCCTGAAGCCATATTCAATCAACGAAGTTTTTCGTGCTCGGTCGCCCGCGTACATGCCACGCAATTGGGGGACAGCAACGTGGGATTCGTCGATCATCAAAAGAAAATCGGGAAAGAAATCAAAAAGACAAAATGGCGCCTTGCCACTTGGCCGGCCATCAAAGTGGACTGAATAGTTCTCAATACCAGGACAGAACCCACGCTCTTTTAACAATTCAATATCGTGTGTTACGCGCGCTTTGATACGCTCTTGATATATCGGGTTACGCAACGTTGGCGCGTATTCATCGAGCTCTGCTTTGATGCTGGCTATCGCTGCATCTTTTTTTTCTTGAGTGGTCACAAAATATTTGGCAGGAAAGATCAAAGTATTATCCAGCTCGCTGATTACTCTATTTTCGTGTTTGGTCACCCAGGAAAGACGCTCGATGAAGCTGCCGTACATCTCTATGCGTAGTTTTTCTTTTTGGTAGGGTAAATTAACCTCTATCACTTCCCCTTGCACCTGAAAAGTGCCTGAGCCCCTTTCTATATCATTACGGACATATTGTATAAAAATAAGCCGCTTGATAAGCTCGCCGCGGGTTATCTCTTGGCCCACTGAAAGGGAGAAGGCTAAATTTTTATAATCGTCAGGGTTGCCCAAAGAATAGATACATGAAACCGAAGCGATTACAATAGTATCTGGTCGATTAATCATGCTTGCAGCAGCCTCTATACGCAGTCTTTCTACCTCTGCGTTGATCTTAGTCTCTTTAGGGATATATATATCCTGTGCCGGCAGGTATGATTCTGGTTGATAGTAGTCGTAATAGCTCACAAAGTAACAGACTTTGTTTTCAGGAAAGAAGAGTGAAAACTCTTCATAAAGCTGAGCTGCCAATGTTTTATTTGGCGATAAAATCAATACGGGTTTGTCTTGTTGAGCGATAACGTGGGCCATGGTAAAGGTCTTACCTGAGCCTGTAACACCCAAAAGTGTGGATTTTCCCGGCCTGGCTTCACCAAGTTTTTTTATGGCTTGTGGCTGATCACCAGAGACAGGAAACGGAGAATGTAACTTAAATATACCCATAAAAGTGAGTGTAGCATGGAAATAAAAAAACTCCAAAAATTGACAAATTGTCTGGAAAATAGTTTACTATAAGATCATTCGCGTTGCGAAAATTAAACTTTGAGTTGTCTTTTTATCAACTTTCTATCTTTATTAAGGGACTTTTATGATTATAGTATTCTTACTTTTACTCTCGTTGCCATGCTTTGCCGGTGAATCAAGCCAGCAACCGCTGAATCCAAAATCTCTTTTTGAAACTCATCAAAAGCTAGCTGTGCATCTTTTGGATGATCAAGAAAATCAAAATAACTATCGCCAAACTCTTATTGAAAGGGCGGCTTTGTTATCTCAAGAATTTTTCGGTGAAGATGATCATGCGGCATTAATAACACGCTATCCAACAATCAATAATACTTACCTTTTTGGGTGTCTCGGAGACTACGAATCATTGAAAGAACTAACTCATGCATTTGCCGGTTATATGGGTGATAAAAATTATAAAGGCCTGAGCAATGAGAGCGAGCGCATAGAGCGTTTAAATATTCTTATCAAGCAGCGTGGGCAATGTGCTCCAGCAAAATATGTTTCACAACCGACTGATAATCCTATGGCCGACGATTTTGCGTTTTATGAAGATGAATCAGCGTTTAAAGAAGTTGGGGATGAAGAGTTTCAGCCTACTGTTCTTGCACCAAAGGAGATAGACAAAAAAGGCAAAAAGCGCGCGAGAAATGGCTAGTAATAAGTACGTATATATTTTACTTATTCTGGTTCAGTTTGCTTGTTTTGCAGGCGAATCGACCCTTAATTTTAAAAATTGCATCGCGTTTCTTTTTGAAAGCCATAAATATGATGTGCGCAACATAGCTACCCGCACTATTGCTAAGAATGAGTTTTCTCATGATGCTGAGCGCGTTGCGCGAGTAACCACGAGCTTACCGCAGGAGTTTTTTGGCCCTCAAGATTGCGCGGCGCTAAAACATTTCGACCCATTTTTAGAAGATACCTATAGAGCCAGCTGCCTGGGCGATTATGAATCACTCGTTAAGCTGGCCACTCTGTATAATCAATTCATTCAACATCCAAATTTTTTGCATCTTGAGGCGGCTGACAAACGGCACGAGCGCCTGCAGATTCTTATCAAAGAGCGTCAAAAAGAGGCTCTTCATGGTATCCGGGAAGGCAAAAAGCGCGCAAGAGAATGGCAGTAGATTACTCAAGCAACTGCGCCTGGGGCTTTTTATATAAGCTTTCCCAGGGGTGTCTTACTGCTGGAATAGGGATTATTTCTAGAAAAGAGCTCTTTTGCGTACTGTAAAGCCTGCGCCTGTTCTAAATCTTCTTTTTTCAAACGTTCTTTTTCATTTTTTTGTTGTTCTTTTGCTTCTTGGATATAATATGGCAGCTGACCTACCGCGGTTGCTAATAGAAAGCCATTCGATTCTTGCCCTTTAAGAATAAACTGCTTGGCAGCAATACCTATAATCTCTGGCTCTCCATTGCGCATCGCAATAATAGGTGCGCCGGATGCCCCTTTAAGGCGTGGAGTTTTTTGCGATGAGTAAAGCACCTCGCCGGGCGTCATAGTGTCAGTATCTTGAGATGGCCATTCTCCAGGGCCTACGCTAACAAACTTCTGCCTATAAAAACCCGGTTCTTTGTTCCATATAAACGATGGATATCCATGGAGCAAAACGGCTTCCTTTATGCGTGGTTTAATTGAAGAGAGTTTATGAAAAGGAATAAAGGGTAAAGTTTTTCCTAGCGTTTTTTCCCCCAATAGTACGTCGTCAGATGGAATAAGTAAAACAGCTATATCATTTTTTTCGTCTATAATTATCGGTTTAGCCATGAGCCCAAAAGGGCCTTTCTTTTTATTGTTAATTATTATCATAGCCTCCGACACATCTTTCACGCAATGCGCCGCAGTTAATACGAAATATGATTCTGGTTCTTGTTCACTGCGAATAATAAATGCAGTCCCTGTACTATCACTATGAAGATTCGCTAATTTTACGATTGCATCTGAAAATTCATCAGAGATCAAATCTTCATCAAACATAGCCATATTATAATGTGTATGCGCAAAATCGCTTATCTCATACGCAATAGCAAGCACTGTTGCTCCGCCTGTTATACCTAGGGCTGTTTTAAGTTTATTTCTTTGTGCGCACTGTTTGGTCTGTTGTGCGTAAGCGGTAGCTTTTTGTCCCCAAGATGATTGTGAAACATGTTCGGCTGATCGTCTAAAAAATGATGGTTGCGCTTTAGCTGTTGGCGTCGCAGGAACAGTTTTTTGTAATTGCGGCGCCTTTTGGATTTCAGCGGCTTGAGCGCCCTCGCCATACCATAATCTTTTAGCGCCTTCTTTAATCGCTTGAATATTGCCACGGCCCCAGAGGTTTCGAGTTCTTGGTGCTTGTGCAGTATACAGATACTGGGTAATTAAAAATGTTGCCATCCCTATGCATAATATTTTTTTCATCGCCAGGATCCCCCTATGATATAAAGATATCTTCTTTTCTTCATATTACACGAGCCAAGTAATGAATGGCAATGCTATTTGAAATTATTCTAATGTGTGATTATTACTCAAGCAACTGTGCATGTGGACCACCTTCCCAGTCTTGCTTGAATCTTTCAAGGCCGGCGCGAGTTAGGGGACTTTCACTCAGCGCATTGAAAACTTCAACTGGCAGGGTGATAGCATCCGCGCCAAATAGAATTGAACCCTCCACATGTTCTGCATTTCGCACCGAAGCGACCAGTAGTTCTGAATCAAAATCGTAGGTGTCGAGCATATTTTGTATAGATTCGGCAACAGAAAGCCCGTCGACATTATTGTCATAGAGGCGGCCGACAAAGACAGAGATATAGTTTACCCCCAATTTTGCCAGTTCTAATGCCTGGTTAAGGGTGAATACCAATGTTGCGTTTACCGGGATATCTTCTTGAATTAATCGGGCAATAATGGGGAGATACATTTTATCGCAGGGAATTTTTACAATCATATTATCTGCAAGATTTGCGATATGCTTTGCTTGTTCATACACCTTTTTTGGATCTTGTTCAGTAACCTGTAGATTGATTTCAGCGTCGGGCAATACTTTTAGTATCTCGCGCACTATTTTAATAGGGGGTTCTTGCTCTATTTTTAATAGACTTGGATTAATAGTTACTCCATCGATTAATCCTGTTGAAGACAATTCGGCAATCTTTTTATAATCTGCAGTATCTAAAAATATTTTCATGACAAGCTCCCTTTATCTTTTTCTTTATTCGGCAATTTTCTTCTGGATGTAAGACCTTCTTTTTGAGCATATTGCAAAAAAATTTCTTTCGAGATTTTACACAGCTTTCGGTCATGCATTGAGCTTGATTCAAAATCAACCTCGCACCATACACAACGCACTCGTGGTAAATCTTGATCATCATCAGAGGATCTTTTGCGCGACACTTCGGATTCTGAGGATACTAAAGAAAAAGAAAGAGTTACTAGATAGAATAGAAAAAAGTATTTAAATTTCATATGCATATGTGTCATTATGTTAAAAGAATAGGGTTTTTTTAAAATCTGATACAGTGTTCCAGATATTTTAAAAAAGTCTATTGAATTACTAGAAGGGGAGTCTATGAAATTCTTTTTTTTGTTAATACTTATCACAACAAGTACATGCTTTTGTACGCAACGCGGCGAACAGGCACTTAATAGTATCGCTGAGATTATTGAAAAATATAAAAGCCCGAGCAATACCCAATGGACTGAGACGTATCATAGGCAACTACTGGACGAGGTCCATACGAAATGCACTGATATGCCGGGCGTCTGTACGGCAGACAGAGTGAGTGTTAAAGAAGTGACTGAGTTTTCTATTTTCAATATCGTTCTGGGCGCGTTTCTTATGCACACCGTTATGCACCATTTAAGAAAGTAATTTTCGCGTCTCAATTTTGTATAATTCAACCTGTGGCTGGTCAAACGGGTTAATATCCATTAATGTCCCCAGGTATACCGTTTCAAGCATCTTATACTGCATAAAGCGGCCGATATCGTATGCTGAATCTTTTGCGAGCTCAAAAGTGAAATAGGGCTTGTTTGCATGGGTATATGATGCCTGAACTCCTTGCACTATAGCCTGCTGAATTGCACCAAACGAAATGGATGGCGATAATGAACCGCAGGTTGAAAAAAAATTGTGGGGGACTTGAGGACCCTTCGATACGTTTTTCTGCGAAAAACACTCAGGATGCCTGTGTGGCGAAACCTTGTCGCAGTCGTGAGCGGTATGGGGCGTGATGGTGGGTGGCACAATAAATGTTGTCACCGCGATCTGAGGGCCGGCAAAATAGCACTGCACCACAGAATGCAAGTCTTGCGAACCGAGTGATACGGTGGGTAAAAATCCCTTGCCCTCTTTGCCTAAGCTTTCACCAATAAGTTGCCGCACCCAGCCGCCAACTCCAGCATAATGGGGCATAAATATAAAGGTGTCGTGCACAAGATAGCCCCTGTTCAAATAATCAAAAAGCTGCTGTGCCGTTTGCGTTGGCTCATCTAGTGAAACTGATTGCGCCCCGCGCAATAACTCTAGAAAGTTAATTTTTAAAAAGCGTAATACTCCAAGCCCAGCGGCGGAAAAGACAGAATACCGCCCACCAATATTTTTAGGAATGGTAAGAACGGGGATATCTTCTTGTTTAGCCGCTTGCCATAACGGTGAACTTTCATCAGTAATGATACACAGATTTTTGCGGTATTCTGCCGGCTGGTGTTTTTTAAGTAGCTCAAAACAGAGTGATGCATGAGATGCGGTTTCAAGAGTTGCGCCTGTTTTTGAAACGACAAAGGTAAAGAGCCGCCTGTTAGCATTTTGTAGTAATGCAGAATACCATGACTCAAAATGTGATAGAGTAAAGCTATCGATACTGGTTAATGCGTGAAAAGCAACGGGCGGTTTGCTATAGCTGTCTGCATAGAGAGCATCATAAATCGCCTGCACCCCAAAATGTGAACCCCCAATTCCGACAAGCAGAACATCAGTGACGGTCTGCGCATCAAGTTGTGCATATAAATGCTCAATCGCGTCTATAATTGTGGTATCAAAAATTATTTTTCCACAAGCAAGAGGTGTTGAATAATCACCAATAGGTAATTGATCTATATGTGCGATAAGTTCAGCAAGTTTTTCGGGAATATTCATACAAGATCCAGGGTATGTAGGGTATAGTACTGCGCACCACCATACAAACTTACCTGATAATCTTGAATAAGAAAAATGGGAATTTTTTCTAAAAATTTACGATGTTGTACATGCTGCGTGAACTCATGCATAAATTCAGCATCCAAAAAAAGTTCTTTATTTTTTGCAGCGATGCCCCCCGCGATATAAAGTCCCCCGCAGGCGACACTTTGCAAAGCGACCTGCTTGGCAAAGCGGGCATAATAGGTTTTATAGAGTTTGAAAACTTGCATGCACCGTTCATCAGATTGAGCATAACGGGAAATAAGGTCTGGCTGAAATCTATTCTGTGCAATTTCTTGAGAAATTGCCGTTTCAGGGTAATGCTTTTGGAGTCCCAAAAATTCATATATAAGACTGACCCCTTTGCCGCTCAATACCTGTTCCCAGGTTATTGGAGCCTGCTGAGCATATCTTTGTTGTATGAAAGCATGCAGCTCACTGTCGAAATTGTCATAAGTCACCCATTCTGTATGGCCGCCTTCGCTTGCCAGAGGCAGGTATATATTCTCTTTTTTTGACCATACGGCCATTGCTTGGCCCAGGCCCGTTCCAGCACCTATAAAAGCCTTCTGTGCACGCTCTTTAGGCGCCACCGTATTAAGGGCAATAGTATTTTCCACAAGATCATATCCACAGGCAACAGCGATAAAATCATTCATAATCACTATATCAGTGATGCCGATCGCTTTGATAAGCTCTGGTTTATTGATAGAGAAAGGTAGGTTCGTAAGCTGGATGTTGTGTTGGCTGCCGCAGAGAGGGCCGGCTATACCGATAGCTAGCGCAGAGATAGCGATATGCTTTTCTTGGGCAATCTTTTCAAGCAAAGAGGCCATAAAGGGGGTAAAATCGCCGATAGTTTGTGAGGGCACGCGGTAGGTTTCAAGTAATTGGTAGTGACTATCTTTAAAAACGACAATACCGAAATTGGCATTTGTGCCCCCAATATCTGCTACTAACATAGGTTTTGAGCTGCTTTTTAAGTATTCCATACCTTGCAGTATAGACAGAGGTGCTTGACCGATTCAAGATATTTTTGTTAACTCATAGAGTGGTAGCTTTTTTATATCATTACAGAGAATTTCACTATGAAAATATCAAACTTATTTATTATAGCCCTTTTTTCTCTTTCAAGCCTTTGTGCACGCGTTGTCCAAGTAACCTCAATGGCTCAATTAGAGGGTATATTGGCGCCCAAAAATAGCCGTGTAATCGTAAAATTTTACAAAGATACCTGCCCACCCTGCAAAAGTTTTGCACCCGTTTATGAAGCAGTTTCAAATGACTCCCAGCTCAGCTCAATCACTTTCGTTGAGGTAAATGCCCCAGTCAGCCAAGCTATTTCCGCACGTTATAGTATTAGGTCTCTTCCTACTACTCTCTTTTTCAGTAACGGACAACTTATCAAAGGTGAGACTGGTTTCAAAACAGCAAGTCAGCTCAGATCGCTTATTTCAACCTATTTTTCCCTGTAAAATAGATACCACGTTTCGACCCTTGATGAATTCTCTTGAAAAATCATTGATTTCAAGATTTGTGATGCTTTATACTTAAAGTAGATAGTTAGTAATAATATATTAAAAATAATCTATTATAGGGTAAAATATCATGAAAAATAGAATAATAATCTCTCTTCTAATTCTTACTACATATGCTCTTTATAGCGCTGAAAAACAGACTATGGCGGCAGAAGTCATGCCTCATGAAGATACATCTGTAATTCTTAACCCACCCGTGCAATTAATCAAACGACATGTTCAGCCGGGGTCAAATCTTATGTTCATAAGAACTCAGGGGGAATATACTCTTCAAGATCCATTATAAGATTAAAGGGTTTAATTATGAAGAAGAAAATAATGATCATAATAATTGCCCTTATCACGTTTGTACTCTTGGTGGTATTTTTTGCTCCAGGAGAGATAAAAAGGAGAGATCGGGCATTTGTGGTATCAACAGGGACATTGGACAAAAAATAAATATAAATTGAAAAAGGAATTGACGTATGAAAAAGTTAATTAAATTACTCATGTTAAGTTTAACGATGGCGGCCCTGAATGCTGCCGATGAAGTTCAGCCGGTGATTGATATAACGCCAGACAGACCGAAGCTGACTCTTCCAACCCCGCCAGCAGAAATTAAGGCTACTGATATAGTACAAACATCAACATTCAATCGACCAGTCGCGGCTATAAAAAAAGCTAAGCCTGCTACAAAAATGGTTACTGAAAAAAAACCACTGAAAAAACCATTCGATGAACTAACTCAAGAAGAGCAGATTAAAGCATTAAAGCGCAAAATAGATAAATTGCGTAAACGTTCACACGAAATGCGCGATAAATTGCGCAAAGTAAAACATGAAGTAGCTGAATTAAAACAAGAAATTACAGATTTAAAAGAGAGCGCTCTGAAAGACGAGGATCTTAAAGAGCCTTCAGTAGTAAAAGAAGAAAAAGTACAAGAGCCAGAAGTGGCTGCTGAAGAGCCTTCAGAAGCCCCTGAAGAAGAGACTCAAGAAGATATAGAAGAGACTGAAACACAAGGAGAGTAGTATGTGTAAATGTAATCATAAAAGTCGCCAAGACGAACAAAAATGTTGTTGCGAATGCCATGGCAAAAGCAACATGAAAAAAAGCTGTTACAGTGAAAAAAGATCTTCAGTAAACGAAGAGCCTAAAGACACTGAAACATTTGAAAAGCGCTAGTTTTTCAAACTATTTTCAATCCAACAAATCTGGGGGCTTTATCGCCCCCATTTTGTTTGCGTGTAATCTTGAGAGCTAAAACAATAATTGAATAAAAATACTTGAATAAGTTAATCGAAAGCCCTAAAGTTAATAGGTCGCATTGATTTCAAAGACCGCCTGGTTCGATACGATTTCTTCGAAATCACTCACCATGAGCGGTCTTTTGTGATATTTTAATTTAGGGTTTTTTGTATGCACATGGTATCAGAGAAAATATTAGGCACTATTATAGCAGGCTCTCTTTCTGATGGATTTGTCATGCGTATTAATGCTGCCATCAGCCTCGATTATTTAAAAGCAGGCACTTTTGTGAGCATCGCCGGCAATGAATTGCGATTTTTTTCAATGATCACCAATATCTCGTTACAACCACTGCCCCCCGAATTAATCCAATACCCTGTGGTAGGGAATAATCTTTTGTATAACCAAGTGAAAAAGCGTTATCTGCATGCAACAGCAATATTGCGCCCCATGATCGCTTTAAATACGAGATTCGAGCGAACGCCGGTCACAAGTATTCCTGGCCATTTTTGCCCGGTAACCTCAGTCGCGCCGCAAGAGATAACTGCCATTTTTGGTAGCGAGCAGCAAGACAAAGAGACCTATTTTTCTGTCGGCACCCCGCTTGAGATGGATGTTTCAGTATGTCTGAATATTCCCAAGCTTTTAGAACGGAGTAATGGCATTTTTGGCAAAACGGGTACCGGAAAAACATTCTTAACCAGGCTGGTACTTGCAGGGGTGATCAAAAACACTTCGGCTGTAACTCTGATTTTTGATATGCATAGTGAATATGGTTTGCAGGCTCGCAAAGAGGGTTCAGGCTCGTTTGTAAAGGGGCTCAAAACTCTTTTTCCCAATAAGATTGCCATATTTTCACTCGATCCTGCTTCAACCAAGCGGCGCGGGGCAACGCCCGATGTAGCGATACAATTAAGTTACCAAGCATTACAAGTTGAGGATGTTTTGTCACTACAACAGGAGCTCAATTTGCATCCGACAGCATGCGAATCTGCCTATTTACTTGAAAATAGATACAAGCAAAACTGGCTCTCAGTACTTTTAACGTCGGGTGATAAACTTAAAGAGTTGGCGCAAGAAGTTGGTTGTAATCTAGAATCGCTGAGTGCGCTTTATCGCAAGCTAAAGCAGATTCAAAGGCTACCTTTTTTTAATCCGCAACTTTCGCACGATACTATTATTGAACAGCTGCTCGATTATTTACAGAGCGGCGTTTCGGTGATTATAGAGTTTGGTAACTTCACTTCAACTTTTTGCTATCTATTGCTGGCAAATATCATCACGCGGCGTATCCATGCATTATATATAGAAAAAACTGAAAAATTTTTAGGTTCTCATAAAAAAGAGGATGAGCCACGTAAACTGCTTATCACTATCGAGGAGGCGCATAAATTTTTAAACCCATTAACTGCGCGACAAACTATATTTGGTACTATCGCGCGTGAAATGCGGAAATATTATGTCTCGTTGCTCGTTATTGACCAGCGGCCTTCTGGCATAGACCCAGAGATTATTTCTCAGCTTGGCACAAAAATTGTTGCTCAATTGAGTGATGAAAAAGATATCCAAGCTATACTTATGGGGGTCCCAGGCAGTCAGGATCTAAAGACAGTTCTTGCCACGCTGGATAGTAAAAAACAGGTACTTTTGCTTGGCCATGCGATTCCTATGCCCATTGTCATTCAAACAAGAAGTTACGATGAAACTTTTTATGCGCATATTGCAGAACAGCTACCTAAAGCGACATTTAATCAGCTCTATTAGGCTTGAAGTATCCCTGTATCAAAATACAAAAATAGGATAAACTGAAATAAGAGTATAGTTTAAACGACTTAACACTTCGACTAGACTCAGTGTGAGCGGGGTGTTCGATAAAACTTATTAATTTCTTTACTTTAAAAAAACCTATGACACAGACATCAATCGATATCAAAGCTCGTCTTATGACCAGCACCTTACAAACACCCTATATCTATTACACCACCGTTGACGGGCTCACCGAACAAGCAATGCATGCTTTGACAGCCGCAAATGGCTATTTTGAGCAAAATAACCCGCAAAAAACGTTAGAATATTATCAAAAGGCGGTAAACGCCCAGTCCCATTCTTCGCATCTTTTGAGTAACTTGGGCTCTATGCAATGCGCTCTTGGCCAGATTCAAGAAGGGCTTGCCAACATGAAGAAGGCGGTCGCTGTTGAAAAACCTGCATCTGCAGCACTTTATAACCTCGGCACTTTTCTTTCAAGCAATAATGTGCATAATGAAGCTGAAAAGTATCTAAAAAAGGCACTTGAGCAAGAACCTCAGGCGGCGGCATTTTATAATAATTTAGGTATTGTGTACATGTACCAGCAAAAGTTTGAGCGTGCGCATGAGATGTTTGAAAAGGCTATCGAAAATGATTCAAACTTTGATTACGCCTATAATAACTTAGGGATGCTGTTCTACGAAAAAAGTGAGTACGCTACGGCACACTCTTGGTTAGAAAAGGCTTTTGCGCTTAACCCAAATAATTTTACCACGCTTAATAATTTAGGCTGTGTGCACTTTATGTTGCAACCGCAGGACCCTGCGCGTTCGTTTGAATTACTTAAAAAGGCTGCGGAGCTTAATCCCCATTTCCGTATGCCTTTCTATAATATCGGGTTTATCGCAACATTTACGCATAAAATATAGTTATGAAAACTCTTAATAAATTTATTGCGATAGTGATGGTTGCTACGGTTGTGGCGATGGGACGCTATTTCAAAGCGCCCCAAAAAACGGCCGATAGTGAAGTAGTAGTCGGCACCAGCGCAGATTTTCCACCATTTAGTTATATCGATGAATCCGGTACTATTGTCGGCTTTGATATAGACCTGATTCGTGAAATTTTTGCTCGACTGAATAGGGCGTATCGCATTGAAAATATGCCCTTTGAAACATTGTTACCCACTATGCAATTTGGCTCAATCGATATGATTGCATCAGGCATGTCGCCAACGCCAGAGCGCGCGGCACGAGTTGCTTTCAGTGAATCGTATTTGCAGGCTGATCCACTTACCATCGTTACCCGCGTCGATTCCTCTATCGATTCGCTCGAGGATCTCTCTGGTAAACATGTGGCGGTAAATCAGGGGTATGTTGCAGATATGCAATTGTCAAAGCATCCAGAAATTACGCTTGTACGGCTTCCTGGCATGAGTGACGCTATGCTCGCTCTCAAGCATGGTAAAGTCGATGCATTTGTCACCGGCGCGCGTACGATAAGGCCTCTACAAGGGGCGCTGGGCAAAGATGCGTTACGGATTGTCCCTATTGCAGAAATGCGTGAGGAAACTGCATTCGGCATTTCTAAAAATAGACCTGATTTGGTAGAAAAAATAGATACTGTTCTGCGCGATATCGCGGATGATGGTACATTGTCGGCACTTATTGAAAAATGGCACCTGTAATCATGATAGATTTTACACTTATTATTAATCGTCTTCCCGAGCTTCTGTATGCAACAGGCGTTTCACTTATGCTCGCCGCCGGCGCGCTGCTGATAGGCTCTGCTTTAGGAACTTTTCTTGCAATTCTTGAAACGTCGCCGTCCCAAGTCGCGCGCAAAACAATAAGAATATATACGACGATTCTCCGCGGTACGCCGATGCTTATCCAGATTGTATTTATCTATTATATTATCAATAATTGGTTACATTTTTCCGCATTTTGGTGCGCGCTTATCGCAATCGGCTTGAATAGTAGCGCTTATATAAGCCAAATTATTAAGGCCGGTATTCGCAGCATTTCATACGGACAAATAGAAGCTGCACAGACATTGGGCATTCCGCGCAAAGAGCTCTTAAAGCGAGTTATTTTGCCGCAAGCTATCCAAACGGTGCTTCCTGCGTTAGGCAATGAGGCGATCACGTTAATAAAAGATACCAGTTTGGCATCTATGATAGGCGTAGCTGAATTATTTTTTGCCGGCAAGGTGATTATAGCCCAAACGTATGACGCCCTTTCTGTGTATGTTATTGTCGCCTGCATCTATCTTACCATTACCATAAGTTTATCATATGCTCTTACCCTTTTAGAATCAAAGCTTTCGTATCATGCTACAGATAAAAAATCTTTCTAAAAAATTTGGCTCAAAAACTGTTTTACATAACATTTCGTGTGAAATAGTTTCTGGCTCTATTGGTGTTTTTCTTGGGTCTTCTGGCACGGGGAAATCCACTCTTTTGCGTATTATTGCGGGCTTGCAAGAGGGGGATAGTGGGGAGCTGCTGCTCAATAATCATGCTCTTTCAGTGCAAGACGTTGGCATGGTGTTTCAGCATTTTAATTTATTTGAAAATTTAACGGTTATTGAAAATATTATTTTTGGTTTGCATAAAGGCCGCACCCAGATGGCATTATCTCATGCAGAACAAATTGCGCATGATCTATTGAACCGTTATGGATTAAAAGATTTTGCCCATAAATTCCCTGATGAGCTATCAGGTGGGCAGAAGCAGCGCCTTGCATTATTGCGCACGATCGCGCAAAAGCCCGCGGTTATCTGCTTTGACGAACCGACATCTGCACTTGATCCGCTTTTAAAGACACACGTTGCCCAAACGCTCATTGAATTATCGCAATCTGGGTATATTATTGTCATTGCAACGCACGATATTCAATTGGTTGAGCAATTGCCCTGCATTATATTTTTAATGCGCGACGGCGCAATTGTGCAATCGGCTGTCTCGCAAGATTTTATGGCGCATCCGGAAAATTATCAAGAAATTAAAAAATTTATGTACCATTCTTAAAAAAATGAATACCCTGAATTAATGCGATATCTCAACGTTTTTTGGGGATTGAAAAATAACAAAAAAAACTAGTATCTACAACTCACTTGACTTTAACAAAATGGATTGTTAGTCTCAACCAAAGTTATAGTAGTTGAAAAAGACTTATTATAAAAAAACGTCCCTAAATGAACAATTCATTCTAGAATTGTTCTCCCCCCTAACCCTTCAGCTTTTAATCGAGTTGAAGGGCTTTTTTTTATATCTAAAAAATTTAAAGAAAAAAGTAGTTACTGAAAGAAATCTAAAAAATAGAGAGTCTAGACTCATCTATTTTTCAACCACTATCTTAGACTCTGATCCGCATTGTAAAACTTTAAACGTTTTACCCGTATCATGAAAAATACCTTGCGCGATAATATCATAATCAGCGTAGAGCCAATCGGTATCATAGTTGAAAATATCACGAATATGACCATTCAGAAATGCTGGAAGCAGCAAAGCACTATACAAAAATAATTTCATTAATGACCCCTTATCATTATTCTTTACTCTTTCTGTATACCGCAAGAAAAAGAATAATTACTAGAGGTATTAAAAAAACCTCTTTAATAGCCAATCACAACACAAAAAATGAGCTCGTCTGGCCTGAATAAGTTGCTCCCGAGGCCGAGCCGCTTCTAGGTCAATATCTCTACGCATGGTCAGTACCGGATAAGCTGGCGGAAATACATAGCGCGGAGGTTGTTTCGTGCGCTCGTTTTTAGGAGCATGAAGATGAGAGAAAGATGATAGGGTGATAATCAATAGCGCAGCCGTGTGTTTCATCTATTTTTGATTATTTTATTGGAGAATAAATAGTTATGTCAGCGTCAATGGCGAGTTTGCCAGCAGGGTTAAGCTGGCATGTTACTGCATTCCATTGGCATAGATAATTTTTATGGTGCGTTTTACAAAAGTCATAAAACTTCTCAAAAGTGCCCTCGATAACCATTTTTACCTGAGTTGCGCTATACCCCGAATGGTGCTCAGTCTTTTGAATATCTGCTTGCGCGCATGAAAGGCCTGAAGTAACCAGATCTTTCAAGAAGTTATTATAAGGGGCTGCAAACCACAACCGCTGCGTAACAGTTGTTTGATTTTTTGCCTGTTCAGCTAGCAATAGTTCATGCTCTTGATCTGTTATATGCCTCTGGGCGACCTTAGATTGTATAAGCGAATATTTATGTAAAAGGGGCAGAAATGCGCTGAAATACCAGAACGCGATAAGAGCCGTCAGTGCACCAATAGTAAAGCCCCAGCGAGTAACTGCTGAGGCTGAAAGAAAGTAAATTTCGATATCTTTAAAAATCATGCTTGGTCCATTGCATAGGGTCAACCTGAATATCATATATTCTCATCTCCCAATGCAAGTGATAGCCGCTTGCATACCCTGTCATCCCCAAAGTTCCTAGTGGAGTCCCCTTTTTGACCTTCTGACCCACTTCAATAGTTGGCGCAAAAGCATCCAGGTGGTAGTAGAGGCTCATTACTCCGCAGCCATGGTCTAAGGCTATCGTAAGCCCGCTATGCGCGTAGCGATCTTTAAGGGTAACAATGCCGTCCTGAGCGGCCCAAATAACGCTTTTTGGTCTGGCTAGCAGGTCAATGGCATTGTGCGCATATTTGCCCCGGTCTTGGGTAGTGCGGATAGTGCCGTATTCGGTCGATACGCCGGTAACGTCGCAAGGGGTATAAAAGACACCATGCCACAGCTTTTCAGGTAATGAATTTTGAGAAAGCATTTTTAGGGTAATTTCAAGCTCTTCAGCCGGGCGGCCTAACTCTTTTTCTTTTTGAATCTTCTCTTTTTGGACAGCAAGCTGCTGTTTTTTAAAGGGGTACATAACCACATGAAATTTATTATCGAGCGTTATAGTATTTCCTACATGGTCCTCTATCTCAATTGCAAAAAGGTACTCATTAGGCACCTCTTCAGAGTTAATAGGTACAAAACATTCATAAATGTTAGATTTCGGCATCTCCGGAACGGCAGGAAACGTGTGGGATAAAACCTTAATCGAGCCATTTTTTATAGGTTTATTGACTTGAAACTGGACATGGAGTGTCCGCCCCTGAAATACCTTAAATTCAGCATCGGCCTTGACAAAGGCTGCCTGCAGAGGGGTATTATCCACGGTGAAATTGATCTCTTTTACCGCACTATTGTTATTATATGACCCATCTTCTGCCCTAATTTTAAGGACATGTTTGCCATTCGTGATTACCTTAGAAAGAATAGGCATTACTCGCTCAAAAACGGTGCTATTAACCTTAAATCTATCTACTAAAGGCTTATCGTCTACCCATAAAGAGATCGTTTTTATAGGGTAATCACCTTTGACGGTCAATAAACACTCTTTATCCCCGGCATAATATCCGCCATCACACATGTCTGAAATCTCTATGGTTGGGGCTGTTTTGGTGCAAAAATAGCGATAAGCTTTATACCCGATAAGGCTCATGATGACTAAAAGGGCTATATATATAAAGCGGGAATTAAAAAACATGCTTAAACTCGTGGTATTGATAATTAAATTGAATTAAGTTCTCATAATATACCCCATTTTTGCAGGTCTGTGAATGTAAAAAAACTCCCAGCAAGGAATAGCGTTCCAATCGATAAAAAGGCGGTACTTTTGAAATTATTCCCCAAAGCTATAAACTTAAAGATATAAAATAAAGTTTCAATAACTTAAAGGAAAATCATATGAATTTTAAGTATTTTTTCTTATTACCTATACTATGTGCATTACAGGCAGATTTTACTCCAGAAAACACCGAATTTGCATGGGATTGCCACCAAGTGCTTCTTCAGCAAAAAACAGGTTCAATGGTCAAAATTGGCTTATTAGAAGGCACTCCAAAAGTATTAGCTGTTATTGCTGCCTTAAGTAAAGAAAGTCTCGGTTATTGCTGGAGCGGTACACCCAATAAAACCTACAAATTTTTAAGAGATGTTAAAGAGAAATTGAAGGTAAAAGGCGTCACTGCAGAAGATTTTAAAGATATTGTTGATGCATATGACGCGACTCTGTGGCCATTGATGCTCAAAATTGCAAGTCAACAGCAGCCAATGCCCGGCATGCAGGAAATCGTCGATGCGTTGCATGAAATGGGTTATAGCATGCGTACAGCTACCAATATGTCTGTTAAGGAATTTAAGGCCACCCAAGAGAACAACCAAGAGCTTTTTGAGCATTTTCAAGAAGATGGCTTTATGGTCGATGTAACAGAAGAAAACTTCCCGCGCAAGCCATCTGTTGCCTATTTTGAAAAATATCATGCTCGCCACAATGCTGAAGGCGCCAAAAAGATCATCTTTATTGATGATAAGCTTAAAAACTGTAGCGCTTCACAAAAGACTGACATGACCAGCATACATTTTAAAAATGCACAGCAATTGATTCAAGAGCTGGCAAAACTGGGGATAATAATTCGCTTGCCGAAACCCTAATAAGCCTATTCTTTCAGGTTAAATTTATGGGAATCCCAGGGTAAAATCTGGGATTCTCCCTGTAAAAAGGGGTAATAATGCGATCCAATGGGCAAATAAGCCCCCCCTTTTGACTCCCCTAGTCAGTAGTCTATACTGGTATTATACGCTTAGGTGAAAGTACTTCATAACTTAAACTTCACATAGAAAGGAAAATATATTATGAAAAAGATACACAAAGCTATTAAATTACCACTTATCTATCTAACAGCCCTTGCAGCCTTTGCTGTTAAGGCTGAAGCTCCTACAGATATAACACCTGAAGTAGTTGTTAAACCTGTGGAGAAAACGCCTGAAGAGATGCTTCTTGAGACGTCACTCGTTAAATTTTTTACAGACCCAAATCCGAACTATGAGCCTGAATCACTTGAATCGATGATTTGTGAAGCTATTCCTCATCTTGAAAAAACTGAATTGAAATTTCTTGTGCCTTCCTTGAAAAAGATTTGCAAAGCAAAAAATAAAACAACGGTCGGTATAGAATTGATGCAACATCAAAAAAAGATTGAAGCCTTCTTGAAACGTATTGTTGCTACAAAGATTCTATTTGCTCGATTAGCTATTGCATTGAAGAAAAATAAATAACACTTGACACAGTAAATATGCACAGGGAGCCTTATCGCAAGATAGGGCTCCCTTATTTTATGCATGAAATCTATTCAGATTGACATTTTTCCCATAAATGCTATACTTATAATAGGTAAAAATAAGCCAATATAAAGGCCTTTTAGGCCATGAATACTAGGAGAAATATATGAAAAAGATACTATTGTTTTTGGCAACCACAATCTTTGCTGTACGCACGCCCTTAGAAGCTATCATTCATTCACCCGGCTTGGAGTATACCCGTCTTGATTCCTTGCAATACGATGCAGGTACTTGCTTGGCAGGCATCGGGAGCGTTGGTGTTGGGCTTGGGTTACTTTTGATGGGTTATGTTATTTTTGAGGACCTAACAGGAGAGAAAGCGAAGAGTGACTTACCTAGAGGGGCAACCTCTATTCTTGTCAATTTTGCGATTTTGATGGCGATGGCCCTGCCTGGAGCTATGCTTAACGGAGGTCTTGAGATGCGTGCTAACGCTCTAGCCCGTCCTCTAGCAAGAATGGCCGCGAACTCTGGGCTAAAAGCAGCTGTATCGCCGTACTTAATAGGAGAAATGGGTATATAGAATTTGATTAAGATACAGACGATACTACACGGACAAATGACTTTGAATACAAGGATTATTATGAAAAAGATATTTTTATCACTCGCAGCTTTTGCTGCTATGAACCTTTACAGTAACGAAACAGTAGCTTATTCACGCGCAACGCATGCTGTTGCCACCGCTATTCAACAAGCACCATTCACGAGCGAAGATGTCAATGTTCATCATTCCTTTTTTCCCAAAATAACAGAAAATAGTGAAAAACTTGTTAAGACTCTTGATGCTATTCTTGAATCTGAAAAAAATAATCTTTCTCCTGAAGCATATGAACTGTTACAGGGCTATGGATTTTTTTATATTCTGTGTAAAAATGTCGATGTTTTTTTAGCGGACACTCATAAAATTCTAGCAGGTACCTTGCCAGGAGAACTTATCACTGCGTTGGCCTTTATTGATGCGTTCTTAGAAGATATCGCCTCGAGGCAGCTTCATGAATTTGAACCAGTAACAGCTTCTTGGGGACAAACAGAGACGCGCTCATTGTCTTCTTATTTTGAGAAAGTTACTCAAGAATATAATGAAATATTAAAAAACCCTGAAGCACAAATTTTTGTGCAGATGAAAGAACAATATAATAAAGATACAAAAAATAATTGAATCAACGCGCAAAGAATAAACTTATGAAAAAGATATTATTATTTGGTACCTTGACGCTTATGGCAACAAAAGCTCATGCCACAGAAAAACGATATCAAATTAAGTCGCCAACTATCCTTATTACCCGAAAAGATGATATCATACAAACTGATGTTCTTAATCCATCATGTAACCTTATTATCCAAAAAGGTGATATAACACAGGCTCGCGTTGAGGCAATTGTAAACGCAGCAAACCCTCAGCTACAGGCTGGCGGTGGCGTATGCGGGGCTATCTTTGCTGCAGCCGGCTTAGATGCATTACAACAAGCATGTAATAATTTTCCGTTAGTTGGTAATGAAAGATGCGTTGTAGGTGATGTTGCACTTACAGACAGTTTTAACTTAAAAGATCACGGCATTAAGCATATTATTCATGCCGTCGGTCCAGACTATCGAGTTAACTACAGCTGGTGGAAACCCCATAATTGGACTCAGGAAAAATATCTGAGTGATACGTATAAAAATGCTCTTCTTGCGACAAACTCTGTTAAAGCATCTTCGATAGCATTTCCGTTTATCAGTTCCGGCATTTATGCTTTTCCTAAAGAGGATGCGTGCAAAATCGCTTTAGATACAATTATATCTTTTGCACAGGAAGCTGTTATCTGTGAGCTACACGAAATACACTTCGTATTATACGATGATGCTGATTATGAACTTTTTTGCAGCATTGCAGATTTATATACAGACTCTTGGAGAGCCATTGTGAACGA
>PLTG01000037.1 GCA_003165355.1 Candidatus Babelota bacterium | reverse complement strand
ACAAACAACAATTTTTTATAGGAATGTTTATGTTTAAATTTAATAATTATTTTTTCATTACCATGATTGCAAGCATATCTCTAGTAGGTGCAGAAGTGCCAATTAATGATGGAGAGCCTATTGAAGCAGAAATTGCTCGAACTTTAGATCAACTAGATGCGCTGATTAATAGAATGCCTGCAGAAAAAACATTAGAATTGAAAATGCTTCAAGAAAGAAGACAGAGACTTAGAGCTACCATTGAAATTGATAGCAATGCCAAAAATAATGATGATGTAAAAAAAGAATGCGCTTTTGAACCAAAGCTCCCTAAGGAACTTACAGAGGAAGAAAGAGGAAAGGACGTACTGGCTAGAATCAAAGAAAAATTTATTGGCGATATTCCGCCAGAAATGTTAAATGCGATATTATTTTTCAAATCTCATAAAAATCGTGTAGAAAACAATATCAGGCTTTCGAATAAAGTGCTTTTGCATGGAGAACCTGGAACTGGGAAAACATATCTTTTCGAGGTTATGGCTCAAGAGTTACAATTGCCCTATATTTCTCTTGCAGCATCAAGTGTTGGGGATAAATTTATGGGAGAGGCTCCTCGTAAGCTTCGTGAGGTCTTTGCGGACGCCAAAAAATCTGAAAAACCCTTTTTAATTTTTATTGATGAAATTGATGCTATTGCTACTAAAAGAAAAGATACCACGCACGATGAGCGGAGAGGGACTTTGATGACATTGTTAACTGAAGTGCAGGAAATTGCGAAGAATAACAATGTTTTTATAGTTGTAGCTACTAATGATGTCGAGTCGTTAGATGATGCTATATCGGATAGGTTCTCCGTTTCGCACATGCCAAGGCTCAATTGTAAACAACGAGAAGAATTGATTATGAAGCTTTTTAAAGATGCTCATTTACCACCTAATGCTGAATTAGCGAAGCGATTAGCAGAGGCTACTGAAAAATATAGCTGTAGTTATCTACCAGATTCTGAGAAAAATCTTAATCCAAATGCTCAAAAAAAATATTGGAAAGAATGTTCTTTTTCTAATCGAGATCTAGAAACCATGGTCTTTACTGCGCAAGAAAGGCAAGTTTCTGATTGCGAATTAAACCCAGGAAATTGTACAAAAAGCTTCTGTTTTTATCTTAGTCAAGCTATGAATGCAAGAGGTAAGACAGGAAAAGAGGCAAGAGGAAGACGGCCGCTTAATTGTGATAATATGAATTAATTGACAGGCAATCAAGGAAAATTGAGTCGGATACAATAAAGGCCATTACTGTAATGGCCTTTATATTTTTAGCGAAGTTTTGCTGAAGACACGGTGCTCGTTGATGGCCACAGGCGAACTTTTGATTGGAAAAGTTTACAACCCAGTTTGAAATTGTTTAATCTTCACGGCGAAAGTCTTTCTCCTCACGTTGAAGATCTTTTTCTTTTTTAGCTTTTTGCCCTTTAAGATACTCTTCTTCGCGCGAACGCCCAGCCGTTAATGTTCTTACAGGATATTTTACAATTGGGTCGGCTTTTATAACAGTTACCACGACATTTGGATTTTTACTTCTATCTAAAACAACCATCAAAGGATTAATCTTATTTTTTCGTTCAACAAATCTTTCGGCACCTCTATCTTCAAGATCCCATTCTCTCTTACCAGTATGTAAAACTTGTTTAATTTCGTCTCGTGACACCTGACGCTTTTCCATTCTTTCTAAGGCATGGTTTGTATAAACAAGCTGTTCGCTAATTATATTTTTACCTTTTTCCATAGCATTTAAAGCAAATGAACATGCTAAAGATATCACTAGTAATGTTGTTTTTTTAAACATATTTTTCCTTTAAAATTTTATTTTATTCAGAATACAAAAAATATTTTTCTTTAAATCCTCTAACAACCCCGTTAAAACCACTCTTAATTAGACCTCTGGCTTAGTCTAAGATGAAATGCAACACCTTTCTGATAGAATTAAAATATCGAGTTTTATTCTAAGGAAAAGGTATTGCAAATTTATGAAAAGTTTCTATCAATTATCGTATCATGAAAGACAAAGAATTTACACAGGACTATGTGACCAAAAAACTGCGAGTCAGATAGCGCTAGAGCTTGGAAGGCCAAAGTCTACAATAACGCGAGAAATTGCCAGGAATAGCGATCAGATAGGCTATCTATATCCTGGCGCAGCTCATGAATTGGCTCAAAGGAAGAGAAACATGAATATTCCTAAAATTGATAAAAATGATGAACTTAAGAGGTATATTGTGAGGCATCTTAAAAAAAGGTGGTCGCCGAAATCAATCGCTGGGAGATGAAATAAAGAGATAGAGAGTATGAAAATAACAGCTGAAGCTATTTATCAATGGATCTATCGCGAACCACACCATTGCAGCGAAGATGGGACAAGTATGGATTTACGAAAATGCTTGATACGGGCGCGTAAAAAACGAGGGATGCAAAGAAAGATCTCCAAATCAAAAATTAAAGAAAGAGTTTCAATTCATGCTCGTCCAGATAACATCAATAAACGCGTTGAGTTTGGTCATTACGAAGGTGATCTTATATTCAATGAGGTGAGTCAATCGATGAATGTTCTAACTCTTACAGAGCGAACAACTCGATATACAATCATGATCAGAAATGACAATAAGCGCTCTGAGACTGTCATTGACGCATTGATCAGATATGTTAAAGAAACAGGCATTGTGATTAAAAGCATCACCTTTGATAATGGTTCTGAATTCACCGAACACCTTAAACTCAAAGCTATTGGCATACTGACCTATTTTTGTGATCCAGGATCGCCGTGGCAAAAAGGTTCTTGTGAAAACCTCAATGGTGCCTCTAGACGCTATTTACCGTTCGATATGCCCGCCCATATCATTACTGATAGTTTGGTTAAAATAGCTAACGAGGCTATCAATAATATACCAAGGGAAATTTTAAGGTTACGCCCGGTAATATTTCAGACAAAGATGCTGAGGTAATCGATTTTTTAACTGATGACATTCTTGGCAAACTCATAGCCGACAAGGGCTACATAGGTCTATTTAAGCGGCTTTGGGAGCGGGGAATACAGCTCATTCATAAAATAAAATCTAACATGAAAAATAAGCTTTTTGATGCTTTTGATAAATTTCTACTGGGTAAACGTGGAATTATCGAGTCAGTTGGCAATGTTTTGAAAAATGTTTTTCGACTTGAACACTCTCGCCATCGTTCGCCTAAAAATTTTTTAGCGCATATCGTGACAACCGTTGTTGCCTATTGTTTTAAACCGACTAAACCTTCAATTGCCGCTAAAGTATCAGCTCTTTTGCCTGCTTGATCATTTCCGAACTGGCGTTAAAATAGGCTCTAAAGTAATAAACAAGTTTTTTGGGTAAATGATCTCGCTGCTTTCTTTTAAATCATCAAGGCGCCACCAGCCACTTCCAGCGGCCGTCGATTTTTCTTCATCATTAAAATTGTCATGCGATATGGTGCTATTTTTGACGCGAGCAAGAAAAAAATGTTCTTGAAAAAGAGTTAATGTGCCGCGGAGTATTAATTCACTCTCGTTATAAAAAACTGGCGCTTGCGAAAACTCTGCGTCTCGAATGCCCGTTTCTTCAAATAATTCACGCTGAGCTGCCTCTAGCAAAGTTTCACCAGCTTCAACCCCGCCACCGGGAGTTAGCCAATACGGGACAAGGTTCTCGTATTTCGGGTCAATAACGAATTTATTTGGCAGGATCTTGAGAAGAAATATCTCGTTATGTTCGTTTAACAGTATAATGCGAGCAGTAAGCCGTGTATTCATATTTTTTTACTTTTTTTATAGATGTCGCTTGGAAAATGATCGTCCGGAACCTGATTTTAAATAGCGCTCAAACGCAACAGCTTTTTCTTTGCTATCGAACGCAAGATAAGTCGCCAGCTTCCATGGTATATATTTATTTGTGTGGATTGATTCACCAGCATTATGTTCTTTTAATCTATTTTCTACATCACTCGTACGACCGACATACATACGATCTTTTTCTATAAGAGAATTTAAGATATAAACATAAAACATTGTTGCTTAAACCAGAAGTTTTTTGGGGAGAAGAAAGAGTCCGCCTTCGTGTCGAGCTGACGCTCGCTTACTTCGGCGGGACATCACGCCATAGCTCTTCCAGAGCGACGGCGGATGGCTGGGGCGGAAGGATTCGAACCTCCGAATGCCAGGACCAAAACCTGGTGCCTTACCGCTTGGCGACGCCCCAATATAATTTCAAGTGACTTTCAAATTCTCAGGGCTGGTCCGGCGTAGCTTTACGCGTAGAGGGACGCCCCAATATGAATTTTTTGATTTTTTCAAGATAAGTGGATCCTGGATCGAGTCCAGGATGACACGTGTAATTTCAAGATAATTTTTCTGAATCGATAATGCACCCGATGGATTCGACTTCGCTCACCATGAGCGGCTGCATTTCGTTCTACTCTTCNNTCTTTGCGTCTTCTAGAAGGCATTGAAACGAACAATCCCTTGCTTCCTTCAATAACTTTAAGATCGCGTACAATAAAACAATTTTCAAAGACAATTGTTGCGTATGCTTTAAGCCTGCCACTCTCTTGAGCCGGGTAAACTTTAACTTCTGTAATTTTCATCACTCAGTAGCCTTTTTGCGTTAATTACTCTCTTTGTGTAACAACTTTTGAATAGTTTACGACACTCTCTATCTTTGTCAACAAATTATTCAAATCTTCTGAGCAGCTCGCAATTTAGCACTGCGTGACGCAGCATTTACCTTTATTTCATGCTCGGTTGGGACCACCACTTTATTCGTAAGCACCTTAAGATGCGGTTGTTCCTTAAATGCCTGCTTAACAATTCTGTCTTCAAGGGAATGGAAACTGATACATACGATGCGGCCGTCCTGTTTAAGCACGTCAGGAACTTGCTTTAAGAGCCCTTCTATATGCTCCAGTTCATGGTTCACCACAATACGCAGTGCCTGAAAGACACGTGTTGCCGGATGGCTACCCTTTTTCTGATAGGGCACCACTTTTTTAATAATATCGGCCAATTGTACGGTAGTTGTTATCTTTTCCTGCTCACGCGCTTGCACGATTGCACGAGCTATCTGTTTACCTGCGCGCTCCTCGCCGTAGCGCCAAAAGATGGTTGCCAGCTCATGCTCGCTTGCGTTATTAACTATCTGGGCTGCAGTCAGCGTGCCGTGCGCAGTAGACATACGCATATCGAGCTTCTTATCGCGCGAAAAGCTGAACCCCGGTCTGTGGGCGATCTGATGCTGCGATGTCCCGAAGTCTGCTAATATGCCATCCACCGATGTTACCCCTATCTTTTTAAGAGCAAGCCGTAATGTAACAAAATTTGCCCAGATAAAATCGATGCGCCCCGGGAACTCTTTTTCAAGAGTCTCACGGTTATGTTCAAATGCTTCAGGGTCGACATCAAATGCGATTACACGGACTGTTGGGTCTGCCTGCAAAATAGCGCGGGTGTGTCCCCCGCCGCCAAATGTGCAATCGACATAGACGCCATGGGGCTTTATAGCCAAATAATCAATTACTTCTGTCGGCATTACGGAGATATGATAGGTCATTACGAATTCTTTTCTAAAACGTCTACAAGTTTATTTAAGGCAATACCGCGCGATGCTTTTACTAATACTGCCGTGTCTGCACCCAACAGGGGCCGCACGGCCGCAACAGCCTCTTGCCAGGTAGATACCAGTATACACGATAATCCTAAAGGTGCAGTCTTTTGAATGCCATTAACCTGAGTCCCTACTAAAATAAGCTGCGATAATGAAGGAACCTTTTTCAAAAAACGGCCTATTTGTCTATGCCAAAAGCCGCTAGAATCCCCCAGCTCGAGCATGTCTCCGAGTATTGCAACCTTATTTTTTGCCTCTATTTTTTCAAATGCTAGGAGCGCAGACTTCATACTTTCCGGGCTGGCGTTATAGGCATCATGGATAAGCATTCCCAAGTTGCTTGGCAATACCTTTTTTTCAAAGCGGCCGGCGACAATAAGCGGCCTTTGTACCGTGTCTATAATAACTTGATGCTTGATGCCCAATGCATGCGCTGCTGCGCTCGCGGCAAGCATACAATTTAAAAAGGCGGTATTGGTTGTAGGAACGGAGAGAGAATATTTTTCATGGTAAATTTTTAGAACGCAGGTGATATGATCGGAGTTGACGACCACTTTACGTAACTGGATCTGGTGAGTCATTTTTTTACCAAACTTGATAATTGGGTGGCTATACGCGTTTGCACTCAATTCTGGCTGATCGCCTTGAATAATACCGATTGCACGCTCATCAAAATAGGAAAATATGGCCCTTTTTTCAACAGCGACATCTAGACACGAACCAAGCCCTTCACTGTGGCTGTGGCCGATATACGTGATCATGGCAAGTGTGGGCCGCACGATATCAGCCATACGTGCCATTTCACCCTTTTTACTGATGCCCATTTCAAAGAGAGCGACTTCATGGTCTTGTCTTAAGCGCCACAAATTTAATGAAATGCCCAGTGCGGTGTTTTGATTACCCTGTGCGATAAGCACCCGTTTTCCCGCATTTTTTAAAATATCGCCCAATAACTGCTTGGTCGAAGTTTTTCCTACCGAGCCGGTGATGCCGACGATGGGGAACGGTATGCGTGCGCGCCACGCTTTTGCAACCGAAACTACCGCATCAAGAACGTCCGGCACGGTGATATAAATACTCTGTGCAGGAATGTCTTTGGGTATATTATTCGTAGTAATTACACCGCATGCGCCACGCGTGAGCGCATCTTGTACAAAGCTATTGCCATCATGACATGCACCCTTGAGAGCCACGAATAATTGTGGCAGATCATTTGGTGCCGTTATGGTACGTGAGTCTACGACCAGCTGAAAATTTTCTGGAAAATCGGGGCCATGCCACTGTGCTTCGGGCACAATAGCCATAAAAAATTGTTTACTAAGATACATAATTATCGTTGCGCCTTTTAGTGAAGAACTTTACGCATTTTACCGCCATCTGATGGTAAAATAATACCACGAGATTCAAGCGTGTCTATCATTCTTGCAGAACGATTGTATCCTATTCTAAACTTGCGCTGTAATAACGAGATAGAAATCTCGTCACACTCACGCACATACTGTACAATATCTTGAAATATTTGTTTATCCGCTTCATCCAAATCGGTCTCTTTATCGGTCACCGATTCACTGATAGTTTCGTAGATCGGCGCGCCATATTCTTTTATCTGTGCCGTTACACTTGCGATCTCTGCATCACTGATATAAGCGCCATGTATCCTATTGAGCATCCCTTGATTATCAAGAAAGAGCATATCACCCTTACCCAATAGTTTATCTGCACCGCTGGTATCAATAATCGTGCGGGAATCTATTTTTGAGGTAACCTTAAATGCAATACGTGCCGGGAAGTTTACTTTGATAAGACCAGTTATGACATCAACTGACGGCCGCTGCGTTGCTAAAATAATATGTATGCCTGCCGCGCGCGCCATTTGTGCAAGACGTACTACCAGCTCTTCAACCTCTTTGCCGGTGGTGATCATAAGGTCGGCAAACTCATCAATAATAATAACGATGGAGGCCATATCATGATAGAGAGCATGATATTCTTTTGCTTGGCGCACGCCCACTTTTGACATACGCTCATACCGCTCGTTCATGGTTTTAACAGCCCAACGCAGCACGGCAACTGCACGTTCGGGTTCTGTCACAATAGGAAATAAAAGATGGGGTAGTTCGTCGTAAACGGCAAACTCCAGTTTTTTAGGGTCGATTAAAATAAGTTTCAAATCTTCCGGCTTTGCATAACAGAGCAGGCTGATAAGCATGGTGTTTAATGCTACCGATTTTCCTGACCCGGTAGAACCTGCTACTAAAAGATGTGGCATCGATATAAGATCGACCACCACGGTGGCACCGACGGTATTTTGCCCAAGCAATAGCGGCAAGTGACCTTTAAATTTTTTCAAGCTCGCTTCATACAATACCCCGAAATAGACCGATGTCCGTTCTGCATGTGCAACCTCAAAACCGACCACCGATTTGCCCGGTATCGGGGCAATAATACGTAAACTTATTGCCTGTAACGCAAGAGCAAGGTCATCCTCACGGGCAATAATTTTACTTATCTTTGCGTCGATATGTGGTTGATATTCATACAGAGTTACCACAGGACCAACGGTAATTGAAGTTACTTTGCCTTTGATGCCAAAGCGGAGTAATTTCTCCTCGAGTATCTGCGCCTTATTTTGTGCATGGGCACTATTTTTATCTGTCTGTTGTTGATCAGGGGCCGTTTTTTCTAAATGGGGAAAGGGGTATTCTATGGCATCTTCCTCAACTGGCGTAATTCTTTGAGGCTTTGTTCTCACAATAAGTTCTTCAAACTCTTGATCTTTCGCATCTTGCACATCATCTTCATAGTCGTCAAGCTCCATCGTTGACGCCGCCTGATAATGCATACTGCTTTCGACATCTTTTCTTTTAAAAAGATTCCTCATCATACTACTGAGTGGTGCGACCCATTCATAACCGACAATTAATAACGCGCCACACGTGAGTAAGATCCAACAGATAAACATGATCGCTTCATGCGGCGCTGCATACGAACAGAGCCCATACAATACCTGCCCCAACAGCCCACCACAATAGAACATGCTCGCGTCGTAGGCGCCGTTGTGCATAAAGATACTATGCGCACAGGCTATGCAGATGATACCCGCTATGGTCGACTTGAGATGAAAGCGAGGGGAAAAATAATGCACTACGCACAGCACTGCAACAAGAACAAAGAGCCATGCGGCTCCGCCAAAAACTTGATAAAAAATATGCATCATAAGTAATACTCCATTTTTAAATAAGAATAATGAATTCAGGTAATGTATCACAAGAGTTTATACTGAACCAGGGATATGCACGTCCTGATCTTGCCATTACATAGAATATGCGCTAGAATTAGCAGATTTATTTTTTATATAAGGAGACACCATACAAAAACAGAGATAACCACTTACGCTTATAAGCAACATAAGCAAACAGTTAAAACAAAAATAACATAACATTCGTTGAAGGAAAAAATCATGCAAAAATTACTCTTATCGGCACTATTCATAACAGCTTCAATGTTACAAGCGGGCGGAAACCAAAGCATGATTGCCGGAACAATTGTCGTTAGTTCCGCTTATGCCGCGTATCACATAAGAGAAGATAGAATCGTGCAAAATATGCTCGATGTCGAGTATATGGAGAATAAAAACGATGAAGTCTGCAAAAAAGGCTTCTTGGCTATTCGTGCCGTACAAAAAGGCAAAATGCATTCTGAAAGAACACGCTGGTATGCAAACCACTGTCTTTCCATGCTCATTATTGATAAACCAAATCTTGATTATACCACACTAGATAGCTCATTTG
Organism: Candidatus Babelota bacterium; assembly: GCA_003165355.1. GTDB lineage: Bacteria > Babelota > Babeliae > Babelales > Babelaceae > BOG-1370. Next base: position 6,039 of record PLTG01000037.1, on the reverse strand, counting down.
ATTTCCGTAACTACGTTAAAACAACTATCGCAGGATTGGGCGCAGGGTCGGGATTAAGCATGGAAGATAAAAAACAACTATGGGCTGATGCAGGCACGGATCCTAAAACTATAGATACATTGGCTGATGAACATTTAAATTCTAAATTTGCAGATATGCTTGGTGAAAATTATGAGCTACATAGGGCAAATTACATTCTTGCTCAAGATTATTTTACCGGAAAAAATGGCGATCAAGATATTGATGAAGCAAAAAAATTACTCAAAGATATAATCTCTGCCAATAACACTTTATGGGAAAAGGACGCACAGAAGCTCTTGGCCCAAATAGACCATGATGAATTTTTTAACTAGCCACAATAGAATCTTCACGAATCTGGCAGAAAAACAACGCGCACTTCTGGCCGCCAAACTACTTGTTGATAAAAAAAATTAAATATATCACAAATCCAAAGGATTAATCTATGAAAATCATAAAATATACACTTACTCTTTTAGTATTTATATCTTCAAATACTTATGCTGTTCGCGGCGCAAAAGAGCCCTTATTTAAAAACCCTCGATTACTTGCTGCAAGTAAGCTTGCACCAAACATTTTAGCCCCTTTAACGTTTATTGTCCCTCTCGTGTTCAAAGCTGGGGCCCTCGGCCATTCTCCCATTCTATCAGGAGGGTTACTCCTCGGATTGATCGCAGCACCAACCGCTCTTCTTGCTGCAAAAAAATACACCGATATTAAAGAGAGCTATATCTCATTAAATAATGCTCATAGCCTCATGGAAAAAGAAAACGATCCTGAAAAGCTACATATCTGCGCAAAAGGTATTGAAGAAATTATCAGTTATAATGATAATTATGTACTTGGCATAAGCCATGCAGAAAAACAACGCGCACTTCTGTCCGTCAAACTACTTGCAAACAAACAATAATAGTTAGCGCATATACGCTAGTATAGATAACAGGCTGGTGTAGATCCCAAAGATCCACCAGCTGTTTTTTATGATATATATATTTCAATTCGCCGTTGTTTAAGTACATATTTAAGTTTTTCCGCGAACATATTTGACCGACGCAATTCTGTGCATCGCTCCATCATCTTTGCCATATGCCCTGAAAATAACCAGCCCCAAAAATGGGCCCAATTGTTTTCTGCTGCAGCCCAGTCGTTGGCCTGAAAATTGAATACTTCATCACTAATATAAACTTGTGCAGCTTTTGCTATATAAAATTGTGCGACAAAAATGGCCAACGCTAACAGTGGATCGGACGAGTTTTCTTGAAGGCAGCTGCCTGTCCCATGCACTGCAGCACATGCTGCGCACTCAGAAAGGTACCCAAGCCATTGATACAACTCAGTATTACTTTTAACGGGTATCCCCGCTTCGCTGCAGCAAAGTGTACTCACAAATCCTAATACTACAAGTAACATTTTTTTCATAGAATGTATTTTCCTTCAATAAAGTTCTTTTTTTAGACTACTATCATATACGCGACCGATGCAAGAATCGCCGTATACACACCAAAGATCCGCCAGCTATTTTCTTGTGCCATTTTATAAACAACACAGAGCATGAGATACGAAATCACCGTCGCAAGAATATAGCCCGTAAGTGCGGCGATAGATACCTGCACAATTTCTGCTCGGAGATCAAACAGCCCCTTCAAACTTGCAACAATAAGTAATGGCGCTTCGATCATGCACGAAAATGCAAACGATGTGCGCCATGAAAGTCCGAGCCAGCGCCCCGTTGCATAGGTAATACCCAGGCGTGATATTCCCGGCAGGAGCGCAATCCCCTGCGCACAGCCGATAATGAAAGCCGTCCTACCTGTTTCAACCCAGGCGCCCTTCGATACATTTTGCGTGCGCAAAATAGTGCGTTTCGCACCAATACTCAGGATGCCTTTGGGGGAAATTGTGATGTTCGCTGAAAACAAAGCAAGCGAGGTAATTAAAAATCCCAACCAGAGGGGAAACGCAGGCAGTGTATGTTCAATAAGCGCATAACACGCTAATGTGGGAATAAGTGCCAAAGTGCCAAAAAGCATGGCCTCAAGAATATTTTTATAACAGCGTATCGGGTGAAATAAAAGAGTAAGCAACTTTTTTCTGAAAAAAAGTGCGTAGATTAAAAGCGTTGCGCCATGGGTAGCATAGTTAATTTGTGTCGGTAACGAAAGGCCAAAGAGCGCTAAATTCCCCGACGAACTAATGGGTAGCGATTCTAAAATAATTTGTAAAATAACAGAAAGCTCTATACGCATAGTTTTTTTTATTTTATCTTATGCAGACTACAGTCTGGAAAGGAAGAAGTACATGAAATTTACTCTATATACTATACCACTACTATTTTTAATATGCATTACCGCCACTTTGGATGCAGTAAAGGCGGGAGCGGTGAAGACCGTCTATATACCCCGCTCACAGGGCCACTCGCCATCGATGGTCTGTCTACCCGCTTATGAGTATACCGTTATAACCAGTTTAAATTACGCACAGTCATATAAAGGCAAAAATATCGCGCGTGATCTTTTTGGCGCTTCGACTTTGAATTTTTCTGGGAGCCAAGTCCCCAACCGCGCATCGACCGATCTTTTAGCGGACAACTTTGGATTAGCACCAGATTTTCAAGGCAGTATCCATTTTAATCCGCGCATAGAAAACGTGCTGTTCTCTTTCTATTTTAATAAGCCTCTAGATAATGTTCTTTCTGGACTATATGTCAATTTTATGGTTCCGGTTAATTATGCACGCTGGTCACTAAACCCGTGCGAAACGGTGGTTGATCGCGGCATGACGATTTTCCCCAACGGATATATGGGCGATACACTTATTACCTTTACCCATGCAGTACCCATAGTCCCTGCTGATGCATATCAAAATGCTTGTAACCCAGTGACACCTGCGCCATCGCCAGCAGCACCAGCACAAACTGCGCCTTCCGCGCGAACATATTTTACAGGCAATGTTATCACGGGTGATATTTTGCGACCACTTTCTTATAATAAAATTAGTTGGTGCCCTCTCAAGAGGACAGAACTTGCAGAATTAATAGTCCGTCTGGGAAGAAATCTTATCTGCAGCGATTACGCCTTTTTAAGTGTCTTTGTGCGAGCCAGCTTTCCGACAGGAAACAAACAGCGACCAGAATATCTCTTTTCACCCGTGTGCGGAAATGGCAAATTTTTCGAGCTCGGGTTGGGGACGCAGGGGCAATATCGCTTCACGCATGTGGATAACCCTACTGATGTAACCTTCTTGTGGGACATCTCAGGAGAAACTCTGTTTCAAACCAAACAGTTGCGCACGTTTGATCTGACAGCAATCGACCAATGCTGCTCAAGACCATTAAGCAGATATCTGCTTTTAAAAAAGATAAATAAAAATACACAAGGGTACGATGGCGAACTTATCGAAGCATCTTATGTCACCACCTACCCTGTTCTTGTCAGCCGCCCCTTTCAAGGCGATATAGATCTTAAGCTCTCTGTTGAACATAAGGGCTTCACTCAAAATTTTGGCTATGCACTGTGGGGAACCACTGCCGAACATATCTGCGTACAATTTGATCAACCGACCTGCCCAACAGGCGGCAATGTATATGGCATAAAAGGGACAACGGGCGCTTACAATTATATCACCACCGGCACTCTTGCCCGTGGGCTTACGGGGCTTAATGCAACCGAAAGCAGTTCTACTATCTATGCTGCAGGGCCGATTGATAACCCGGTAGCGTTACCAAACACCACCACCTATGGCAACGTGAGTGGCACTACGGTGCTTGATACTTCACGAGTGGCTATCGCCTCACAACCGCCTCTTGTTGTTGAATGTGTTACTATAGATGTCGATTCAGCGCGCTCTCCGGCACAAATGACCCATGCCTTCTTTGCTGAAACGGGCTATACATGGGTCGGTTGCCATACACAACCTGCTGTTTTAGTTGGTGGGTCAATAGAAACGGCAAGTAATTCGCCTGCGGAATTACATCAGTGGAGCATATGGATAAAGGGCACCGTCTCGTGGTAAAAAAAGATGCTATTCAAAAGGGTTTTTTGATTGACAAAAAAAATATGATTGATCAAACCTTGCATATTTTGATTCTTTTGACTAAATTTAACATCGATAATGAAGATCAGCTTTAGTATAAGAAATAAAAAATTAAAAAAAAGAAAGGAGGCAGTCAGTAATCATCTCTATTTCACCATGTTTTACTCATACTGCGTCGCTTTAAGACGTCGATTCCATAAGGTTTTTGAAAAATCTTATGAGTGAGCCGGGCTCACACCCAATTTTGGTTGTTATCTTTTTGGTGTATAAGCACACCGTTGGTGAAAAATGCACCGTATTTAAAAGGAGTACTTTGATGAAACAACTTTCGAGAATATTTTTAACCCTCGCACTTTTGGTGCCTGCGCTCGCGCTTGCAGATAGCTGCAGCACTGGCTGTGCAAGCACCACTAATTGCGCCGCGAGCTGTGATACCAGCTGCAATACAAGTTGCAACACGAGCTGCAACAGCTGTGACAATAGCTGTAACCAATCATGCTGCTTTAATTCATGCACAACCAGTGTATGTAACACCAGCTGTGAAAGTAGCTGCTACTGCCCTTCAGTATTGATTAAACGTCCTACGTACGATAACACCGTTATCAACTACGGACTTGAATATCAACACCGTTTTGATATGGACCAAGTGTACGGCGGGTTCCAACTTGCGTTTGAATACCAACGTTCATTCAATGGCGCAAACCTTGCACGAGGCATGTTTGGAAGCAACGTATTGAACTTTGCTGGTAGCGCTGTTGCAGCCCCTGCAGCAAATGCACTTCTTGCAGACAACTTTGGTCTTTCACGTAACTTCCAAGGTTCTATTGTTCTTAAACCTGTTATTCAATCTTTCAACTTACATTTTGACTGGTTCGTCGGTCTTGATGAATGGGTTAAAGGGTTGTACTTACAATTTGACATGAACTTTGAAGCTCAAAAACGTGAATTGCAATCAGACTGTTCATGCAATACCACAACAACCTTTGGTAACGTTGCGTTTCCTGCAGGTTACATGAACGCTACAACTTCTACTGTAGCTCCAATTGCTGACATTCAAACAGCACTTGGTCTTCAAGGTGTATTTGGCGACAAAAAAACTGGAACAACCTTCGGTCGTTTCGATTTTTGTGACAGAACAGAAAGCGGCCTTGCTGGTCTTTCTATGAACCTTGGTTACGATTTCATTCGTTGCGACAGCTACTTCCTTGGGGCATTCTTCCGTGTAGTTGCCCCTACAGGTAGCAAAGTAAAACCTTGCTACGTCTTTGATGCTATTGTCGGTAACGGCAAGGGCTGGGAAGTCGGTGCCGGTATTTCTAGCCGTTGGGAATTGTGGAACAATAACGATTGCCAAAAGCTTACTGCAATGCTTGATGGTTATGTAGTTTCTGTGTTGAAACACAACTCACTACGTACTTTTGATCTTGCATCTACCAACACTGCATTAGCTGCTAACTACCTCTGTAACACAAGCTGTAATAACAGCTGTAACAACAGTTGCAACACTAGCTGTGCTGCAAATAGTTGTGCAGTAAATAGCTGTGCGGCTACAAGCTGTAACACAAGCTGCAACACCGGCTGTTCAGTTGATAGCTGTGGCACAAGCTGCAATATCTCTGCATGTTCTACTGGCTGCAACTCAAGCACAGACTGTAACAGTGGCTGCAATAACTGCAACGCTGCTAACTGCTTAACACGTTACTCACTATTGAAACAATTCAATGTTGTTGGCGGTGTTTACACTTATGCTGGTAACTTGATCACTGCTGCTGACTTTACTACACGTTCTGTTGATGTACGTACAGCGGTTAAAGGTGATGCAACGGTTCGCTTGGTTTACACCCACGGTGGATTTGACTTTGGATTCGGTTACAACGTCTTTGGTATGTCACGTGAAAAAATCTCTGCTGTAGGTTCTGCAAGCAGCTGCTTATTCACTGCTACTGCCACTGCATTTGGTGTTAAAGGTTGTGAATGCGTTGCATACAA
>PLTG01000031.1 GCA_003165355.1 Candidatus Babelota bacterium | reverse complement strand
ATCTTTAGGTTGCTTGGTAGTTACTTTAAAAGAACGAAAAACAAAGGTCAATAATTATGAAAAAACAATTATTATTAGCTCTTGTAGCTTTAACCACAACTCAAATTTTTTCTATACCTTCTAAGGACGATCTAAAAGGTCTTGAATTTTCTCAAAATATTGTAAGAGGATTGGTTTGCGGACCACTCGCAGAATTCGCCCTACAAAGTCCTGTAATGATTGAAACGCTGTATAAAGGAATACGCGGCATTCCACAGAAAAACCTCAGTATCTTTAGCCGAACTTTGACAAGAATACCTAACGGCACCATAACAACAATGGGCATCTTAGCGCCTTTATTAATTGAGCGCGCAAAAATGGGTATAACAACTACTGATAAACAGTGGCGTTCACTTCAACTAAATGATCAATTCTAAATTATTATTTTCCAATATTATTGAATAGGGCGATTTTAAAATCGCCCTATTTTTTTACTATCGAGATCCATACTGTTCTTGAGTATATCCTAGACATCGATAGACCATAAAGATAGAGATAATCATCACAAAAAAGTGTATACTTTTTATTGCATTTTCAGGCGATTAAAACGATGTATACATGAAACGTTATTTTTATTTTCTTGCATTTTCTTTCACTTTTCCCGCATTCATTTTTGGTATGGCAGTTGTTTTGCAAAAAGTGGCCGTCAACGCAATGCCCCATATTCTTAACCTAGCTATTATCTACCAGCACAAGCAGCAACCAATTCAATTGCCTTCTTCTCTTGCAAATATCCAACCAATTCAAATAATTTCTACAAAACAAGCCAGCACCGGATATTCCCCACTCAGCGCAGAATTTGTTTCAGCGCAATTAAATTCACCACTGTCATTTTCCCTGGAATCTGTTTTACAAAATAATTCTCTTGCAAACACTATGCGTGAGCATCGTTTTTTAAGTGAAAATGATATCAGAATAAAAAATATGCACATATGTGCATTATTCAAAACAAATCCTGCTTTTAAACAAGCCTATGAGCGACAATTGGAATCACTAGCAAACCTGATTATTGCTATTCACAACCCAAACGAGCAAGTTCGCTTAAAAAGCAGAATTATACTGTCAAATCAGGCGCCTTTTTATGGACCACATTATGAATACTTAAGGCAAGCATATTTTGCATTACTGCCACCAATTTGCGAGCAAGATGGCACATTAAAACTTACACAACACGTGAATAACGGGCATCTTGATGCCGCCAGGGCATTGCGAGAACTTTTTATAGATGATGATAATACATATATATATTATCTAGAAAAGGCATATGAATCCGGTATTCTTGAGATGAAAGAGATATGGCAGCAAGAACTTAACCGCCCAGGATCGACCGGAAAGAATAAATCCTGGTCAGACATATCAAAAATTACGTGGCCCAATAAAGCCAATCTTTTCAATAAAGCTCGTACGAACACCTTTAATAATGATATGCTTTCCGTCATCCAACTATTCGAGCAAGGTAGACTTTTTGAAGCAGAGAGGTTGTTCAAAACTCACGCTAGCCAACAATTATGGATGGATGCTCCTGTAAAACATGCAGAGTTATATCAATTCTTCTTCTCATTTTCAAATGAATTTGATATTTCCTACGGAATATTGAATAAATATCATCAAGACCCCTTTTGGAAAAATTATCAAAATAAACAGGTAATACAACAAGATTTTTTAGACTATAAAGACCAAAAAATATCTTATCCAGCTTCAATTTCTCAATTACAATCAAGTCTTAAAGCGCGCGATCAGCTCAAGCAAGCGTGCGTCAAAATATATGCATTAACAGATGGGTATCATGATATCCATCTCAATGATTATCTTTATTCATTAGTTGATTTGGGAAATGATTGTCAAAAACATGTTGAGTATTTATATAAATGTTGGCATGACCCTCAACATCCCTATCATGATGTGGTAAAAAAATATTTCTTTAATGATCAAGGCATACTCAAAGTTGCTATAAATAATCATACTTGGCGCCAAATCAGTGAAACTACTCAACAAAAAAACGAAGTTCAACGACACGCAAATGCTATACAGCCAGAACAAGTCGAACAGATTTGTTCTGAAACTGGCATACTTAAAAAATACCTGCGCGATCCCTGGTGGATAAATTTTTCACAGAAAGAAGTGCTGCGGCAACAATATAGTTACTATAAGAATTCGCCTTACCATCAATTACCTTCGGATATAAAAGATATTAATACAAATCTTCAGGTACGATACACTATTGTTGGAAATCTCTGCAAGTGGTCAAAATTACCCGAAAATCCTGGCGATGGAATTATAGATTTTCTTTATAATTTAATCGATACTGCTCCCAACTTGACCAGCTGCATTGAGGGTTTCAATAGACTATTACTTAATGTTCATCATTCAGACAATGCGGATCTCGCTCGACATTTTTTTAATGAAAAGGGCCTCCTGCGCATGTATGAAGATGATTATCGTGCACAACAATTTCAAATCAATAAAGAGCTCTCATGGCCCGTGCAGCGACAAATTACCGAATATGCAAACAAAATTTTATCACTCCATACGTCAGAAAATACCCCTTTAGTTATTTTTGAGCAACTTGATCGCGCCTGGAATTATATCAATACTGCCGGGCTTGCTCATGCTGACGATCAAGCATTGGTCTTTGCTTATATAGCAGATGGCATATTTCAAGCCCTTACAGGAAGTGAATTCCATAGCGAACTTTTTAGACTTCCCTATTTATTTGATTCTGATCCCGGCATGCAAAAATATGAAAGAAATTATAAGAAATTTCAAAAAATAGCCGGTGTTCTATCGCTCCATGAGGCCCAAAAAAATGGAGTGTTATTTAATTCACATGGTAATAATACTCCTCCTCCACCCCACGATAATGGCGGCCCGAATCCACCACCGCCCCCGAGTCCTCACCACGACCCCAAAAACAATCACGGTGACGATCCTAATAATGATCCTAAGGATGGAATTGTTATTCCTGCCACTGTCGCGGCTAAAGAGTTATGCGAACATCACGAAGTTATAGATGAAGCAGAATTGGCGCTTATACATTGGTTCAATAAACTTGATGTCGCTGTTAAAAACAATATCCGGCTGGCCAATAATTTTTTTACGCATATCCGATATGGTAATTTACTTGATAAAACTCAAGAGATCAAAGGTGCACATACGCAAAGTGCACAATGTTGCTTTGACTTTCGATTATTGAGGACTATCTCTGGCGGACATAAAGAATCTTACGGAAAATTTCTCTATCAGGGCATAGAAAAGACATCAAGTATATTTAACAATTTCAACAGCCAAAAATTAATTCAACAGATAACAAAGGCATTCGAGCTCGGCTTTAAGGAATCTGGAGCAGGGATTTTAAGCGATCGCTTCCACGGAGCAAGACGGATCATCGTATTTCAAACTGAATGTGGCATGCGATATTTATTACAAGCAACTAATGGCATAACGTTTGATACATGTTGTCCTTTGATTTCATTTATGAACTCGCCAGAAGGCCAAAATTTAATTGAATGTGTAAATGAATGCTTATAGGGGGAAATTATGGAAATTATAAAAATATTATTTAATAAAAAAACCAGAAAAGGAATCGGTGACGTTAGCTCAAATTACTTAGAAAGCTTATTTGATTTCATGGGCACTACGGTATGGGTCTATGAGCCTGAGCAGATAGAAAAAGAAGTACAAGACGGAAAAAAACGGTGGCATTGTAATACATCCGTATTAACATTAATGAATGATGGAAATTTTAGCCTATCTAGTGAGGCCGGCCAGAACGACAATCATTTTATTGTATCAAGGGCAGCCCTTTATGATTTCATGGAAAAATGGAAAAAAATAGATGAAGAGGCTTTTGAGAAAATAATTATCACCTTTGATAGTAATAAATTCGAGATTGAGACATACGAAAAAATGACACCAGAAGAGGAGAATGACCCTATGTGGGTAGATCGTTTCTCCCCAAAAGACTAAAACTTCACCTTCACTTTCTTGTTTTTTATGTCAGTATAAAAAGAGATAAGTTATACCAAAGTAACATTTGAACCAATGACCTTAAAACAAAAACTTTCTCTCTTACCTATCATTTTTATAGCCGCAGCACACGGATGGTTCTGGCAAACAAAAGCAGAAGATGACTTTCTATCTGAAAACAACAAGCAGCTTCTCGAGGAAACATTTAAGAATCATCTTGTTGTCAACAAAAATAGTGCGCTATTTTCGCTTTTTAATTTCTTGAGACAGGACCTTACTTATCTTAAGGATACGCCCGAAGGGCAAGCATACTGCAAGGCCTCAAATAACATCTATATCTTTCATGGGCCTCCAGGAAATGGCAAATCGACTACTGCAGAAACGTTTGCGCAAGTAACGAACGCGGAGTTTAAACGAGTCGTCTCGTCATCACTTGTTGGCTCATTTCAAGGAGAAGGTCCAAAAAAAGTTATTGATATTGTAGAACATGAAGTTGATGTTGCAAAAAAATCTGATAAAAAAATTGTATTATTTTTCGATGAAATAGATGCTATTGCTTCCACAAGAAAAAATAGAGACTCTCGAAAAGACGACGAAAATAGTATCATGAATCTTTGGAACCTTTGCGACAAGTATCATCAAGATCCCCATGTTCTCTTTATTTTCGCTACAAATAAATTTGAATCACTCGATGCTGCTTTCCGAAGCAGAGTAAATTCAGACGCTATTGAATTTAAAAATCCAGACACAGAATCGCGAGAAAAAATTATACGTCTATGTGCATTTAATACGGATATCAACTTTTCCCAAGATAGCATCAAATACTTGGTAAAAAATACCGACGGGTATAGCATCAGGTTTATCGAAAGAGTTGTTCAGCGCATTAAACGCCTAGAAATGGATAACCAGGTAAAGTTTAACGACAAACAAATTCAACACCTGCTGCAACATGCAAAATTAGTTGCACAAATACAGGAAAAAGATGATAAAACATGGATTGAAAAATATGGCACTCACGTAACCATCGGACTATCCGCAACCGCTCTTACATTCCAAATTATAGACGTATGCAATCGATTATCAACCAAAACAACAACTAAATGATTTTTAGGGGCATTTTATGAAAAAAACACTGTATATTGCAATATTACCATTCAGCCTATTACATGCGGTTAATACAGATCAAATCGCACAAGCTCTAGGTTCAGCAGCTTCACGATCTGCCGATCTCATCAAAGAGAATCAAGCAACCATTTTAGCTATGGTTCTTTCCACCGCCACTACCACCGCAATTCAAATTTACGGTCCATCCGCCAACAAAGAGAAAGTGAAATTAGCCAAAAAACAAATTGAAGTGAAACAAAATCTTCTTAAATGCGCCTCATCTTCAAATCATTCGGAGTATTCTGCGATCAAACGAAGCTGTCCTGCTGAAATCAATGATTTTTTAATCCATGTTAATCAGTATGATCCTAAAAAATTTTTAGAATTGGCTTCAGGCTCTTTCAATGACAAATAAGATCATTATATTATGTGCATTAATTGTATCGTGCTCGATTTTGTCCAACAATAAAGAATCGCAAGAGAGGCTGTTTTTACTCACCCCTTCTTCCTATAAATCAGTACATTTCTCATACAGAGAATTCATACTTCAAACTGCGATCTCTTGCCTGGGATGCCATTTTTTTAAAAGTGACCTCAATGGCTTTACTCCGCAAATAATGGAAAAAGCGTGTACCTCATTCGCAGCGCTTATGATTTACAGCAAGGCATCAGGGAAACACTTAAGTATTTTATCTTATCTTTGCGCCATGGCATGTGCTACAGGTTTTACAGAAAAATAACATGAAAAGATTATTCTTGTTTCTTCTTTTTTGCGCTTATAGTCATGCTCAAGACATTCCCGCCCTCCCTCATACTGCTGGCTTTGTATCAGGCATGAAAAAAGCCACTGGCGATGATTTCATTTTAGCATTATCAGTTCTGACGTGCGCTACCATCGCAAGTAAAGGGGCCATTACTTTAACGCCTCAACAAATATTTGCAATCTATGGTGCAAGTGGATTGCTGGCTGCAGCGACTTCTTGTCTTATATCGGAACCGATAGATGATTGTATGCTCAATTTGGGCGCTTTGGCCCTTCTTGTAAGAACATTTACGTCTTCCGATATACTGGCACTCGGAATAGCATTACCACTTTTTAATATTGCACAATATATAAGAAAATAGAATATCTAGGCGCTTACGTGCCATATCTCTTTACAATCTCGATGCAAGATTCTATCGTAAATTTATGCACTATCGAAATCAATAAAAAAAGGAGATGAGATATGAAAGCAGTTGTTTTTAAGGGAATTGGTGACATCGCGCTAGAAGAGGTACAAAGCCCTATTATTCAAGATCCAAAAGATGCTCTTGTACGTATAACCATGAGCACCATTTGTGGTACCGATTTACATATGATTCGCGGCAGCATGACGGGTATGCAACCGGGAACAATACTGGGGCATGAGGGCGTTGGGATTGTTGAAAAAGTGGGCGCAGATGTGAAAAAAATTAAAGTCGGCGACCGCGTAATTATACCTTCAACAATAGCATGTGGAACCTGTGATTATTGTAAAAAAAAGATCTATTCACAATGCGATTATTATACGCATAATGATTCACAAACCAATACCGCGTTTTACGGCGGCCCTAAAAAATCAGGGCCATTTAATGGCATGCAGGCTGAAATGGTACGAGTACCTTTTGCAGATGTAGGGCTCGTTACGATACCTACCGATGTAACAGATAGTCAAGCTATCTTACTTTCAGACATCTTGCCAACTGCGTACATGGGAGTTGAAATGGCTGATATACAGCCCACTGATAATATAGCCGTTTTCGGCTGCGGTCCGGTGGGACAATTAGTTATTCTTCTTTTAAAAAGATCGGGCATTAAAACTATTTTTGCCATAGACAATGTCCCTTCTCGCTTGGCATTGGCAGAAAAACAGGGTGCCCATGCTATAAACTTTGATCATGAAGATCCCGTTTCAGTTTTAAAAAAATTAACTCACGGCAAAGGACCAGATAAAATCATTGATGCAGTAGGTATAGATGCTGAACAGCCGCATTATACATGGGCAGATTCGAGCGATCATCAAGCGCAATGGTTACCCGGCAATGCGCCGTGGCAAGCGTTGCAATGGGAGGTTGATGCGCTTTGCAAAGCAGGCACCCTTTCTATTATAGGAGTATACCCGGGACCATTCCATCTTTTCCCCATTGGAACTGCTATGGGGAAAAACCTTATCATCAAAATGGGCAATTGTAATCATCGTGCTTATATTCCAAAATTACTGGAATGGGTTCATAAAAAAGAAATTGATCTCACACCTTTTATAACCCAAACAATTTCATTTGATAAAGTAATTGATGCCTATAAGCATTTTGATAAACGCGAAGACGGCTGGCTGAAGGTTGCCTTGCTTATGCCATCTTAAAATAATTTCTGTAATGTCCGAGTAAAATAGGCAATAAGCGCATCTTTATTGAGTGCCTCAATATGTGAAATGGTACAATGGCCCGAGCATGGCTTTCCTGAAGTCTGGCCAATATTATTTTTCCCGGAATGAGTCATGATAATTGAAATTGAAATTGGTATGCTGGGAACCGCACAAGAGGCTGCATAGATCACTAAAGGATCGTACACACAATCTGCGAGCATTTTTTGTTCATTTGTGGCCAACATCTGATGTATAAAATCGTTCACTCGTGGCGGCGAACAATTAAGTAAGTCTGCCCATGTGATATGTAACCTGACTGCTGTATCAAAGGTGATAATTTTTACCGGTATGCCCGATTTAAAAACCGTTTCTGCCGCTTCAGGATCTAACGCAACATTAAATTCAGGCCGTGATAACTCAGTCATGGTACCCAGATTTCCTGCAAAAACTATAATTTCATACACTTGAGCCATGACGCGCGGATTTTTTTTAATCGCCTGTGCAATAGTTGTCAGAGGCCCAAGAGCCAAAATAGTTATCTTTTTAGGATGTTTTTTAATCAATCGCAACATACGTTGAACAGCATTATGCGATAGCGCATAGCTCTTGAGGTCTTTAATGGCACCCAGGCCAGTTGTATCCCAAAAATCATCCTTAGTAAACTTTCTTGTTAAAGGCTTGTCTGCTCCTGAATAAAGAGGAATATGCTGAATACCAAAGCGCTGCAAAACATAGGCTGCATTGTTGGTGGTTTGCTGAAGATCTGCATTTCCATACGTAGTGGTAATGGCCCGGACATCTAGTCGCTCATCATGGGTTGCCAATAAGAGTGCAAAAGCGTCATCGCCGCCTACATCTGTATCGATAATCACCATTTTTTTATCGGCACAGAGAATACTTATCTGACAAAGGGCTATGTAGGTAATTTTTTTATGGATTAAAAATTTCATAACAATCGCCCGTTTAGATAACTTCTTTATTCACGATTTCTCAGATGATTATAGATCATGTTATAACCAACAAAGCTCAATAAGCCAGTATATATTCTGAAAAGTAAAGCTATTATCGTTCCTATAACGATATGTGTTAAGGACCGAGGAAAAGAAGCGGCAACTAAATTTTCATAAGAAAACCATACGCTCAACACTATAAGATTCAAAATTGATAGCAATAAAAGGCATTTTAAAAGTATAAGCAAGCTCTGTTTGTCATAACTCCAGGATATCTTCAAAACCGATGGAAACGAATAATAATTATCATAAAGTAAAGGCTGAGCGTATATGAGAAAAATAGAAAAAACAGCCGCTATTAAAATTATAATACTAATAAATATAAGCTCAACTGAAAATGATTCGAAACGAATAGTATAAAGTGAAAAGTTACTAAGAAACAATAACACCAGCATCCATGGTGCTTTTGCGAGCGCCTGCAGACTATGAATAATTTCTTGTATAAATGATGAATTTCGCTTGCGCAAAAGAGATTGTGCCCAAAATATTAATGCAAAAAAAAGAAACGCTTCTGTCAGTTGAACGCCAAAAAGAACATATGGGACATAACTATTTTCAGCAAAAATCTGCCAGCTTCCGCGTGGCGAAATATTGTTAAAAATCGCTCCGGGTACTGTAGAGAAAGAGCTATTCGTTTTTAAAAATTCAGCTAAATTTGGATGGAGCTTTAAAAAATTAATATAGCTTATAGACTCGCTCACCAAAACTAAGAATATATAAAAAAGAGTGAAAGAGATATGCTTGCACATAAAACTGTTTGCACTTTTAAAGAGCGCACGCGCTCTCATGGATGCATCTTTAAATACTGGTTGCGTCATCAAAATTCCTTGTAGCTATCTTTATTCCCGACTTCTCAGATGATTATAGATCATACTATAACCAACGTAGCTCAATAAACCAGTATAAAGTCTAAGGCAAAAACTGCTTAACATCACTAGCGAAGGAAATGCCTTCAATGAAATAAGATAAGTAATTATACCAAATGGCACATAGAGCAACATAATTAATATGAGATATTTAAAAGATACAAACCAACTTTGTTTTACATAACCCCATGACGTTTTCCATATCGATGAAAATGAATAATAGTTGTCATACAACAAGGGTTGCGCATAATAGAGGGGAATACAGATAATTAAAATATAAAGGCAATAAAAAATAAAAAATAATGGTGCAGATCCAAAACGATCAAAAAAAATAAAAGATAAATTAGTAGCAATCCAGAGCAAAACCCAAGGAGCTTTAATCAACGCATGCAAACCATGGCCAATTTCATGAATCAATGATGCATCCCGTTTACGTAAAAGAGATTGCGCACAAAATAGCACTATCAAGAAAGCTAACACTATTACGAAATATCCCCCAAAAAGAGCAAATAGCGCATAATTACTTTCAACGAAAGATCTTATACTTTCTTCTGGCACTATATTTTGAAAAATACTGCCGGTGTCCGTTGGAAACGGCTCAGATGAACCAATACTTTGCATAAATGCATTCATGCTTGGGCGAAGTCGAAGCTGCCAAACATAGCCTAAAAACTCGCTCATAATCATTAATAATATATAAAATAGCGTGAACGAAATATGTTCACCTATAAAACTGTTTGCACTTTTAAAAAGCGCGCGCGCTCTCATGGATGTATCTTTAAATATTGGTTGCGTCATGGGCATCCTCTTTATTTTTTAACAACTGGTATCTTCTTAAGGCCGTATTCAGCGAGTTTGCTATCTTCAACAGGCGTCGGGGCATGCATCATAGGGTCAGTGCCAGACTGTGTTTTAGGGAAAGCAATAACTTCGCGAATAGATTCTAAATTGAGTAATAACATAATTAATCGGTCGATTCCAAGCGCTATGCCACCATGTGGTGGAAAACCGAATTCCTGTGCTTGCAACAAGAACCCAAAATGCTGCTTCATAGTCCCTTCATTAAACCCAAGATAATCGAAAATCTTTTGCTGCAATTCAGGAGTATGAATACGAATGGACCCGCCACCAAGCTCAACGCCATTAAGCACAATGTCATATGCTCGTGCACGCATGTGCGCCGGCTCTTGTGATTCCCACCCTGCTTGCGGGCTGGTAAACGGATGGTGAACAGAACTCCATGATTTTGAATCTTTATCATAATCCAGCAGCGGGAAGTTGACTACCCAATGCAAGTTGAGTTTGTCCTGTGGAATAATCTTTAAGGCTGCTCCAAGCTGCAAACGGAGTCTTCCCAGTTGCGCCCAAGCATCTTTTTCTGGGCCTGCTATAAGGAAAATAGTGCTGCCCGGCTTAAGATCTGGAATAACAGATTGGACCTGCTGCATAAAATCGGCTGGTAAAAACTTAGCAATAGGCGCTTCAACGGTGCCCTCGTGCGTAAACCGGATCCAGACCAACCCTTTCGCACCATTTTTTAATGCGCGGTTGACCCAACTTTCAAGTTCGGAACGGGTAAATGCATAGTCTTGTACGTGAAGTGCTCCAATTTTACCGCCCGCTTGAATAATAGATTTAATAAAGGCAAGCTGAGTGTCCTTAAAAATATCTGTCAGTTCATTGATCTTCATCCCAAAACGTATATCAGGCTTGTCTGAACCGTAATCATGCATAGCGACATCATAATCCATACGCATAAGCGGCAACTGCACATCAACATTGAATTGGGTTTTTAAAATATGGGCAAGCAACCCTTCTATAAGAGCCTGTATATCTGCTTCATTAATAAAGGACATCTCGATATCAAGCTGAGTAAACTCCGGCTGGCGATCAGCGCGTAAATCCTCGTCCCTAAAGCAGCGAGCGATCTGGAAATAGCGCTCCATACCACCTGCCATTAAAAGCTGTTTGTATACCTGAGGTGACTGCGGAAGCGCATAAAAACTGCCCGTGTGGATCCGTGATGGCACTAAAAATTCCCGCGCACCTTCGGCAGTATTTTTAGTCAAAATTGGGGTCTCGATCTCATAAAAACCTTGCTTATCAAGAAAATCACGCATGGCAAGAATGATTTTGTGGCGAATCTTGAAGCGCTGATGCACCTCAGGACGCCTTAAATCAAGATAGCGATATTGCAATCTGAGCTCTTCTTCAACGTTTTGAGCATCTTCCAGATTGAAAGGTAGCGTCTTGGCCTTATTTAAAATCTTTAATTCAGCACCCTGTAGTTCAAATTCTCCAGTGGAAACCTCTTTATTAATAGTTTCCGGGGAGCGGCGTACAACCTTGCCCGTTACCTGCAACACATATTCTGAGCGAACGTCGTGCGCTATTTTGCGAGCATCTGCCGAAAATTCTTGGCTAAAGACGATCTGCATCAAGCCGGTGCGGTCACGAAGGTCTATGAAGATCACGTTTCCATGATCACGTCGACGGTTTACCCAACCGCACACGGTAATAACTTTATCTAAAAATGAGCTATCTATCTGCCCACAGCCTATAGATCTTTTAAAAAATTCCATAATTTTCAACCAGTAAAATAAAAAATCATTATATTCTATTTTACCAGAGCTGAAAAATTAATCACCTTCTTATCTATTTAGGCAACTACAGGGCCCCCAACAAAGAATACACCGCTAATTAGAGCAAGTAAGAAAAGAACCACAAAGACAAAAAAGAGCGTTTTTGATATATCAACGGCTCCATGCTCAACGCCAGAAAAACCAAATAAACCTGCAACGATAGCGATTACGAAAAAAACCGCAGCCCAATATAATAACATTGTATCTCCTTAATAGTGTTATTTAACCTCGAGGTATATTTTATTTATACCTATCCTAAAAATAATAAAGCCTGGAATCCAGAAAAGAAACAGACATGCATAGAGTAAAATACCAAAAGATAAAAGTGCAATACTATTTAAAAAGGCGCCTACAGAAAAAGAGAACAGAGTAGCTAGAAACATGAGAAAGACAATAGCTACTAGAAAACAGAAAGACGTTGCAAACACAAGAAGTATGAAAAACCGCACAAGTACCCAAAATGTCTGCTTAAAGTGGCGCCAAGACAAAGAAAAACATTTTGAAAATGACGCTTCTCCGTCTATCAAAAGCTGGTGAATATAACAATAAGCTATTAAAGCAAGAAACCAGAACGGCGTGGTGAGCAAGAAAAAATAGACCATATAAGTGGGCACAACCCAACCTACCTTAAAACATATATTCCACGAGCGCTTAAGCGCAACAAGCATTGAAACATGCGTTTTTTGCAAAATCGATTCGATATAGATGGTAAACCCCAATGAGATAATCACGTTTGCAAAAAAAATGAACGCTAATAAAAAAAGTGTCCCCACAGAACCAAACAATACCCCAGCTACCATTTTTACCACAGAAGGGAAGCTGAATGCTATTAGAGACAGACTGCCCACACTGAGAGCCAAAAATAGAATGCTTATAATAGATATCATTGATGGCAAAAAATAGAGTATCCCATAAAAAAAGAGTGACGGATGTTGTACCAACATATAATAGCTATCTTTTAAAAGCTTTCTTGCGCTTATCATAGTATTCTCCTCTACACTAGTATTCCTTTATCTAAGTATAATATACTATTTGTAACTATTAAATAGTTTTTTAATTTTCCCAGAGAGGTTCAGATGAAATTAAGACGTTTCAATGTCTTGTGCGCCCTTGTCATGCTCACTATCTTTGAGTTAATCGGCATGAACATAGTAGAATTAGCACTTTACCCCCAAACGGTCACCCGCTGGCACCGTGAAACACGTGGCATGTCGCCAGCAAAGAGAACATTACCCCCATTAATGAGCCCAGATATTTTTAAAAAATATCTGAGTGCATATTTAGTTATGCAAAAGAATTTTTTAGATGAAACAAGTTGGATTAATAATAAATTAACATTCAGCAATGAAAGTTTGACAACAAGCGCCACTACCCGGCCATTTACCTTAAAATATGTAATCAATCCAGATGACCGTGTTATCTTTTGCGGCGATCTGCATGGCGATGTCCGCGCGTTGAGCTCAATTCTTTATAAGTTGTATCAAGATAAGGTTATTGATGATCACTTTAAAATAATAAATCCTCATTATCATGTTTTCTTTCTAGGGGACCTGGTCGATCGCGGACAACATGGCACTGATACATTGACGCTTCTTTTTATGTTCGCGTTAAAAAACCATGGCCGCGTTATAATTTTACGAGGAAACCATGAAGACATTTCAATCAATGAAAATTATGCTGATACAGGCTTTGTGACACAGTTGAAAGAATTATATAGCAGCTCACCGCAAGATTTTGAACCTGTGCGCGCTCAAGTAATCTCTCTTTATAATCTATTACCCGTTGCAGCGTTTGTGGGCTGCAATAATAACTATTTCCAGTGTTGCCATGGCGGCCTTGAAATGCGCTACAACCCGCAGCGGCTTCTTGAATCTGCTCAGTACCGCTGCCTGGAAAACATCCACGAACTTCATATGCCACTTGAGCTCTGGGACCCAAAAAACCGATTACTATCTTGCAGGGCTTTAGATATTAATGAAAGATGTCTGAGGCACTCAAATTGGTTCGCGGACTTAACCGCTACAAACATGCAACCTTACCATATCGGTTTTTTATGGAATGATTTTAAAGCTAAAGGTGATCCTATCACCAATAGCACACAACAGACATCTTACACCGCAGGTCGCGGGCTTATGATTGGCCAGACGCTTGCCGAAAAGCTTTTAACTTTTTATTCAAAAAACAGTGTTGCTGTCCGTGGGGTTATTCGTGGCCATCAGCATAATGAGAGCATGCCTGGTCTATTTGAAAGCAATAATAGAGGCGTCTATTCACTGTGGGACAATAAAGTGCTCACCACTATCGGCACAGGCTACCAGGGCCGTCTTCCTGCCTATATTGAGCTCACGTTTCAAGAAAATTTTGATCAGTGGAAATTAATGAGCAATAATCTTTTGCCATCAGAAATATGGCAAATTAAACATGATTTGTTAAAAGATTGGAAAAATTTTTACAAAGGGGAAAACTCATGAAAGCAGTAAATATCTATGTTTTTATTTTTTTTAATATATTTACCATAAGGGCTGGCGAAATCCAAAAGGGTAGCTGGTACTCAAAAATACAAAACTACTTTGAATTACAAAAAAAATATTTCACTTCTTCCCCTACACAATCACCTGTTACGGTAGAAGAATGGTACAATGCAGCCAAAAACAGAGCGCCTGCAGTTAAGGCCCCTCAGCCTTTAGTTGCGTATAGTGTATTTATAAACTATTTGGACCGCTATATTGCTTTGCAAAAAGAGTTTCTAAACACTATGCCTTGGATTGACCAAAAGATCAATTTGAGTAACACCGTTTTAAATGACGATGTGTATATGCAACCCTTCGTTTTAAAATGCGCAACAACAGCCCCGAACAATGTCTATTTTTTTGGTGACACGCATGGTGATATTCAAGCTTTAAGTGGATCACTCTATAAATTGTATCAAGACAATATTATTGATAACAATTTTAAAATCAAAAACCCTGAGCATCTATTCTTTTTTCTCGGCGATTTGACCGACCGCGGCGAGCATGGGCCAGATGCGCTTACGGTACTTTTCAAGTTTGCAACTAAAAACCCTGGGCAAGTTTTTCTTATACGCGGAAACCATGAAGATTTGAGTATGATTGAAAAATATGGTTTCAAAGATCAATTGGATGAATTTCAGAAAAACAACGCCTCACACATGAGCACCGCTCAGATGTGGTATAAAATTTTACAGACATTTAATCCGAAAGCCAAATCACCCGCACTTACCAAAATTATCCAGTTTTTTAACCTACTGCCCGCTGCCGCTTTTGTCGGCTGCAATAATACTTATATTCAATGTTGCCATGGCGGATTTGAGCCAAGCTATAATCCAAAAAGATTGCTTGAAGATACGCACCCCCTATGCTTGCAAGCGCTATCACAAAAACCAAACATGGAAATAGAGCCCACCTCACTTGGTTTTATATGGAATGATTTTAGCATCAATAACACACAGACTTTTTTCAATGCAAGACGTGGGGTCGGCCTAGACATTGGTCGAGCGCTTGTTGAAGATACCTTAAAAAAATATTCAGATGGCCCTTATAAAGTTAAAGCTATTATACGTGGACACCAGCATAACAGTTCTATGCCAGGACTATTTTACCCTGAAAACAGCGGTGTCTATTCTTTGTGGAATGGTAAAGTGTTCACCACCATAGGAACCGGGATATACACCAAAGCACCCGCATTTATTNNAAAAAGGGTCACTTTTGATAAATGACCCTTTTTCGTGATGTTTTTTTAAAAAACTACTTGTTGTCTTTTTCACATCCATTATTATCGCATGGACAATTTTCTTGAGAGCAGCACATATCTTTTGTGCATTCTGTGCCATCACACTTGCACTCTACACATGTACATGATTCACAGGTGCATAAGCTATTTTGGCAAGTTGTCTCTTCAGTCTCTTGCAAAGAAGGACATGTTGAAAAAAGAGGTGATACCATTGACACACATAATAATGAAAGCATAAGTCTTTTCATACGATACTCCTTGAGTTTAATACAATTACTAATCGTTGTTAGTATACCCAATTAGAGCCTATATTCAAGAAATTGTATCAAAAACATGCGCGTATCTTTTATTTAAAATCTATATTCAAGACCAAGGTTCATAAAGAATGCTACGTGATTACTTGAAAACAGGGTGCGTTCGCCAATAGACCCAGTTTTATTTAAGCGCTCAATTGCTTTTTGCTGGTCTTTATTGATCGGCTTACCCTTAATATCATCATAATAGCTTCCAGGGAAGAATAATGCCCCGACAAAGAATAACTTAAAATCCTGCATAAGCATTATATCACCAAACATGTTAGCCTCAACACCAAGCCATTTGCGCGCATTTTTATGAGAGCTGAGCCCATCAACGCGATCAAATAGTTTAAGAGGGAACTCCTGCCAATAGGTAATAACGTTCGGCATGACAGTCCATGGCATTTCATGAAACACGCCCTTAATCTCCACACTAGGGCCAACGTAGATGATATTATTGAATCGAGTAATAAGATTTGCCGTCGGGTCGCTTAAATCAAGAGATGCAAAGTTACTTACGCGTGGCACTTTAGCCGAACCATTCAACAAGAACGCGCTCTTTACTAAAGAACCCTGATACACTTCTTGCAAGCTAATAAAACCACGATAATTACCATCTTTATTACTGTCACCTAGTCCATGAATATCACGATTTGGGTTTGCATCGCCCGTTGCATAACCAAGCTCTATAGCAAAGCGCCAATTTTTTGAAAAGCGGTAACCTAGATCGGTTACAAACATAAACCCTGAATAGACATTCTTATATGGATTAGAGAATCGTTGACTGGTGTTTTGCAAATTTGTTTCGCCATTTGTTGCGACAACTATCTGCTGGCCATTATACTGCTCACCACGTACCGATCTATTAATGATATCTTGGTTTGATGAGTTAGAAATAGCCTTTTTACCAGCATCATCAGGAGGCTGATTTGCTATAGCAGTCACTTCACTATTGACGACGGTTAATACACCATTTCTGTTTTCAATGGTAATAGCGTTACGGTCCCACCCCTTAACATTCTGTCTGCCCATATTCTTTGCGCATTCAAAATCAAATATGAAACCTTTGTACTCTGAGTTCAAAGCGACTCCAATAGTCCCTAATTTCGATTCTGCGTCACCAATAAACTCGATGCGCTGCTCTGCCTGCCTGTCATATAAAACGTATGGCTCAAGGTGAAATTTCTTCTCGCGGTCATCAACCGGTTTCCACGTCAATCTACCTGCGACAACGTAATCTATTTTTCCAAATCCGCGTGCCGGCTCACACACTCTGCTTTCACCGACAGAATTAAATTCTTGCCCTTGTGTTGCAAGGTTAACATTATTAAAAGTATCTGAACGGTTTCTCAAGATAGCAGCGTAAAGATCATATGAAAGATAATTAGGAACTATCAAGTTACCAGATAATTTGAACCCTGGAGCAAACTGGTCAATACCAACCATAGGGGTGTACCCAAGAATATCAGGATCAGTCGCGTAAGCACTTCCCAATGAGATACCACGGCCCAGCTCAAAAGGAAAAAAGCCCATGGTAAATTTATGGTTATATACGTTTGGGTAATTAAATATCCCTTCAAGAGATACATCCATCCACAACTCACGCATCCATAAAATAAAGCGGTTAATGGCATGAGTATGCGAACCAAAAACGGCTTCACCAAGCTTCAGAGTTGCTGGTCCGGTTGAAGCTATGCTCTCAGGAGCGCCCCATGTTCCACGAGTTCTGACCGTTGTCTTTAATTTAAAAACTTCATATCCACGACTGGGCTTACCAAGACCATACCCCATACTAAAATCGATAGTATGCTTTGCGGGTATTAATACTTGGTCATTGCTGTCTGCATTGAGTAAATTGATACTTTTTCCATAAAAACTTTCAACGCGGAATCGAGCTGAAAAATCGAATATGCTGTCACCCAATTCAATTTTCAAAGGCGACTTGTTGAGAGGTTTAATTTCGTCTTCGGCTTGTAAATCATCACTCTGAAGGGCATATTCTCCCAAATCAGTTAAGTGTGCAGTGGTTAATTTTTGTTGCGTATTAAGATTGCCTGTTAAAAAAATTAAGAGACAGATCATAAAAAACGGTAGGTACCGTTTCATAAAAACTCCTGGAATCTATGTAACTTGAGCGAAAACTCAAAAAAATGTCTATGATTATGTATTATTATACAGTTTGTAATCTAATAGATTTGCTTAATTTGTCAACTCACTTACACTCATTTTCTTTATTAATAAAGGGATTTTTATGGCTAAATCATCGCCGCTTTTAGGCACGCATGTCTCCGTTGCAGGGGGACTTTATAAGGCAATAGCGCATGGGCAGGAATTGAACTGTTCCGCTATTCAGATTTTTACCCATTCTAGCCGACAATGGGCATTTAAGCCACTTGAAAAAGACTCTATTCATGCGTTCATTAAGGCCCAAGAGAACTCTGACGTACAGACGGTGGTGGTTCATGCCAGCTATCTTATGAACCCCGCCTCTCCTGAGCCTTCAACACGAAAAAAATCTCTTGATATGCTCAGATCTGAGCTAGAAGCGTGCGAAGCGCTCAAAATCCCCTATCTTGTTCTGCATCCCGGCGCTCGGCTCGAGTCAGACCTGGCTACAGCACTTAAAAATTGCGCTGAAACTATAAACGCTGCACTTAAAACTACACACCACGTAAAAATATTGCTAGAAAATATGGCTGGGCAAGGCACCATTGTTGGCTCATCACTCGAGGAACTTCAGGAGATATATCTCCATATAGAGGAAAAACACCGTGTGGGCTTCTGTTTTGATACCTGCCATGCATTTGCATCTGGGTACGATTTCACTACACAAGAATCATACAAAACCTTTTGGCAACGGTTTGATGATCTACTGGGAATAGAAAAATTACATGCTATCCATATGAACGATTCTATAAAAGCCTTTGGTAGTCGTGTTGACAGACATGCTGATATCGGCTCAGGGAAGATAGGCCTTCATGCATTTGAACTTATTATGAACGATACACGCTTTAAAGATTGCGCTAAAATCCTTGAAACACCTAAGGGAGAGGGGACACAAGAGGATCAAAAAAATCTTAACCTCTTAAGATCTCTTATAAAAAAATAGTGCGCATCCCTTACAAACAACAGGATGCGCACTTAAAAAAAACAGTGAATACTTAAAAAACCTTTGTTGATTATTACCCAAAAAGGAGCATAGGGTAATAATCAACAGATGTTACTTCAAAAGCTTTTCTAAGTTTTTCACGAATTTGATAAAAAACAACAAAAACAATCTGTGCATAAAAAAATGCAACAAAAAAATGCCTTACTTATAATGTTTTTGTGTTTTAAGTGTTGCATTCAAGAAAAAACTACTTATTCTTGCCAAAAATCGGCATATTCTTACGGTATAACGTTGCACACCATGCAACAAGCAACAATAAAAGGATCATAATTGTGGAAAGTAACGAGAGATAATTCTTATTAAAAAGAAAAGAGGTTGTAATTAGGGCACAATTCACGAGAGATATGAAAATCAAGATTTGCCCCTTGCTCCAGTGTTGATCAAGAAGAAAATGTGCAAAATGATCTCTCGAGCCAAGATAAAATGGGATTTTTTTATAAGTTCTTATGACAATAAGACTCAAAACTTCCAATAAAGGTATCCCCAAGATGATTACTGGGGTAAAAAATCCAAAAGCTGTGTAGGTTCCCCAAGGAATCATGAAGGGAATAATCGCTAAAATGCCGCCTACGAAAAGAGAACCTGCGTCGCCTAGATAAATTTTAGCTGGCGATTTATTGAAATATAAAAACCCTAAGAGCGTGCCTATACATATAACTATTAAAAGCGAGACAGAATAAAGACTGTAAAAAGATGAAAATAACAAAAAGCCACCTAATGCCCCGAGGGCACACGTAGTAGCAAGACCATCCATGATATCAACAAGATTAAAAGCGTTAATTATAGTCAATATCCAAAAGAATGAGATGATCATTAAAAATAACGGCATCAAAGGATACGAGAAAGAACCTAAAAATTCCTGCTTTAATAAAAAACCGCCCTTCATGAAGCATAATGCGGCAACAATTTGCCCCCAAAACTTATATGCAGCTGTGAGCGGCAGAAGATCATCGACTAACCCTACCAGGAGCAATAGCGTTGCACCTATAAGAAAGAGACTGAGATTCCAATGAAGAGGAAAAAAAAGAGCAAGAACAATAAGTACCGCTGAATAAACGGCTAACCCACCCAAATAAGGGGTGGGCGCCTTGTGATTTTTCAAGCTAGTGGGGCGATCTAATATCTCGCGCGCAAAAGCTATTTTGATGAAAAGAGGTATAGTGAAAAAACTTACTAAAATCGCAGTTACACATGCTACAAACAATACAATTGCTTGTCCATATTCGATCATACTATTTCCTTTTTTCGAAAAAAACTATTCAGCAGGGACTTCGATAAAGCATTCTACTCGATCATCAACGATCCAGTCAGAGAATCCGTCAAGCATAAAAGCACATTCAAAGCCGGTTTGAACCTCTTTAACGGTCTTTTTATCTCGCTGCAAGCTTTTAATTGCGCCTTCGCCAACCTTATATTTTCCGCGATACACAACAGCCTTACCACCCTCTTTGACAAAGCGACCAGACTTGACTTGAGCGCCTGCAACAACGCCGATCCCCTTAATATCAAAAACTTTGAGGACCACCGCTTCACCAATTTTTTTAGAGACTTTTTTGACCGGCTTACCCTGTTCAGCTAAGACTTCTAGATCTTCAAGCAATTTATATATAATGTCATAAAGCTTAACAACAACACCCTCTTTTTTTGCTTCGAGAGCGGCTTGCTTGTCAACCTTAACATTGAACCCGTAAATAATTGCCTGGGTGTCCCGAGCAAGCTCAATATCATTTTCTGTAATCATACCGATACCGGCAGAAACTACATGGAGTGGGTTAAAGCTTTTTTTAGATAATTTAGCTATTTCGCCAACAATTGCTTCTTTTGAAGAACCATTATCTGAGCGAACAATAATTGCCAAGCCTTCGACAGATGTACGCATCGTCGCCAAAGAGCCCACATGCGCTATCACTCTGTTTTTATGCTCTTTATATCCTTCAAATGAAACTACCTCAAAAAGAGCCCCTACCTCAGGCAATTCATCAAAACCTGCAATGAGCACCGGCATAGAGGGTAAAACTTCTTTTACAGCAGCGCCTTGTGCGCTAGTTAAGGAAGTTACCTTGCCTTGAGTTTTTCCGCAGATGAAATAATCTCCAACGCGAAGAGTCCCTTGATGACAAATAACGGTAGCCACATCGCCGCGACCCTTTTCCATCTTAGATTCTAAAATGAAACCTTTACATGGGGCCTTTTTATCGGTCAAGAGATCCATAATTTGAGATTGTAAGTGTATAACACTCAAAAGATCTGAAACTCCGGTTCCCAATTTTGCAGAAACAGGCACAACAGGAATTTGACCACCCCAATCTTCTGGGAGTAAATCATACTGAGCTAACCCGCGCTTGGTGGCCTCGATTTGGGCTGACGTTGCTTTGTCTATTTTATTAAGAGCAACTATAACAGGAATCTCAGCAGCCTTAATTCTTTTTATCGACTCTACGGTCTGCGGCATAACACCATCATCTGCGGCAACTACAAGTATGGCTATATCCGCTACCTTAAGCCCCCTTACACGTATAAGCGAAAATGCTTCGTGACCAGGTGTATCAAGAAATACGATGGGATCATTATCAACGAGCACTTCATAAGCGCCAAGGTGTTGCGTAATGCCCCCCTTTTCTTTCTCTGCGACACGCGTTTTGCGGATGTAATCCAATAAAGTCGTCTTACCATGATCGATATGACCAACTATTACAACAATAGGAGCGCGCTTTTCGGTACCTTTTTTTGATGCCAAAATAGAAGTATCCGCCTCAGAGGTTGTTGAAACAACAGGATTTGAAATAGGTATATCAAAATTTGTAGCCAGATCGTCAACTAATTTTTCTGACAAAACATAGTTTTTGGGCGCAGCTATGCCCTTTTTCAAGAGATAGACTATAACATCGCTTACAGGAATATCCGCAGTATCACTAAACTGAGCAACAGTCATAGGTATTCGAAAAAGATCTTTCTTAACAGGAACAATTTCTTCTTTTTTTCCATCATTTTTTCTGGCACTAAAAGAAACCCGAGGTGACTTTTGGTAATTATTTTTTTTAATGGGGGTTTCCTTTGAGATTGCATGAGTATTTAGAAAAGCCATCATCTCATCGCTTAATACCGTCATATGATTTGTTACATCAAAGCCATTTTTCTGCAATAAATCTAATACATCTTTGCTTGAAATACCGCTTTTTTTTGAAAATTCATATATACGGATTGCCATAAAACGTGCTTACCTTTATTCTATATTTTCTGTAAATTCTTCGATTTGCGGAAGCTCTATAGGTTCATTTTTAACCAAATGAATATTGACACCGGTTAATTGGGACGCGAGAGAAATATTTTGCCCCATTTTTCCTATAGCGAACGATCTCTGATCTTCATCAATCCAAACATTAGCGTTGGTCGAATCCATCATCTGAACCCTGTTAATCTCTGCAGGCTTAAGAGCGTCTTTAATGAAGTGTTCGATTTCGGGCGAATACTCGATAATGTCTATTTTTTCATTGCCCAATTCGCGCAGAATGGGCTTTATGCGAGCGCCGCCGACCCCAACACATGTACCAACAGGATCTATATTGCTATCGTGCGATACCACCGCCACTTTTGATTTGTATCCGGCGGCTCGAACCGCTTTTTTAATTTCCACAAGTTTTTCAAATACCTCTGGAATCTCAAGCTCGAACAGTCTCGTTAGAAATTCGACGGATGCGCGGTCTAAAATCAATTGATTTTCGTGTCTTGGTTCGGGAAGAACTTCTTTTAATAGAGCGCGAATGGAATACCCTATCGATAATTTTTCATCGGGAATCATAAGCGATTTCGGCAAAAATGCAAAGGTGTCGCCCAACTTAACAATGGAGCCGCTATGTTCATTTTTATATACAACCCCGTAGACAATGGTGCCTTCTTTTGGCTTAAATTCATTGTAAATGGTCAAGGCTTCGATAGAACGTATCCTTTGAGCAATAACTTGCTTAGCCTTTAAAATTTCAATTCTTCCCAGTTTTTCAGTAAAAGGAACTTCGATCATTTCATCGACGGCTACATCGTCACTCAGCGCTCTGGCCTTACGAATGCTTATTTCGGTCTCTTCGTCTTGAACGGTTGCTACCACAATTTTTTTAATGAAAGCTTCAATTTCATCCGTTTTCTTATTATATACGACGTTGATATCCAAATCAGGATATCTTTTTTTATATGCAGCCAAAATTCCTTCACACATGATGCCACTCAGCGTTGTGCGATCCAGACCTTTTTCTGTTACGAGTTCATCTATTACAAGAGAGAGTTTCACTAGTTCCCTTAAATCCCAAAAAATATAAAATCGAGTCAAAATTGTAATCAAAGAGTATCATATTTTTTTAATTCTGAAAAGAG
Organism: Candidatus Babelota bacterium; assembly: GCA_003165355.1. Taxonomy (GTDB): domain Bacteria; phylum Babelota; class Babeliae; order Babelales; family Babelaceae; genus BOG-1370. The sequence goes on along the minus strand of PLTG01000031.1, from coordinate 192 downwards.
ATCCCTCAAAAAACAAAAAAGGGGGTAATGCGGGGAACTTTTCTATTTGTGTATATGCCTACTATTATATATATAAATATATTTATTAAATATAATAGTAACTGCGGCGGGTTTTGTGGATAACTTTTTAATTGCTGGCTCCTGATCGTTATTTACAAGCAAATTCCAATGTGGATAACTTGTGGATAACTT
>PLTG01000068.1:13796-15501 GCA_003165355.1 Candidatus Babelota bacterium | reverse complement strand
TTAACGGCTGCCAACCAGGGCCATTGACCATCGGCACTGCTGATGCAACATCATTAAATTTTGTCACCAATGGTTGTTCCAATAATCGTCTGACTATCGATTCAAATGGTGGAGTAACTATTGCAACGCCAGTTGCAGCCGAAATTGGGCTCACTATTGATGGCGGCGGCGAGACTATTACCGCAGGCGATTTAAACATTGTCTCAGGCAACATCATTATGCCTGCTGCAACTCCGGGCGCAACAATGGCTGTTACAGCAGGGCTCATCGCGCTTGGTGGTGTCAGTACAAGTACAACGAACATTACTATCTTTGAAGCGGCATCTCGAAATCTCTTTGCCGGTAATTACGCTACTGTTCCTGCCGTTTCAGGCACAGACAACATTGCTCTTGGTACAACTGCAAACAGTGCATTAACTGCAGCTAGTAATACTATTGCCATTGGCAATAGCGCTAGTGCAACCGCAACAGATAGTATTGCAATCGGTGACGTGGTAATTACTGTAAGTGCGAGAACCATTGCTATAGGAAGTGAAGATTCTACAAGCACTGGCGTGGCGCCAACTGCAAGCAACACAAATGCTATTGCAATAGGAAGCGCAAATGCAACGCGCGCAGGCGCTCTTGCAAGCGGCATGACTGCAATTGCATTGGGCGGTGCTGATACCGCCGCAACTTTAGTCGGTGCTAAAGCTATAGGAGATCGTAGTATAGCCATTGGCCTAGATGCAATAACGTTTTCAACGCTGGGCATTGCACTGGGAAGTTCTTCTGGAATAACTGGTGCATTAGGCGCCCACGCAAATGGTGCCGGCACTATTGCCATCGGCAGCGCAAATTACGGCGCCGGTTCTTTTGTGGTCGGCATAGGGGGTATTGCAATAGGTGGCGCTGACTCCTTAATTCAAGGACCGACGGCGGGCACATATGCTGTAAACATTGGCACGGGAGGAAATGCTTCCGCGAGTAATAGCATCGCAATAGGAAGTTCTTCAGGAATAGCGGGCAGCCTTGGTCCAAAAATATTCCCCCCTGCTGCCAATGCGATTGCTATTGGTAGCGGAAATGCTAGTTTGAGTGGCGCCAACGCTAATTCAGCGGCAGGAATAGGGGCAATTGCCATCGGTGGTTCTGATGGCATCGTCGCTGGCGCTACTGCTATTGGTCAATCCTCAATAGGTATAGGCTCAGGAGCCTTTTCAAATATGTCAAGTGGGCTAGCTCTGGGTAACGGAGCGGAGATACACCTTAATGGCGTAAGCGGTATAGCGATCGGCAGTTCAAACGGAGCGCAAGGGCCTCCCATTGTTTCGACGCTCGGCGCAATCGCCTTTGGAAGTGCCGATGGAATATTCCCCGGCGCTACTGCATTGTTTCCCTATTGCATTGCAATCGGGGTGAATGCGACATCAGGAGGTACCGGATCTATTGCACTGGGAAGCGCTTCAGGGGCTGTTGGCGGTGCTGGCGCTCACGCCAACGCCAACGCTATTGCGATTGGCAGTGCAAATAGTGCGCTTGCCGCAGCATCAGCTAATGCTACAAATACCATCGCTATTGGCGGGGCCAGCAGTACAAGTGCCGGAGCTAGTGCTACAGGTAGTACAGCGGTTGCTATTGGCAATGGTGCAATAACGTCGCAAAGTAATTCTCTCATTCTTGGCAATACAGCCAATACAGCAGTACGAGTGGGTATTGGCACAAA
>PLTG01000068.1:0-13756 GCA_003165355.1 Candidatus Babelota bacterium | reverse complement strand
AGCGCTACAAAACCAATATTCGCCCTATTGAATCTGAATCAGAAATAATTTATAAACTTAATCCCGTGATATATGACCCCAAAGAAGGGTATGGTGAAGGCAGGGATATTCCCGGGTTTATCGCAGAAGAGGTTTATGCCATAGAACCAAACCTTGTCGTTTTAAATAGTGATAATACGCCAGAGAATATTGCCTATAATTCATTTCATGCCTTAGTAATTAAAGAGCTTCAAAAACATAAAAAACAGCTTGTTGAACAGTATAATTTCATTACCAAACACACAGAAAGTCTTGATATTATTCAGGAGGACATAATTCGATTGCGAGCAGGAATGAATTCATACATTAATAAGAATCTTGTTTTTAAAAATCTTAATGAACTATCATGATCAAGACATATATCCACCGTTTTATCTCTAAAAAGGAGCCGACATGAAGCATTATTATTTATTTTTTTTTGGAATAGTATTTTTCTTTACAGCTCAGATTCTGCAAGGCGATGTCACTGATATCACCGGCGACACCGGCACTCCCCAATCGGGATCATTAATAATAAGTGGTGGAACATCAGGCGCATTATTTGATACGAGTACATCGACAATAACACAAAGCTTTAACTTTTTGACTCTTCCCAATACAACAGCAACTGATGGCCAAATTACCATTGGAAGTGAGTATGTATTACATACTTACGGAACAGCAAATGCAAATACTTTTGTAGGTGGCGACGCAGGAAACTTTACTTTAGCAGGTTTTGAAAATACTGGCTGTGGTGGCTCTGCACTCAATTCTTTAGATCAAGGCGTTCAAAATACAGGCATAGGACAATCAGCATTGGCAAGTCTAACCAATGGAAATGAAAACACTGCTGTTGGCCAGGGTGCTGGGGTAAGCCTTGTAGATGGTCAAGGCAATATACTCATTGGTTTAAGTGCGGGAGGCATCTATTCGGGCAGCGAATCAAATAATATTATCATTGCCATTAATGGAGGAGCTCTCGGTGAGTCTAATACTACACGTATAGGTAGCGGCGGACAACAAGCTTGTTTCATTGATGGTATATATGGTCAAACTGTAAGCTTTGATTCGGCGCTTCCTGTATTTGTTGATAATGTAGGCACTTTAGGAACTGTGCTTTCAACAAAAAAAATAAAAAGTAATATAAGACCGATAGGTAATGATAGCTGTTGCATTTTTGAGCTTAATCCCGTTTCATTCACTCAAAAGTCTGACCCTAACAAAACCAAACAATATGGATTAATTGCAGAAGAAGTTGAAGAAACCTGTCCTTGCCTGGTTATAAAAGATAGCGAGGGTGCGCCTTTGGCTGTAAGATATCACGAACTTCCCGTTCTTTTGCTGAATGAATTACAGAAAAAAGCAACTGAAATTGAAACACTTAAAAAAGAAGTATCTGATTTAACAGCACGAATTGAAAAATTAGAATTATTATGCAAATCCCCCACTCATTAATTTGAAATTAATACATTCGTAAATATAGCGCGCGAACAATTAGATCTTATCTTCCCAGGCATCTGCTTGGGATTTTTTTATAAGTTCTTCAAGCGCCATTGTCTGAACGGATTTCATTTCCTGAAAACCACCCACTCTATTCCGGCGGGTTGCTAATGGCTAAAGGTCCATTGTGTAAACAGCTCGAAGGCTATGATGTGGTACTTGTGGTCGGTGCTCCTGTGTTTCGCTATTACCCCTATGTTCCGGGCGATTATTTGCCAAAAGGCACTCGTCTGCTGCATATCTCAGATGATCCTGCAGAAACTGGCAGATGCAAAAGGATATGGCTGCGATGCAATTCGCCTGGATGATCTTGAGGAAATCAAGAAAGCTGCAGTACAGGCGTGGACTAAATCGAAGTCGACAGTGCTTGAGATCCCTATTTCACCAAAATATTCGCCATTGATATGATCAATAATTTTCAACCTTTATAAAGTTTTGCTTGCCGGAATAACCCTGATTGAAATAATTTTCAGATAAGGTATTATTATATTTAGGTGGATAATTCACGAAAAATATAAGTCAAAAGGTTGAAAATGCTATCTATCATTAGATTAACACTCGCTATAATAGTCCTGAGTAATAATTATTGCCAATCGTCTCAAAGCGAAATTTTATTTCAAAAAAGAGCTGAAGGTGTCATTTATCCGAGCGGGTTCCTTAAAGGAACGGCCTGTTCAACTTATCAGAATGGGGGACACAACTATTGGGATAGCCTCGGTTATAAGCCGGAAAGTAATTGGACTTGGTTTGAAAACAGCTTCACTGCGCGATTTGTCATTGATCGTGAGCGTGAAAATGGAAGCTCGTTGTTTTTTCCCAAATCGTCGCCAATCAACCGAGGAGAAACAGTGGGCATTGCCGCAGATGGCTGGAACCGAATGTTTGACGATATTAACCTTATTAAAGAACTTGACTGTAATGCGCATAGATTTGAAATACCTTGGACAGATTTGAATCCAGAATTAGGGATTTGGAATGAAGAAGCCTTTGAGTTTTTTGATCGTTATATAGACGCATTAAAAAATAACGGTATTGAACCCATTGTAACCCTATACCATTGGGTGCATCCGAAGTGGTTTGCAGAACTGGACGCGTGGGAAAAAGAGGAAAATATTATTCACTTTGTTACCTATTGTACCGAAGTCTTTAAACGTTTTGGCCATAAGGTAACTTATTGGGCTACGATCAATGAACCAACAGTGGTAAGCGTATGTGGGTATGTATTGGGAACTCACTCTCCGGGTAAAAAAGACCACGCCTCTATGTTGCGGCCATTTTGCCCTGATGCGCTTATTTCCCCATTGCCACATAATTACCGATTAGCCGGCATAGTATTAGGCAATCTATTTAAAGCGCATATTGAAGCATATCAGGCAATCAAGCTGATGCCATATGGGCAGCGCGCGCAACTGAGTATCGTTCATCAGGTAGCGCAATTCGATGCCAAAGTTAAAACTGGAATAAGCTCGGCTTTGAACCCTCTAAGCCGCATGATCGCTTATCAGTTTAATAAGAATTTTTGCCACGAAACTTTTATGAGATTCTTTACCACAGGGAATTTCAAATATGAAGTACCTGGAGAAGAACCGGTCGAATTTATTGACCTTCGTGCTCGTAACAGCCTCGATTTTATTGGTCTTAATTTTTACGCAGATATGACATTTGGCCCAGCACCAGAATGTCATGACCATGAAGAAAAGACCGATATGGCTATGTGGGCAATTCGTCCCCATTCTTTATACAAGACTATCAAAGAGATGGCTGCTTTAAGGGTGCCGATTATCATCACTGAAAATGGCATTTGCGACGCTAAGGACGACCGTCGCGAAAAATGGATTATTAGCTATAATAATGCGGTAAAACAGGCCATTGATGAGGGTTATGATGTTCGCGGGTATTGTTACTGGTCCTTACTTGATAATTTCGAATGGAACATGGGGCACAATAAAAAATTTGGGCTTTATGCTGTCGATACATTGAGCAATGATCCTGCCCAAAAAGAGCGTACCTTACGAAAAGGAGCATATGCCTACCGCGATTACGTCAGAGTTGCAGATTAAACACTCATCGTTTAGTTCGCATTTTCATAATGGCGCGATAACGTGATGATTCCGGTGCAAGATGCTCTGCAACTTTTAATGCTGAGATTAATGCATTTTCATGCGAGTCAATATCATACGTATACAGTCCAGCAGTCCATATATTGTACTCGCCTTGCAATTCTGAAAGCAATTTTTGTACCTCAAAATAGATGGGCGTTATTTCAGCATGCTGAAATTTTAATGTTGCGTAAAGCGGCTCAGGCAGGGGAAACCCGGGCATGAGCCAACTGCGAAAAAGGGGCGTTGAGCCATGCCAGGGCTTATGGGTCGTCAGTGCGCTATTCTTGCCATCGTACCAGACATTAGCGATTGACCAATGCTTTTTATTTTTGGGCATAAAACGTTCATCACCATGTATCCCGATGGTTGCGCCAATATACTTAACTTTATCCAGCATAATTCGTCTGTTTTGTAGATGGGGAATATCTTGCAATAACGCGTGTGCATCCTGCGCATTGGTTGCCAGAATAATATGGTCAAATGGTTGGCGCGATCCGTCTTGTTCTATCACCCAATAAAGACTTTTTTCGTAGATTATGGTTTTGATATTTGCGGATGTTTTAAATTGAGCACGCTTTGCTTGCCCTACCAATGCCGCCACGTACGAGGCCACACCCGCAGGGATCTCTTTCCAGGTGCAATCCTGCAGCCCCATAGTTTTATTATTAACCATCCAGCGCAGAAGATTGTACGCAGAAAACGTCTTAAATAACTCAGGCGTCACGCCCCATCCAGCACAAAAGAGAGGAATAAAAAAATCATTCTTAAATGAATCGCTGACACGGCATTGCTCGAGAAATTCCTCTACGGTAGCATCCATATCTTTTTCAAGAATAAATTTTTCATATTTTTTAACCACATATTTAAGCTGCAGCAATCTCTTTATTTTGCCTGGGCTTAGCATATCCCAAAAAATTTTGCCCTCTCTCCAAGGAGGCAAAATAAAAACCTCATCTGTAGCTTCAGAAGAAAAGGTATAATTAAAAGAATAGCTTCTTGTTGGTATCTTCAAGATCTCAAGTAGGCGGGTGAAATGGGGGAACATAGCATCATTAAAAAATTCAAAACCAGATTCTACAGGAACATCGCCTGATGGTGTTGGCACAAATATGGTATAAGCATGCCCGCCGAGTCTGTCCTGTTTTTCAAACAAAGTGACATCATGTAACTCTTCCAGCAGCCAGGCCGAAGCTAGCCCGGAAATGCCGCCACCGATTATACCAATTTTCATTAAAGTTCCTTTTTTCTAAGCGCAGAAATATCTGCTTTAGATATATCAAATAATCGCGCCATTTCGGAACATTTATGTAATTATGCGGTGGATGGTATAATGCTTAATGTTAGACATTATAGGTTTATCGCAGCAATTGCTTCCAAGTAATTTCGCGGTGAATAATCAAAAAATATTCGCGCAATGACGGGGTCATTTAATTTTTCAAATGGTTGAACATCTTCCAAATCTTTAAGATACGCGCGACCAGTATCTCTATCAAATGCTATATTAAATGGGCAGAAATCATATGTTGCTAATTATAATATTTTATTCTTGAAAGCATTTAAAAGAATTAGGTAGGGCTCTTTGAAATCGCCAAAATCTTGGGTGGCAATTTTTTTTATTGTTTTTTCGATTAAGCCGTAAAACAATACAAGAGGTATTTTATTTTTCTCACTGCCGCAAAAATCCATTATATCGACTACAACGCATCCTGCTCCATATACATTTTGATCGATTCTTTCTAAGAGATCATTTAATGTATTTTGAGTGTGAGTGTCGAATTTTTCACTGTGAATTATTTCGTACAAATTGTCATGTAGTGCCCTCATGGCCCAATTTGAACATCTAAGTATTTCTACAGTATTTTTTTCTATATAATTAGCCATACTACCATTTCAATCCTTTTAATATGTGGTTAGGAATCGCTACAATAATACGTTGTATTTCATGATTAGTTAAATTATTTTGTATAGCCGTGTACAATTGCAACAAATCATTATTTTCTAATTTTCTTAAATCAAGAATAATATTTTCCCCTACACTAATTTCTTGTTTCATTTTTTTAATTAATACTTCTGCATTAAAAATATGCGTTCCGCGAGGATTTCTTGATACAGCCGCCTTTACATCCCATGCTTGACCGAATTTATCAATAAATTCGGCGGCTGGGGTAGGATCTCTTCTTAATGGGCCGAGCAAAAGTCCTTGTTCTTCTGCGGCAATTCCGACTATGGCTTCTTCCATGCTCTGTATGGTTATTTTATTGTTATGAGATGCATCCTTCATTAGGCCTACCCAATATTCAGGCAACTCAGATTCGACAATAGTTGTAGAATTTGTTTTATAGGTATCGACTTTGATAGCTTTTTTTTCTAATTGTTCAATAAATTGGGACGTTTTGTGAGCAATGTTTTCTCGCGAGGCTGTCAAAAACTCAGTGTCCTGTTGAATAAACGAAATCGCTCCTTCAACGAGTGATGCATCTTTGTCAGCTGTCTGTATCGCCAATTCTATGATCTCTGCGGCAAGAGCTTCATGGGGCTGAGTAATTTTTAAGGTATTGCTCGCCACCTCTGCTTCTAGCTTGATCATATCAACGACTGCTGCAGTTTCTTCAAAAAGTGCATCGCCCAGCATCCCAAACAATACGCATTCAGTGGCAAATTTAGATACAGCCTTAACCTTATCCCGAAATGGAGTGTCGTTGTATTTTTGAATTAATGCATCAAAAAAGGCATCAACTTTTTTTCCGCGCTCCTGCCGCCTATCGGTCCATTCCAGGATCGAAGCTTCATCGCCAGCCCAGGCAAGTTCAAAATCTTTTCTTAACTCGGTAAAAAGACCACCTACTGCTAGAGCGGCATTATTACACTTGCTTTTAATAAGTGCAGCGGTTTCTTCCGGAAACTGTATTGCATCACCGATATTCTGACCAAGGTGGAAGATACTTACTGATCCTTCAACTACGCCTTCCCCTGCTGCAAGTCCTACATCGGCCACGCTTTTTGCATAATCTATCAAAGTGTCACATGCATGTTTTGCAGATAATGCCGCTACTATTTTATGTTGCTCATTTAATTCGTGGCCCATACGGTTAGCAGCAAGGGCAGTTCGCAAAAGCTTTTCTGATTCACGAGTATTCTGAACAATAGTTTTTATACTATCCAGCGATTCAATGAGTTGTTTGTGTACGTAATGCTGAATTATTGTTCCGGTAAATGGTTGGTTGATATACCTGGACATCTCCGAATCAAGTTCTAGCGCTAATACGTTAATTTCTGGACTAATAGTGTGTGTAGCTGTGTGTAATTCGGCAGCGGTTGATTCTATGGCGGATCGAGTGGTTCTTTGATCGGGAGTAATAGCCGGTGATGTTGTTTCAAGTGTTCCTATAGTGGTTCGTATAAGAGCTTCTTTTTCAGAGATGAGTTCTCTGGCACGAATCTGCAGGAGGGGTAAAAGTTTTTGCATCCATGCTTCCCTCAAGGTATTGGTCCATCAACCAATATAGATACCTTACGTCTGTTTTTTTATACATATTATACCTTTGGTAAAGGGCCTAAGGGATCTGTAGTATATAAAAAGGGAATTACTAAACGATAATCTCATCTGAGTGTTTCAATGTATAAGTTTCTATAGTCTCAGGCCACATATCAGACCATGTATAGCCTTCTAGGGAAGAAATCATTCCTTTATCTAAAAATAAAACAAAACCAAAATCGAATGTGCTTCCATTGATACTCGCTACAATGTCCCCATAATTGCGATCAGTAAGCTCAGTAAGCGCTGGCGAATCATTTATTATTTTAAAATGTGTGAAAAAGCCTACCCCAGTAAATTCTCTCCCAATCACTCTAGACCCTGCATACTGTTGCTGTAAAATTTCATTTACATGATTTTTTTTTTCAAGCATTTTTAGCATAACGGCTGTTTCAAATTCTTCGAAAGGTATCATTGGCTTTCTCATTAGCTTGGGCGTCAACGTACTATTTTAAGCGTCGCGCATTACTTTTTAGGAAACCAATCATCTAAAGCAGGCTCTCCTGCCAAAGAGTAATTATCAAGTTTAATTTTTTTAAACAAGTATTCGCGCCATTCCATATCATCTATACGGTCAAAATCTTTATATAATTTCCACAGAGTATCCGGCAATTCTATAATATCTTCAGATATAGTTATAGAGATAACGCCTTGCGCGTCATTTAGGATATCAAAATAAGATTTTGCCTGCTCTATATTTGAGCACGATTTAATTTTTAATAATATATTTTCTATATGGTGAGGTAATTGTAAAAGCATTTCTTTCTTGTCTGAAACGATGTTTTCAGATTCGATATCTTTAATCAATTTTAATATTGTCTCCATTGAATTCTCATTTTTTAATTTTTAATGGTTGTAAATGCCAAACTTCTTTGGTTACTGGGTTGTATACCAATTCCCAATCAATAGTAACATATTTCTCGAAACCCACTTTTTTACTGTCAGGTCCAATTAGTGTCCCCTCTTCTAATACCATTTGAGTTGTGAGCGATGGCGCTCCTCTGCCCTTGTCCCATAACCTATTGTAGTAATATTCACTAAATTTAAATCCATTAACTTCGTAATATCCATTAACTAAGATAGCTTCACATGTTTTATTAATTCCATCAGCGGTAGTAAGAACTTCCTGTATATTATTACCAAGTAACGAAACATTTAATTCTGGTAATAATTGCGCAACTTCTTGACCTATACTTATGCCTTCTTCGCCAATACGAGGAACAAAAAAGGCATCAATTTTTCTTCCCCGTACTTGGCGTCTATCTGCAAGAATATGATATTTGCATAAGTATGCCGGTTATTCTTGGAGAAAACGGAATCGCTGGCGTTGTGCCCTTAACGCTTAATCAATCTGAAAAAGCTTTCTTTGAAGAGTCGATAGGCGTAGTGCAAAATACAAAGCGCTTTTTAAGTAATCACGAGTGATTTTTACTTTTGTAGTAATTCTATTATAGGTAAGTCGGGATCTGGATAAGTATAGTTTGAAAGTTCTGCCGGCGTTACCCATGCCATAGCTGAATGTTCATTAAGTATAATCTCGCCTTGAAACGAGTGGACCTTAAAGACACACATATCATAAAGAGTTTGGTTTTTGGTGAAAGTGCTTGTACAAAAATATTCACCAATTTCTGCATGAATATTTAATTCTTGACTTATTTTATGAGGATTTTGCAAGCTATATTCGCAAGCTATATAAGTAACTTAATGACTTAGGGAGAATAAATGGCGAAAATAATTTCCTACATATTTTTTATGTTGTTAGCCTTGAGCACTTTTTGTGAAAATGGTTTTTATCGTGCAAGTTTGAGTACAAGAGCGCCTTCTTGTAGCGCAGCTACCTTAACCCCTGTCGCAGGCTCACCATTTTCAATTGGAGCACCTGATAATTCTGACCCACAAGTTGTTACCTATTCACCCAATGGGATGTTTGCTGCTGTTGCTAATGCGTTTGGACCTACTTCTCAAGGTAGTGTAAGTGTTTATTCTGTAGATCAGACAACCGGTGTATTTACCCTTATATCAGGATCACCATTTATTTCAGATGCTGGTTCTGTCGTTGTTACGTATTCACCTAACGGAAATTTTGTCGCTGTTACGGCTATTTTCAGTAATCCTCCTGTTGTTGATATTTTTCAGGTAGATCAAATAACAGGTGCGCTTACGCCTGCCCCTGGTTCACCATTTTCTGCGGGAACTTCTACTAATGGTCCTATCGGTGCAGCGTATTCTCCTAATGGGAATTTTTTGGCAGTAACTAATCAGGCTGATAATATAGTACTTATTTATTCAGTAGATCAAACAACGGGAGCGCTTACACAAATTACGGGTTCACCGTATGCAACTGGAGATTTCCCTGACGGTGTTACTTATTCACCAGATGGAAATTTTTTAGCTGTTTCTAATGGAAATGCGAACGGAGCAAATGCCATAAGTATTTACTCAGTAGATACTATAACGGGAGCACTTATGCCAATTGTGGATTCACCATTTTCAGGCGGAAATGAACCTTTTTCTTCGTCATACTCGCCCAATGGAAACTTTCTTGCTGTTGTTAATTTTGCGGGCAATAATGTAACTATTTACTCCGTCAATCAAGCAACCGGGGCTATTACCGAAATAGCAGGCTCCCCATTCGCTGCTGGAAATATTCCTGTTGATGTAGCATATTCACCTAATGGCGAACTTCTTGCTGTAGCTAATGCTGATGATAATACAATAAGTCTTTATGCCGTTAATCAAGGAACAGGAGCACTTTCTCCCGTTGGTGGATCCCCCTTTGCTACAGGATCAGGACCCAATGGTGTAGACTTTTCACCTACTAATAATTTTATTGCTATTACGAATGGTAATGATAACAATGTAAGCGTTTTTTCTATTGCTCTTGTCCCCTTTGTGAAACCATGTGACAGGATGTGGTTAAAAAAAACAAAGGGATGTGGGAAATAATATGCATAAAAAATATATCAGGGCAACCGCATTTAAATGATTAGAACAACAAGGTTTTCAAGTACGAATCGTCCCAGCCGGCAAGCAGACGCTTCCTGCGCTTTGATCGCTTCGGAGTTTTATCTTGTTCAAGCTTATTTATAGCCATGCGGCGCAGAATTCCAAGGTTTTTAGCGGCATTTCTATTTTTAACGCGACTTTGGTCTTCATGAAAAACCACATCTAATAGCCAATGCACGTTGCTTTCAACGCCCCAATGAGATCTGATATCTGCGGCGAATCGGTTAACATTGTCGTAACTAACAATGTAATATCTGATTTCCACTGTTTCCTTATTATCAATAATGCGTGTAGATTCAACATATCCAACACTTTTTATCATACGCCATTGTGGATGTCTTTTTTTGATCCAATCGATTTTTGAATAAATGCCATATTTTCGTTTTTCTATCCTGTCATGGTCTTTTTCGATTGTTTTATGGAGTGCAATGTTTTCGTTCTTTTTTTCCAATTCAAAAAAAGTTTTCACATCATCATGCAAATTACCTTGATTCGCTTTTAATGCAAGCGCAAAGTCTCCACCTTGATCAATAATTTGTTGAGCTATTTCTGTTTGGCATCCGGCGGATTAAAATTTTTCCCCTTAGACCCTCTCAGGGTTTTTCCATCAAGAGCTATAGATTTATATTCACTTTGTGTCGCCAATTCTTTAGACAATTCAATTAAAATCTCTTCGAGATACTTGGGGTTAAGTAATCCAAATACTCTTTCGAATGTATCATCCGATGGGATGCCATTTTCAAATGATAACAATGTCTTAAAGAAATCTAATTTTGCTAATCCAAATTCTCACAATTACCTTTTTTCTAAAATTATCACTTTTAGAAAAAGTATACATATGAAAAAAGTTCTTATCTATCGGCTTTTAAATGCGGTTGCCCTGATTAATAAGGCTGATAACTTTACAAGTTTCTTTCTTATCATTCGCTCTCCTTTTTAATTATTTTTTTAGGGTGTTTATTTTTTATATGGGTATCCAAATTGCCCAATTGCGCAAAAGTTTGCTTGCACTTTGGACATGCAAATCGTGTTGTTTCAGTATGAATGTACTTGTGCCTTTTTAGAGAGCTTGACCTTGCAAAGGCCTTTATGCAATCCTGCCAATCACATCTGTATGGCTTCGCTCCTGAATGTGTTCGGGCATGCTCTATGGAATGCATTTTGTGATTGGTAGAATGGGGGCAATGCGGGCAGACATACTTATACTTATTGACCTTAAGTTCTTCTTGAGGCGGCTCGACTTTAAATACTTGAAATATTTCGCGCGGATCAACAGTCGGCTTTTCGGGCAAATATGCAGAGTCCTGTTTATTGCCTTCTATCGCATTATTCTCCGATGCATCGACAAATAATGGGGCTAATGCTGCCATAAGTAGTATCATTCTTATATGTTTTCTTTTTATCACTTGCTTCGCCTTTAATTATTTTGGTCTCTATATTGTACTTCTAACTAAAAATACCATAATATGCCAATATTTTTCAACAGTCAATAAAAAGAATATCTCCTGTTACAGCGAAGTGATAACTTCCTCATGTAGCGCAAAATGAAAAGTTCCGGTTTTAGGGTAAAATAGTATTGATCTAAAAATACAAATTGCCCTAAAATGAACGGAACTTCTATGGGATATCTTACCATGAGTAATAAAGAACGTGAACAAATAAAAGTATTTGAGCGGTTAAAAATGAAAGAAATCACCCAAAAAGAGGCTGGCACAAAGTGCGACGGCTGGGAGCGGCCGAAAAAGCCTATCTCAGATTAATGAGCACTTACTTTTATTTATCATCATAAAACTCCATTTAAAATTATTTCTTAAGACCATATATTTTAATACTATCAGCAATTTCAATTAAAAATCAATACTTTCATTAGGTCCTAAACTACTACTACGGTTTCTAAGAACCTAGGGTGAAACAGGCTCCTACTCCTTCTTATAAGTTTAAGTAAACCAAACTTATAAAGTATTCTTCAATACCCTCTTAATCATCATACAAGGGTGAAGCGGCCCGTGCCGGCCGCAGAGGCAAATGTATGAGAAAAGAGGAACTTTTCACTTTGCGTTGACACTGCTTTCAATTGACAAGCGCCACCTCGTATCTTTTAGAACAGCCAGAACTTTTCAAAAAATGTTTCAAGAAAATTTCTGTTAAACTGATACTTAGATAAGCTCTAAACAAAAACGTGCGCAGATTTTATTCTGCGCACGTCTTTGTTTAATCAATTCAAAAAAGATAGATAAAAATATATCTTTAATTAAGTTGTAATACCACCAATTGAGCATTTGCATCTGTTCCTGTTGCGGCAGGAATAGTCGCGTTAGTTCCCAAAGTAACGACTAAATCGATAACATTATTATTTGTGGATGTTACATTGAGAAGCGCATAGCCAGTTATCATGCGTTGAAATTCTGGGCCTGAGTCAGTTAGCATGTCAACCGCTGTGTTACTCGTGATTGCAGCTTGGGTTATATTAGTAGGCACGCCAGCAAGAGTTTGTTGCAATTGAGCTACAACAGAAGATGAACCATCAAATGGGGTGCTGTTGAATTTGATTGAGTATTGAACGAGAAAAAGCCCCGAAGTAGGTAGCGTTATTTGGCCCGTGGAAGCATTAAATGAAATGCCTGAAGAAAGGCTGCTTGCTGGTGTTGAAGCCCATAAAACAATATCGCCTGTTGTGATTGCTGTCTGGTTAGAAAACACTGCAAAATTGCTAATGCCATTAAGCAGGCCTGATGGGGTTATGAAGCTGCTTGCAGTGATTGAGCCAGCAATATTTTCATTGCCACCTACGTTAAGATTGTTACAAACGAGCACATTCTTTAAGGTTTTGCATTTACGCCCCTTGATACATGATTCTTCTGTTTCATCGCAGGTTCCCATTTCATCTAAAACCATGTCAGCATATAAAGAAAAGCTAGCAAGTAGCAAAAACGTATTAAGCTTTTTGTGAGCGAATATCATAAATAATTCCTTCAAAAAAATAATTTATATCTTATTTCAGTTGCAATATCGCTATCTGCGCATTTGCATCGGTTCCTGTTGTAGCAGGGATAACATCAGAATCTGGATTTAAAGTAACAACTAAATTAATAATATTATTTGCCGTAGAAGTTACTGCTATGAGCGCATAGCCTGTTAATTGAGATTGCGTATGCGGAACTGGAGCAGTTTCACCATCTTCTATATCATGAGTAATCGCTGGTTGGCTAATATTAGTAGGAGTTCCGGCTACAGTTTGTTGTAATTGTATGATGCTACTTGGAGAGGTTAGCCCAAGATCAATTCTAACTGAGTATTTCACAAGGAAAAGTCCCGATGTTGGAAGTGTTATAAGGCCCGTAGTAGGGTCAAATGTGATATTTGAAGATAAGTTGCCGGCAGGTGTCGCGGCCCACAAAACATTACTGCCGCTCGTGATTTCTGTTTGGTTAGAAAGCACTGCATAACTGCGTAGGCCATTAACCAAAAGGCCTGATGAATTTATGAAACTATTTGCAGTTACCGAACCTACAACAGTTTCATTGCCAGCAACGTTAAGTGCGTTGCAGACTTGTAAATTTTGGAATGTTTTACATTAGACCTTATGCGTAATTAG
>PLTG01000074.1:20878-21092 GCA_003165355.1 Candidatus Babelota bacterium | reverse complement strand
GAAATACCGCCCTTATCCGTTTGAAAATCTAACTTTGACCCGTAATCCGGGCAGAGAACATTGTCTGGTGGGCAGTTTGACTGGGGTGGTCGCCTCCTAAATTGTAACGGAGGCATTCAAAGATTCCCTCAAGACGAATAGAAATCGTCGGTTGAGCGTAAACGCACAAGGGAGTTTGACTGTGAGACCTACAAGTCGAGCAGGTGCGAAAGCA
>PLTG01000074.1:0-20818 GCA_003165355.1 Candidatus Babelota bacterium | reverse complement strand
GCTGTTCGCCAATTAAAGCGGTACGTGATCTGGGTTCAGAACGTCGCAAGACAGTTCGGTCCTTATCCGTCGTGGGCGCAGGGTATTTGCGAGGAGTTGTTCTTAGTACGAGAGGACCGGAATGAGTGAGCCTCTAGTGTTCCAGTTGTTTACCATAAGCAAGCTGGGTAGCCACGCTCATAAGAGATAACCGCTGAAAGCATCTAAGTGGGAAACTCGCCTCAAGATTAGATACCCCTGCTAACGTCAGTTAGCAATAAGATCCGTTGAAGACTACGACGTTGATAGGCTGGAGGTGTAAGTACAGTAATGTATTTAGCTAACCAGTACTAATAGATCGAAAGTTTTAATCACACTATAAATTTTATTAACGATAAAAAAATTATCTTACTTTTACATTACAAATATTTCAAAGCGTAAGTTGAAATTTTGGTTTTAATTAACCATAAAGATTTCCTGGTGCGTATAGTTGTGGGGTCACACCCGTTCCCATTCCGAATACGGCAGTTAAGTCTACAACGCCGATTATACTTGCCTGGTAACGGGCTGGAAAAGTAGGTAGTGCCAGGATTTAAATTAGTGCGTTAAGCACCATTTAAGCCTCAGTGACAAAAACCTGAGGCTTTTTTTTTACGTTATTAATCAAATATTCTGTTGTACTTTGTCTATACAAAGGGGTCTGTATCAATGAAAAATGTTCTTTTTAATTCTTTTTTAAGTTTCTTGGTTGTCAGTTCTTTATCTGCTCATGAAGCAATAGAAGCAGTAACTTTCGATGATTCAAATTTAAGTAAAGAAGAGCAGATTCATTTACCTACTGGTAGACACGTCATTGCCGATTTGCATGGTTGCCAATCATGCCATTACACTGACGATATAGAAAATATTTTGCGTGAAGCCGCTACTCAAGCATCTGCGACAGTACTGAGTATAACGGTTATACCTTTTGATCCTGTTTTAGTTAACGGTCAAATGGTTCAGGGAATGACAGGAACCGTGGTTCTTTCAGAGTCGCACATTGCGTTTCATACCTGGCCAGAAAATGGGTTTGTTGCCTGCGATATTTTCACTTGTGGCACGAATGCGTTGCCTGAAAAAGGACTTGAGGTTCTTCTAGAATACTTTAAGCCTCAAGAGACGAATATCAGGATATTGGGTCGCGGTATGGCTGCCAAAAACTAAGATAAACTTTAAGTTTTTGTGAAAAAAGATATACTTAATAGTAGATATTAAAAAATTGCGTTTTACGCAGAAAAATTTCCTGGTGCGTATAGTTGTGGGGTCACACCCGTTCCCATTCCGAATACGGAAGTTAAGTCTACAACGCCAATGATACTTGCCTGGTAACGGGCTGGAAAAGTAGGTAGTGCCAGGATTAAAATAAGTACGCTTAGCGTACCATTCAAAGACCTCAGTGGTAAAACGCTGGGGTCTTTTGTTTTATATTGACTTCTTGGCCTCAAGTCACTTATACTTAAAGTAATAAATTATAATAATAGGTATAAATGATGAAAAATATAGTATATATGGTAGCAATGGCACTTGCGCCCCTGACGCTGAATAGTATAAAAGATACCCCTAAGGTTAAATATGGGGATCCCGCAAATGAACAAATAAATTACCAGCCCCTTAAGCAAGTAGCTGCTCCATCTCAGGGAAGTCTTCTTAATCTTTATCAATATGGTCCTTTAAAGGGCTCTAATCTTGCGGCGGGTCTATATTTTGCCAAGTTGAAGGAAAATACTGGCGCCCTTGTTGCAGAATTGGAGAGAAGAAGACAAGAAGAACTTAAAAGAAAAAAGATGCTCTCAACCCAAGACGCATTCGCATTAGAAGAGAAAGCAAGAGAAGCCCGAGAAAAGGCTGGGCGTGAAGCTCTCGATATGAAAAATCGCAAAGAGTTTCAAGAAGGGTTAGCTCTGGGTAAACAGCGAGATGAATATGAGCGTAAGGTTAAGTTAGCCGATGAGCGCGCCAGAATAGAAAGCCAAAAAAATACAGAGTATGAAGATATCATGGCTCACATAAATAAAGTTTTGCCTGAAGAAGACTTAACTGCCGAAAAGCCAGATTTTGCAGCTTTTGGGATCGACTAACTTTAACAAATCAAAGCTGGGCCAACGTATCAAGAATTATCGCCGCGTATTCTACCGCCGTAATAGGGTTCAACCCATGACTCGCTTCAAGAATCTGTAACGCCTGTTGCAGCGCCTGCTGAATAAGTTGCACATCACTGACCGTAATGCCGCTGTTAACTTTCTGTAGCAAAGCAGTAATGGCAGAGACATCAGTTGACGAACTCATCATAGATGAGATTTCTTGTAATATATTTATTAAGCGTGAATTATTTAAAGTATAACTACGCGTGGTCGTGGTTATGGACGAAAGCCCTACAGTTTGATTGTGCTCATGTTCTTGGCACAGGCAACTGCTCATTAGCCATATGCCGCTTAATAATATTTTTTTGATCATCGCAAATCCCCTCATTTTAAAATTTTATCGACTTGTATTATTGATAATTTACCCTTATTTTCCTGAATGATACTGCGAGTAAGTAAGAATCCTCTTTCTATATTATCGTGCGGTATCCCTGTGGTTCCTACAAGCCGCCCGAATTGATTCTGGTCTAGTTCATCAAACCAGGAATCAGATTTCGGGAGGGTATCCTTAAATTCATAAAAATAGCTTAAGTTTTCGGTCGCATAAATTCCTTCACCAGGGTCAATATCTAAAGGCTCGGTATATAGAAACCTACGCGTTTTTGATTTGTTATCTTGCTGTTCAATAACCCATAGTAAGCGGATGGTCTTTGATGTTTTGTTGGTTAAAAGATTGGCGTCTATTTTTATAAAATGCATAAGGCTAAAAACGAGCAATGCAATATGTTTCTGAAAAATATTAACCATATAGTCTTCCGGCGGGCTAGCTTAGCCGCAGCGTATATTCGTAAATCTTTTAAAAATTAGCACAGTTTCTATTCAAAATTATATAGTCTGAATGAGCATTGAGCTAAGCCTTGATCTCATACGCCAGTACCTTATAAAATAGTTTTACCCTAAGGGGAAACTTAAATTGTGGTAATTCTTGAGTTAAGTTTTTATATTTTTTGTAAAGTTGAACCCATGCAGCCTTTTCTGTCTCGTTTTTGATATCCTCGGAAAACTTCTCAGGAAGATCACCAAATCCTTCAGTCGCAAAATATAAAAGAGCAATTTTCTTAGGCCAAGCATGGAGCAGGTCTACTATTTCTTGAATACTTTTATTTTTTATACGCTCTTTAAAGTAATATCTCCTCCATGTGGGATCATCGATAGATTTTCTAAAAAGGTTAAAATTTTCAGACGATAAGTAAGTATTTAAAAATGAGATAAGCCTATCGCTGTTTTGATCTGAAAGCAAAGCTTGGATCGCCCAAGTAGGATGTTGAATAGATAAACGATCGTAGAGGTTATTAATTTTTTCAGAAAGAACGCTATCGAAATGAAATTCTTCTTTTAAGTCAAGAATTACCTCGAAAGATTGTTGGTAATCGTAGCGGTGATATTTAGTATTTTCAAATACATCTGAAAATAATTCTACAATTAAATTATTAATTTTATCTTTTAGCTTGCTATTTATAGAATTAATCGCTCTCTTGCACCGAATTAATTTCTCAATGGAATTAGACAAATCGCAAACATTATCTCGAGGCCGCTTTTCAATAATTGGTAAAATTCCCTCGATGATCTCTTCTTTTTTAGAGGCGCTTAATAAGGGCAATATGAGAGTGATACGGTGAATAATGTGTGAGTCATTCAAGTCTTCCCTGAAACTAGGTAACTTGTTCGGCAAACATTTTTCTGCAATATCATAAATTTTTTCTTTAAGTACTTCGTTTTCAGGAGGGATAAGTGCGATATATTTATTAAGGATATCCAGGTAAAATGTCAAGAAATTGAAATCATTTAATGGCTGTTTTTCCATAAGAGGCATGACAATTTTATCCATAATTTCTAGTTTTTTAGGTAGAGGAAATATTTCCAAATTTTTTGTGATAGTCTGGATAATATTCTTTACTTTGTTAGGGTCGCTCAAATCATAATTAAAAATAGTCAGATGTGCATATTCGGGATTCATATTCAGTATGTAGGGTAAAAAAGTAGCAAGTTGCTCGGGGTGTTGAGCAAGTTCTTTTTGCATATCGTCTGAAAACAGTGAAGATGTTTCTTCTTTGCGTCGCTCGAGAAAACCATGGTCTCCAGCTTGGCCTAATTGGGATTGTAAGGTAAAAGTTTGATTTAAATTTGAGATATACATTTCTAAGGTACCGGATGTTTTATCGTTATGTACTATTTTTTGTGTGTAAGTAAATATTATTTGGCGTTGGGGGGTTGAAAGCTGTTTTCCTAACTCTTCAAAGGTGGTCGCATGTGTACCAAAAAGATTATTTAATACGCCTAATTGGTTTTCAAAATTTGACACGAGTTCATGGTTTTTACGCCAATAATGTATATGGGGTATCTCTGAAACCAAGTTAAACCAGTTTTGCCGCGAATTATTAATCGCCGATTCATCTGCTTGCGGGGCAGTATGATAAAAACCTTTAAGTGTGGGATTAGGTGATACCGTTGGCGGAAGCATTTTTGCGGGATTGAACGTTTTAGTTTCAGGGTCATAGACAATAAGATTTACTAGATCGTGTAACCCTGTTTCCACGCAATTAGGAACTTTCACATTGCTTTCTTTGTAACAATATTCTGCTTGCTTAGGCGCTGGTGGAAGTGAGGCCAGCTGTGCAGCCATGCGTTCTTGTGAAGCTATAGCGAGTTCCGGATTTTGTATGATAAGTTTTGCTTGGGATGCAGTGTTGCGGGACGTTTTTATCTCATCTTTAAATTTTTCAAGCTCTATGTCGCTAAAAAGACGGCCAGGATTTATAGAAGAAAAATCGACAAGACCAAAAGATGATAGCTCTTTGTACATTTCAATAATCTTTTCCCACGGCTGTTCTTGAAGCACTTGGCTGGTCATAATAAGTGACGTCGGCGTGGATGGTAAAAAGATACTTTTCTCCGATTGTGTCTCTTCTATCGATTTTTTTATGAGATCTATAATAGTTTCAACGCGTTTTTTGGAAATAAGAGTATCTTGAGGGAACTGCTTTTTATAGTAATCGCGCCAAAAATCCAAAAGTTCTGTTTCAAAAGCCTTTTCAAATATCTTCTGTGTCCCGATGCCGCCCAATACGCGTCCTGCCAGTTGCCCGTGCAGTATCATTGACGGGTTACTTTTGTTTGCCGTTGTGCGGAAAGTAACATCATTCAGATTAAAAAGACCGACTTTTGGGTTTCGTGCAAGTTGAGTAACCGCACTCCCTTCTGGACCAAATTTATAAAGATTCTTGGCGTAATTAAGATACGCACGTCCTGTGGCTAATGAAAATTGCTGTGCTTCGGGCTTTAATACTACTGCGAGCTGCTGATAAGTAACGGGGGGTGCAGATATAGAGGTCCATAAACAAAAAGAGAAGATAGCATGCTTGAGGTTTTTGCTCATAGGTTTATCTCTGTTTATTTTTAAACCAATCAGCTACTTTTTCTGGCCACGTTTTAGGTTGCGGCTTGGGTCTTTCTCTAAACAAATCTCTATCAATATAATCGTTTGTTTTTTTAATTTCTGTATAAAAATAATTTGCATTTTTTTGAAGTTGCGGTCTTCTGTAAAGACCATTCAGGATATAATTCCTTAACAAATCCGTTGCCTTCTTAGTAAAGTCTTTAAATTCTTTAACTCTTTTTTGGTCTCTATCATCCAAATCTTCAAAGTATTTACCTTCTTTCCAACTTTGATAAAAAATTAAATCATCAAGTTTTTTGGCTTCTTTTATTTTATCCCAATTTTGTTCTAAAAATTCTCCAATTTCCTTAGCCTCTTTATCCCTTTCGGATCGTAACCATGGTCGCAACGTTGTTGGGTATTTATCATCTGGGTCTTCTACCCATTCAATACCACCTGAGTAGGAAGGATATCTATGAGGTCTTCCTTCCTTTTCTTCCTTGGGCCATTTATAACCACTTTTAGGTGCCTCTGTTTTTTGTGATTTTTCTTCTTGATAGGTTTGCGGATACGTTTTTTGCTGGGATTGTTTTTGTGTAAATATTTGTTTCCCCGCATAAATAGCTTCTGCTTGAGCCAATAGATCTGGGCGGGTTGCTTTGATAAATGTTAATGTCTGGTCAGCAGTAGCCATATCTTTTTGGTCGATAGAAGTCTTAAGCCGTTCCAATAACTTCTCATTCATTTGGCTGCTCATAAGACGCCGTTGGCTTGTGTTAATTAAAGGTGTCCTTAAGCCTCTATAAGCAGTCCGTGCAGCTGTAGGCCCTACAGACGAATAAAGCTGTGCATATATTCCCAATAATGCGGTAAAAAAGATTTTTAGTCGTACCACTTTAATCCCCCAGAATATTTTCCCTCTTTCTTCAATCCTACCAGGATTATTTTCAAATTGTCAATATTCGGGCGGCGCGGGGGGATAATAATCTAAAGCATTTGCTCAATATAATGGGGCTCGAGAGAGCCCCATGGATAAGTTAAAATAACTTTCTAGAGTGAAATAATATGTGGCTCTTCAGGCGATTGCGGCTCTAATTGCGATATGAGCCATTGGGCAGTATATGAGTGTCCGAATGTCTTTTCATAATTCTCTA
Source organism: Candidatus Babelota bacterium (assembly GCA_003165355.1). Lineage (GTDB taxonomy): Bacteria > Babelota > Babeliae > Babelales > Babelaceae > BOG-1370. The sequence continues at coordinate 14,129 of PLTG01000074.1, read as the reverse complement.
ATATTTTTTTAATCTCCATGTCTCGAGCCCGAGAACCTGTGTAGACTGTATAGAGGTTATCAAGAGTAAGATTATTCTCGAAAGATAAACTTTGCCCCATAATGTTTAAATAATCTATGATGGTTGGTAGCTGATTACTTTTTTCTATGAGCCAGGCCCAAGAGACAAGGCCCGCCTGCTCATCAAACTGTACATTCTGAGCAAGTTTCAAGCCCGATAATCCAGGGCTGATGTTAGCAAATAATGCAACCTCTTTCCAGCGACCACGAGCTTCCCCCAAGAATTGAACTGCACAGGTGCATTCTTGAACGATGGTATTGTATATAAGCTGCGTTGTTGCGCTATGGTTCCGCAATGGAATATTATATGAAATTTTGATTTCATCGGGAGTATAGGAGATGCCGATAGGCGCTATAGTTATTTTTCCATTCGATTCAAGATCTTTTCTACATGTTTCTAAAAGGGGCGGTAAGTACAATAAATCGGAGAGAGTCCGATGAGAAAAAAGACTCTTTAAGGTACCTGCAACAGCAGCTAGGGCGTTTTGATGGATCAGCATAAATAGGTCCTCTGCGGTGCGGGGATAGTGTCGACTAAATGCCGTGCCACTACCGAGTACCGCTGCATTTACTGCAAAATGAGCTGATCTTTGAAACATAGACGCATCAACACTTCTGGCAACAATATCGGTATAATGAGATTTCATAGCATCAAGATACCAATCCAATGGATGCCTGTCATGGTACCGTAACGCCTCTTCCGGCATAATCTTAGTGACCCAGGTTACAAAGACGGTATTAAAATCTTCAAGCATGCTTTTGAAAAGAGCAATGCGGCCCGCCAACGGGATATCCTTACTTGTTTTAACCGCTTTTATAGTGGTATCTAAAATATCGATGGTTCTGTTCATGATGTCGCACGCGACCATTTTAATGGCAAATGGCGCATCTTTAAATTCGCCGATAAATTCAGAATCTGTTAAAGGGATGATGAGTTTGTTTTTTATAGCCATCCATCTTGATTGTGCTGCAGTTACTGAGGTAAATCCTGCATGCATCTGTGCAGATAATGAAGAGATGCTTTGCTGATAGCTGGTAAGATTGTGTAAGAAGGTGCGCGTTTTTGGGGTATATTCCTGGGCGCATGTTTCAATAAAAGCTTGCACTTTGTTCGTAGGAGGCTCTGTTTTTGAATACGTAGATACCGTATCGATCGTTGATTGATAGAAAGTAGTTGCAAACCACAACGGCAAACTATTGGCATGGTTCAAGTCGTCAATGAGCGTTTCAAAGACCTGAACTTGTTTGAGAAATTCAAGTGACTTTTTAGCTGAAATAGTATCAAGTTCAGTAATAAAATCGACCCATTTTTGAGAAAGTTCTTGCGTCGGGCATAAGGTCGCATAATCGAGTTCTTTAATATGGGTGATATTTCTCGATTTTAAAATTCTCTGTATCTGCTGTCTTAAAAAAGTATCGTTTAAAAAGTATGAATAGGTATAGCCTGCCAAGACCTTTTGGGTGGTATGGACTTGATATAAAAGAGCTTCAAGCATTTTGTGGTAAAAGAGAAGCTCAAAATTGCTCACTTTTCTTTCAATCGCCGCTGAATATTCTAAGAAAAGATCATGATATGTTTTCTTAAAGAGTTCGAGAGCCTGCGTGTTTTGAGGACTCAAAACATAATTGGTGGTTTTTATGCGGCGCTCGGTTAGATTAATCAATTTTTCAACACGTTCATTAATACTCATAAGTAATACTTTTTGTACTGGCGCTTGTGTAGCTATTTTAAGTTCGAGCATTTTTTTAATAAGCTGCGTATCTTTTGGCATGATATGAGAAATCTGAGGCAATACAGGTGCATTATCCATGAAGAGTGAAAACGTTCTATCGATAGGATGTTCAAACCATCCCTGCTTAATATTCTTTTTGGGCGAGACCCTTCCATTTTCCCAGAAAAAAAGTATTCCGCGTTGAGTGTCAATAATAAGTGGGTTTTTGGATGAGATAGCATTTAACTTATTGCGCACGGCGCCCATGTTCTGAAGATAAACACAAGGAGTGCCATGGCTCATAAAGTTGACTGCAGCATGTGATAATGATGATGCCCATGTATCGACAAGAACCGCTTGGCAGGAAAAGCTATTGGCCATTTGATCCGCTTGATCGAGCGTTTTGGCAATAATAATTTTTCGAGGATCGGTAATTATTTTTAGAGCGCCAGTTCCAGGCACTAAAACAGTGAAACTTACCGGCGTTGACGCATCAGATGGTGATAATGCATCAAGATCAAAATACGAAGGGTCACCCTTTTTATGCATCGCAGGACGCGCTTGTACGATATATATCTTCTGTTTTGTTACAATAAACTCAACATCCATGGGTTGACCATAAGCAGTTTCAATTTTCTTTAAGACTCTATAAAGCTTTGCGCGTTGCGTCCGGCTCAAAGAGCTTTTATGCGCCATTGAGCTGCTATTTTTCATCTCAACAAGCGTGTTATTTTCTAAAGAAGGAACCAATCGCTCATTTTTTTCATACAGCATAGGGTAGACAGCGATCGAGTTTGGTCGTGCATATGAAGTGGTTATAAAATAACGGTCCGCCGCCACTTTATTTGCAACTACGCCTTCGCCATGGCCCCAGCTGGCATCTATCTCGGTTACGGGAAAATTTGGACTGCTCAAGCTCGCATTGGTTGTATAGGCAACTCCCGATACGGGAATAGCATCTTCAGCCACAGCTCCGCCAATTGGTTCGCCTACAAGCACTTGAATAAGTACCGGTAAAGTATGTTGTTTGGCAGATAAAACTTCGCCGCCAGCAATACGATTTTTTAGTGATTGCATGCCAAAATATGAAGCGATTACATCTGCCATGGCCGTTTGAACATCATGAACTAACGGTTTTACATAGGCAACGCTTACATTACCACCCGCATTTGCAACATTTGGGTTATCCTCGACGCCCGTGCTACGCACCATTAAGAATCTGTTTTGCTGCTCTACCGATTTAAAAAAATTAAGTTCATCCCGGGTAAAAGGAAAATTTCGGCGGTTCCAGTCATAATTAAGGCTTTTTTCTTTAATCGTATCTCTAATAAATTGCAGTAATGATTCCGTTGAGTCGTTTTTATAAGGAGACGATGATAGAAAATTTTTAAACGCAAAAATAGGTTTTGTGAAAAAAGATCTTTCTGCATTCAGCCGTTGAGTAATAATACTATAGATATCAAACATTGCTGGATCCTCTTTGCGTAAAAAGGCTTCAACGCGGCTTGTCGATATGCCAATAAAAGCAGGAACTTCTGCATCCGGGTCACCCTTAAGAATATCACGTAAAATTACGAGATTTTTATGCTTATTGCCGGACCAGTTTGGATCGTTCTGGTCTTGGCAGAAAAGTGTTATTGATGATAAAACGAAAAGAGATAGAAAGCGTATCATAAAAATTCCCCCACACAATAAAGTTTCACCTTTTAGTATGGGGGAAATAAAGTTCTGAAAACAACAAAAAATTACTTGATCATAGCAAGTAACTTTTGGGCAGCTACTTTAATTTCATGATGATGTTTCTGTGTTGCCTGTTGTTCAGCTACAATTAACGCGCTTTTATGGAGCACGCTAAAATCACCATATGGGTACAGAAACTTAGATTTATCATCTTTATCAGCATCGGTATCGATGCCCAAAAACCATAAGCCGTATTCATCAAGTGAATGGGTGTTCAAGTGGCGCACCTGTTCATCAGGGGTAGGTTTTACCTCTTCCCAATTAGAAACATCATGCTCAACTTCAAGTCCATCTTTAATGATTTCAACAGCATGCTCATAAGCCTGCTTATTTAATATTATTGACATGCTTTTTTCCCTTTTCCGTTCATGCTGCATTCACAGCCGCACATATTTTCGTATCCGCACCATTTAGCCATACACATAGAAAAACAGGTGATAACAGCGCAAAGAGCCATGCCCCAAGCGATATCGTAGCACACTAATTGTGTAGGCCAGTTAGCCAAAACAGCAAAATTGGTAAGCTGATAGCTACCGTAGATAATCAGACCGTACATGGCGCCTTTTACGAGCGCACAAAGATGTGAACCATGAGTTCTTGGTAAAACGAAGATAACGATACCTTTTACGATTAATGCCCAGACGGCAATCATCGCCAAGCAGCGTGGATCCATAAATGACATGTCGCTCATATCAGAAAATGGAGAAAGTTTATCTTTGTAAAGATCTTTCATGAGGTAGCACACCCATAAGCAATCAATAGCAACATAGGCTATGAACGTAAGAACAAACAGTTTAAGTGTGTGCCAATTGAGACAATGAAACATAGTCACTCCTTTTTAAGTGGTATGGGGTTTTAAGATAGTTTCTTTATATAAAAGCGCCACAAGTATTCGCGCGCTTTGCTAATACCGATACGAGAGCTTTTTTCAATAGTATAATTTTCATGTGGGTATATGCTATTCTTTGCTAGAAAAATCTTTGACGATGTTAAAAGATCAAGATGATCATCCACTTTTGTTATCCCAAAAGCTTGCGTTAATTTCCCCGGTCCGTTCGTGAGATTTTTTAATGAAGCGTCAGAAGCAGAATGTCTATTTTTTTTCATAACTTCTATTCCTTCAAGTGGCTCAACAGCTCGAATTAAGACTCCGCCGGCGGGAAAATTTTCGTCACGAGCCACCACATTAAATCCATAATGTATGCCATAGTTAATATATACATAGGCGTGGCCAATTGGTCCGAACATAGTACTATTCCGCTCAGTTTTCCCCCTATAGGTATGGCTGGCAGGGTCATCCGAGCGATAGGCTTCAGTTTCTACAATTTTACCGACTAAGAGTATCTTGTTGTGATATGACACAAGAAGTTTACCCAGTAGGTCATGCGCTACCTTAGTTGTTTCGCGCGTGAAAAAATCCTGAGCGAGGCGGTCGTCGAGTAATTTTCTTAATAGGTTATTCATACAAGGAGCATAAATAAGTTTTAATAATTTCTTCAATACTATTTTTTAGTAACCATGAAAGATGGTACAGTAATTGTTAGGGAATTTATACAAAAAGGGGAAAGTTCATGAATTTTTTTAAAATCATATTATTACCATTAATATGCTCAATAGCTATTTTTAAGCACGAAAATCTTGATGCAATGCTCGAGGATTTTCTCGCGCAATTCAAGCGGCCGGTAACGGTGCTTGAAATAACAGATACACAACAGTTTTATACATTTTCCTGTGCGGAACGGCATAAGGGGGTTTTTGTCTTATTGAGCCAAGCTGAAAAGATCGATTCCATAAAGAAAAAAGTTCAGGAATATAACAATATAGTATTAGTTCACCCTAAAGAATTTTCGACCTCGTCATTGGTTCAACTAGCTTCGTGCGAACACTTTGACGTTACTCTGGTTCATGATTGGTCGGCGCTACAAAAAAACCCCTATATTTTAAGCGCGCTGCTTGGGCTGGGTGATTATCTTATTATAGAGGTTCCCTATGGTTTTGCAGAGCGTTATATAGCTGAAGATCTAAAAGATAAGATTTTTTGTCGCGAAGGCCATTCATTTGGTAAAGAACGCATCTATTTTAAGAACTTAAAGAGATCTTTAGGTAAAGCGCGTTGGTACATGACCGCTTCTGCCCAGGCTCGTCAGCCATCGTATACCATAGTAAGTAATTTTACTGAAAAGAAATTGGTTAAAGGTGCCCATAAAAAGACTTCCGATTGGGTGCCGGGCATTAACCTAGTGACAGCAATAATGCTTAATGTCGTCTATCCGAACAATGCAATTTTACGTGCCAACATAAAGAGATTTAGGGAGATCGATCACAATGACCCAGTTATGGGGAATATGATCGTTCAAGGTGAAAGGGTTGTTTTAATCGATTTTGCAGATTCACGGCGCAATGCAGACCAAGAGCAATGTATAAATGCTGCACTTAAGCTCCTTACGTGGATGCATAGACCTAAAGATCCGTACACTGCTATGCAGAAATATTCTGAATATGTGCATGGTTAGATAAAAAACAAAAAGAGCCGGTTAAAGAAAAATCTTTAACCGGCTCTTTTAAATTTCTAAAGCAGAACGCTCAAATTAGTAGCGATCTTTGTTTCCACGGAAACCGCCAGTAGAAGAATTTGAACGGAAGCCAGGAGTACGTTCGCGTGAAGCGCCGAATCCGCCGCCACCTTGTCCGCCGCCATTGCTGCTTCTGTATCCGCCTTGGCTGCTGCCGCCGCTTCTAAAACCGCCGCCTTGACCAGGTGTACGAGGTTGTGGTGGACGTGCAGTGTTAACACGAATTCTTTGGCCTTCTAAATCAGAGTTATCAAGAGCGTTAATAGCTTGTTGAGCTTGCTCTTCATCTTCCATAGTCAAGAATGCAAAACCACGTGGCTCTCCAGTAAACTTGTCGGTCATGATTTTAACTGACGAGACTGCGCCAAATGCTTCGAAAAGCTTACGTAACGCATCTTCAGTAACTGTTCGGGAGAGGTTCCCAACGTAAATATTCATAAAAAAACTCACTTAAAAAAAATAAAACAATGTGACTTATTAAAGACCTTCAAGATTTTTAAAGTCTTTCTTAGATTAACACAATTTACGCTTTTGGCAATATGGTGTAAACTTGTGCAGAAAGTAATCGCCGGTCCAGACTCCAAATTTATAAGACTGGTTTAATAATAATCATATAACTCAAAAGTTTTCTTATGAAACAATCATTCGTGCAATCATCAATCCTATCAGTCGCATTGGCATTTTTTGCAATGCTTTTCGGTTCAGGTAACATAGTTTTTCCTTTAGCCCTCGGCCGTGATACGGGCGCTATGGCAATCTACGCCATGGCAGGCTTTTTCATGACCGCCGTCTTAGTACCCCTTCTCGGGATTATTGCGATGGTGCTCTATAACGGCGATTATGAAGATTTCTTTAGCGCTATCGGAAAAATTCCGGGCAAAGTAGTCATTTTCTGCTGCATGCTCCTTGTTGGCCCGTTTTGCGTCATTCCGCGCTCTGTTTCGCTGGCACATGGTTCATTAAGCTGGATATTTCCCCAACTTTCAATCTTTTATTTTAGCCTTCTTGCCACGGCTATCCTCTATTCTCTTACGAGCCGTCAATCGGGCCTTTTGAATATTTTGGGCAAAATTCTCGGGCCGATAAAGCTCATTTTGTTAAGCGCAATCATCGTTAAAGGCTTTTTTGTCGCTGCCAGCGCTATCGCCTGCTCATTACCGACTGCCTCAGTGGTGGCTCGTGGGGCTTTAGATGGCTATGGCACATTGGATCTTTTAGGGGCATTCTTCTTTACTAATATCATTTTGATGGGCCTTAAGCGCAAATCTGACATGCAGGATCTGAGCGATAAACAGATTTTTTCGATGGCATTACAAGGTGGTGTGTTGGGGTGCTTGCTCTTAGGTGCCGTTTACGCCGGCTTTGTAATAGTCTCTTCGTTCCAATCGGCACTATGCCAAGGCATTCCAAAAGAGAGGTTATTGAGCGAACTCGCTGCACATCTCTTGGGCCAAGCGGGTGGGGTTCTTGCAAGTATTACTATTGCAATCGCTTGTTTAACCACTGCTATTGCATTAACCACTGTTTTTGCGGACTATCTCTCACGCGATTTCTTTAAAAGGGCTATTTCTTACCATATGGCGCTGTATATAACTCTCGCGATCACGTTGGTTTTTTCAAATTATGGCTTTGAAAGCATCATGAAGTTAGCATTGCCTCTGGTGATGGTTTTGTATCCAGCCCTTATTGCGCTTGCCGGTGCAAATATTGTTCGCAAATTATTCAAGAAAGATTTTAGTAAAATCGCATTTTACGGTACCCTTATCATGACAATTTTAATAAATTACGGCACTCAATTTTTTAGGTGAATAGTATGCATGCGGAATTCCTCGTTCTTGAAAAATCACCAGCCCTACACGGGTCCTCTGAATTAAGTGGTGCAAAGAACGCTGTTTTAGTTATTATGGCGTCATTGATTTTGACTTCAGGCAAAAGTACCCTCCATAATGTCCCCTTTTCGCATGATGTCTTTCAGATGATCTCATTGCTTGAATCATTAGGGGCACAAGTTTTTATAGATGCAGATACGCATACTCTTATCATAGATACATCGAATATTTCATCGTGCGCAGTGAACGCAGATATCATGAGAAAAATGCGTGCATCCATTTTAGTGATGGGGCCACTATTGGCCCGCTTTGGTAAAGCCGCTATAGCCTTACCGGGTGGCTGTCTTATAGGCGACCGTCCTATTGATATGCATTTGAATGCTTTTGCACGTATGGGCGCGGGGATCTCCTTAGATGGCAGCTATCTCTATGCTCAGGCAACTCGTTTGAATCCGCAGCGGTTTATTCTCTCTTACCCAAGTGTTGGCGCGACTGAAAATATTATGATGGCCGCGACACTCACAGAAGGCAAAACGACTATCGTTAATGCTGCTTTAGAGCCTGAAGTGTTCGATTTAATCGCTATTTTGCAAAAAATGGGCGCGCAGATAGAAATGCTGCCTGCCGGCGTTATTGAAATTGTTGGGGTGAAAGAGCTTAAACCCGTTACGCATACCATTATCATGGATCGTCTTGAAGCGGGCACATTACTGCTGGCCGCCGCAGTTACCGGTGGAGAAATTAATTTGCCTCGAGCTCCGGGAAGCTCGCTTGAAGTTTTCTTAGAAAAGCTTTCTGAAATGGGCCATTCTGTGGATATCGGCATTGATGGTATCGGCGTTCATCTTAAGGCGACTAAATCGCCACGAGCCGTATCCTTTAAGACCATGCCCTACCCAGGCTTTCCTACCGATTTGCAGGCGCCTATGATGGTAGCCCAGTGCCTGGCAGATGGTACCAGTGTTATTACTGAGACGGTGTTTGAAAACCGGATGCTCCATGTACGAGAGCTTCAAAAGATGGGTGCGCATATTGAGCTTGAAGGAATGGTCGCCAAAATTAAGGGCGTTGATGTACTCTACGGCGCATCGCTTATTGCGCCCGATATCCGTGCCTCCGCGGCACTAGTCATAGCCGGAGTGGCAGCACAAGGGACATCTACCATGACTGGAATTCACCATCTTCTGCGCGGCTATCAAGACCTGTGTGGTTCTCTACAAAAACTCGGCGCTCGCATTACCGTTCAATCAGAAGTTTCATGACAGAAGAAGAATTATGGCACAAAAATTGTTTTTTATAATTTCGCTCTTTGGCCTCTTTTCACTACAAGCGCAGCAAGCGGATATTCCACTAGAGAGGTTGCCCTTAGAAATTCAAAATGAGGTTTGCAGAATGAGTTTGCCTCATTTTATTGCGGAGCTTCCCGATTCATTTATTGCAACGTTGGATATTAAAAATCCTGAATTGCCGGCAAATTTTGCCGGGCTTAACGGGGATGAAACTAAAATAATATCTTACGATGATAAAGGTACCCGTAAATGGAACCCTATTACTGGAAAGCAACTTGGCGACGCTACTGCGCAGCTCAATTTAGTTCGTTCGTATCTTCATAATAAAACAAAAACTACTGAAATTTATTATTTTGCAAATGGTGAATTTATGGCGATTGATATAGCTACGCAAAAAGAGATAAAAAGATTTATTGGGCATAGCAAACAGATCACCCTTGGGGAATTAAATAAAGATGATACGCGTATACTTTCCGGTTCTGAAGATACTACGATTCGGTTATGGAATTTTGAGACAGGTAAAGAGCTCTATTGTCTGCAAGGGCATACGGGGCCGATAAAATCGATGAAACTAAGTAATGACGAAAATCAAATAATTTCTTGCTCCGATGATGGCTCAATAAAGGCATGGACTAATATACAAAAGACATTATTACATGACCTTATGAAGAAACAGTACAATGTAGAATATAAGAAACTTTTTTTACATCTTTCTCTATATAAAATATTTCTGAAAAAAGATTTCCCTGAGATAGATAGAATAACTTTCGAAGGACTTGCACATTTTTTGAATCAACGTGAAGACGTTCAAAAAGTAGAAGTTGAAGATTTAAAAAATACTTATATGGCCATGAGTACGCCTTTGAAAGTTGCCTTGCGCGCAATATTTTATACGCATTATAAAGAAATTATCTGATTGTTTTAAAATATTATATCTGTGAGCGAATAGCTTAATTTCAAAATTTATTGCATTACGACTTTTTGAGCAGGTATATCTGTATAGGATATATTTGTTGGTTTTCATGTGCAAAGGATTAATCATGAAAAAAGTAGCGGTAGTTTTAGCATTGGTTGGATTGTTTGTTGCCCCGACTCACGCAGAGCAAAAAAAGAGTTATTATTCTGGCAGTGAATGTGTAGACGAATTCGTTAAAGGTATTATTGCCGGCGCTGTTGCAACTTTAGGTCTAGAGGCTGCAAGAGAGTATATTCTACCTGATATGGGTAGTTTTAAGCTTTATGATAATTACGGTATATGCAGAGATCGTTTAGAAGGTGAAGGCCGTGTCGCTCTTGCGGCTATTGGGTTTGTTGGGACAGAAAAGTTAGTAACTGGAAATGTTCCTGCTGTGACTTTTAAAAGAACTGGTGCTCAGATGTCGGGAATTATTATTGGTGCTATGCTTGCCAATTATGCATCAAAGCTCGCTTCTTAAATTTCTAATTGGGTGTCATTTCAGACTTAATTTGGGATGACACTTTTAGCGCAACAAATTTCTACTCTATTAGAGAACTTGAAAGCTCGGTAAGTTCTTTGGTCACTTTTGCCTGGCGCAGTTTGTTATAGACAAGTTTCATTTCAGTAAGCAGATTTTTAGCATTGCGTGTTGAGCTGTCCATTGCAAGAGCCCGTGCGCCGTTCTCTGCGCGGAGCGATTCAAGCAGGAGCTGAAAAATTTGTGTCTTTAAGGTCAACTTGCTGACATAATCAACTATCTCTGAATAGGGCTGCTCAAGCGCATAATCAAGATGATCGGCAGGAATATCTTTTTCTTCTGTAAAAGTGAGCGGCAAAATAGTTTCATGAGGTTTTTGTAAAAAAATCGATGCGCTATAGTTGCTGATCACAGAAACGGAATCGTATGAGTCTTTTAAGCTCATAAGTTTATCAAAAATTAGATCACCTTTTTCAATAATATTGGTGAGCGAATAACTTATCTTATCAGCATCGACGTTCATGTTTTGCTCTTTACAGAAATCATAGGCATAATGGCCGATAGCGATGCACAGAGGTTTGTTTTCGAGCGATAATTTTTTGATAAATGAGAACAGGCTGGTGTTAAATGCACCACAAAAGCCTTTTTGAGAGCCGATAATAAGGTATATTTTTTTTGAAGCCCCGTACGCTCTGTTTGAAAGAGAATTTATTTTTAATTCGTGCGATAGCATCTCAAGTTGTTGAGTATAGTTTTCTAATGCCTTTTTTTTATTTCCAATACGTGACAAGGTCGACATTGAAATAAGTTGCATAGCATGCGCAGTTTTCTGTATATTTGTAATGACTTTAATGCGTTCAGCAATAGAAATAAGTTGGGACATACTTGAACCTACTGGTTAAAAGAGCGGCTGCTCGTAATGAGTCACTTGAAAGTATACTAAAAAGTAAAACGTATGAACATATTTATCGACGCCTATAATCTTTTAAAGCAGTTACATGCCGTAACACAAGTTACCGCTCAACAAAAGCATATATTTATTGAGCAACTCAAGCAATTTGCCCGCGCAAAGGGCCATACCATCTATCTTGTCTATGATGGCGGCGAGCTTGCCCGCCCCTATGCTGAACATGCTGGCCCACTTACCATTATCCATTCGGGGCATAAGCTCTCGGCAGATGACGTGATCAAACAGAAAATGTTACACTATGCCCATGAACATGCACTTTTAGTCTCAGATGACCGGCAGTTATGCGATTATCTTGCAGCGGCCGGGTTCGCTGCTATCGGCACATCAAATTTTTATAAGCTCATGCAACAGGATATTAAAAAGACCAATGCGGCTTTTATGAAGCAGGGTGTTGCCCACAAGAATCCTGGGTATTCGAGCACCCCTGAACTTGATGCGCTGATGCACCAGTCTGGCTCTTATGATTATGAAAAAGAAGATCTTGAAGGTGATGACGACACTTTGTACCCACAGGGACTTTCCAAAAAAGAGAAAAAATTAAAAAAGCTTGTAAAGAAATTATAGGATNNGATAAGGATTTTTCCCAGGAAAGAGTCTCAGATGTCATGAATAAGCTGCAAGCGTACAGTCAAGCACATCGAATTGCTACCTTTGTAGTCGTGCAGGATAATTCAATTTCGGAGATGGAGCATCGAGTAATGGGGACATTCCTGAATATCTTTTTTTCTGGGAGCGAAACAACGGTATCTGAGCTTATTAAAAGTCTCATTGTTGCATTAGGAGATCTTGCAATCGTTTCTGATACTCATGATTTTGCTGAGCTTGCTGCGCAAGAGAACGCTTTTATTCTTACCGCTCACGAGTTTTATGAAAAAATCATGAATGATAGTCCTGTGTTCAAAACAAAAGTACTTATCTATGGACTTGATCAATTGCCCTTTATCATTGACGAATTTATGATGCTTATGCAGAAATATCATATTTTTGCTTTAAAGGGTTCGCTTGGCGCGGGGAAGACAACGCTTATACGCTCGCTTTTACAAGTATGCGGGGTCACAGGTGTCATTTCTAGCCCAACATTTAATTACGTGAATATTTACACTAACGCGGCAGGGCAGAGAATTTACCATTTTGATCTCTATCGCATTCAAAATATGCAAGAATTTATAGATGCGGGGTTTGATGAGTATCTTAACGACCCGGATGCCTATGTCTTTATCGAATGGCCTGAAGTTATTGAGCCATTATTGGCTGGACGCGCATGTTTTTTTGATTTAGACTATGTCGGTGAAAATCAACGTTCAATTACCATAAGATCATCATGAAAAAGACATTTCTATATCTACTCGTCTCTATAAGTATTATTCCAATTAGAACGCAGTTAACCGTTGAACAATTTCTTACATTAAAAGAAAAAGAGCGAGTTGCGGTAATAAAGGCGCTTTCTGTGAAGCTTGCCAAAGAGTTGCCGGTATATTTTGATAGATATATTGCAGATGCGGTAAGCGCGGCTGATGAGTGTCGTAAAAAATCATCAGTAGATGAAATTGGACAAATTAATTCGGGAAAGAATGTTTTTTATAATGATCCAGGACGAGATTTTAAGTACCATCTATTTCATTCTATTTTAAAGAATAGTAAGGAGATAGATGATCAGGTATTAGGCTTTTCTTCAAAAAATTCCTTAACTGAGACCATTTCGGAAATCAATGGGCGAACATTTGATGAAGTTTTTTGTGATAATTTTGTACCCAAATTAGCTCAAAGTTGTGAAACGAATGACCCTGATCATTTGCTTTATTACTTTCAAAGTGCCTTTTTTTGTATGCGCATCTTTAACGCTGCTCTCTAGATGTTTATGGAAAATATAGAGGTTAACGGGCAATTAATTCCCCGATTTACTCTCGTATGAGGGGGAAATGGGAGCAATTTCGGGAGAAAGCACGTTTGATGGGAGAATTAAGTTGAGCGGGTCCGTTAAGATTCAAGAATTGAGCTTAAATAGAAGTTGAAATGTTTTGAAAAAAGCCGTACACTATATCCATTGAAAAAGACTTCACTTGTGCTAAAGTAAGGCGAGATTCCCGAGCGGCCAAAGGGGACGGACTGTAAATCCGTTGGCAAACGCCTTCGAAGGTTCGAATCCTTCTCTCGCCACCACGCCGTCGCCGGGAGGCTATGGCGGTGCAGGCAGTCCCTTCTGCTAAGTGAAGAATAGGGCTTGTCCGGCCGTAGCTCGCTTTTAGAGCAAAGGCTGAAAAAAAAGAAAATTTTGAAATTTAGGTTAAATTTGGTACAATGCGGGAATAGCTCAATTGGTAGAGTGGCAGCCTTCCAAGCTGTAGGTTGCGGGTTCGAGTCCCGTTTCCCGCTCCAGTCTACGTTTATCCGGGGCTTCCGCCTCGGCAAACTACACCTGGCACGGCCAGTCTTCATGTAGGACTGTTGAAATGATTGACCAGATGATAGTTTTTGGGCTGGCGTAGCTCAGCTGGCAGAGCAGCTGATTTGTAATCAGCAG
>PLTG01000020.1 GCA_003165355.1 Candidatus Babelota bacterium | reverse complement strand
TTGCGACAAACTGTTCATGTCTCTGGCTTGGTACAAAAAGAGCGACATAATGCAGCGGTAAAAACTTCGGCATCTACCGACGCTTTTCTCGATGAAATTATGAGAGAGGCCGCCGCACATATCCAAAGGAAAAGAGAAGATTTTGACGAAGAAAAAGAGTTTGAAAAATTAGAAGGTTCTAAAAAAGAGAAAAAATTATTGCGCATCATGAAAAAATTATAAAAAGGTGTCTCATGAAAGAAAAAGAGATTGTCTATAGTTTAGATACCATTGATTTGGTGGTTGATTATTTGCGTGATCGGATGAAAGATTGCGCAGTATTCACTTTTACCGGTGAATTGGGCACAGGAAAAACTACCCTGGTCAAGGCATTTTTAAAATCATGCGGTGTTGTTCAAGCAGTTACCAGCCCAACGTTTACCTATGTGAATATATATGAAAACCAGCACGGGCAAACTTTTTATCATTTCGATCTCTATCGGATAAAAATGGTAGACGATTTTATTGCCGCCGGCTTTAATGAATATTTGTATCAACCTAACAGTTGGAGCTTGATAGAGTGGCCCGAGGTCATTGTGCCACTGCTCGATGCCAAAGTGTGTCACAGCATTCTCGATTATGATGCAGACCAGAGAAAAATATATAGCACTTCTGATATAAGCATTTCTATTTGAAACATTGCCGGGGAAGTAGACTTGTTGGGCTGCTTTGTTACTCTATTAAATAACAGTATTTTTTATTATGTTCGGGGGAGATATGAAAAAACAGATGATGCGTCTATTCGCGCTTGTATTGGGATTTAATTCTTTTTCAATACTTGCAAACCAGGATAACAAAATTGGAATAGCCGCTTTAGCCGGTTTGGCTGGCGCTGTCGGCGGTACGCTCGTCACTTTGGTGGTCACGCGTAATAATAGAAAAAATGATGAGAGGCGTATTGAGACAGAAGCAGAGTGTGCTGAAAACCGCAAGCAATGGGCTAATCAGAACATTGAAACTTTTTCAGACCGATATGCTTGTGAGCTTGACATGAATAAAAAGGGTAAGCTGTCCCGGGCGCTTTTGGAGCGTTATGCGCTCGAAAATTGTGGTGGGTCGAATTTGACTCCTACGAGCAGCTATTATGAAAGAATGGCGAGGGATTATAATTCCTTGTTAAACATTTCTATTGAAGATTTATCGGCTGATAATGTGACAAAATACTTATCTTTAAAGCAGGATTTGTGCACTATAAAGAAGTTTGCAAGCGCCGAGTTGCATGAGAAAATACAGCGCGAGCGGGAAACTGAAAATATATCGATGCATGCAGCACAAATACGCAAAAAAGAGCTTGAGGCGCGTGAAAAAGAGATAACATTAATTCGAGAAGCTTTGGCTATGGTTAAATCTGCTGAGTCAAGCATAAAGCAGGTTGACCAACGTTCAGCGAGGTTTGAAGCAAGTGTAGAAAGAAATGAACTGGCTATTAGGGCAATGGAGCGTGAGCAACGCATTCCTCTTGAGTTACTGTATGGAATAATCAAACAAAATGAGGCGCTGGCTAGTAGGATGGAAAAGGTTGAGAATCAAAATGCTGCGCAGGCGCGTCAAACAATGCAGGTTAAGACTGCCGTCGCTGATCTTTTTTCATTTATCATCGAAATTCAAAAAAAACGCGATCCGGAGAATCCATATGCAGGTTTTGTCGTTCAGCCAAGTGCGCCACAATTTGATTCATAATTTACAAAAAAATAGGGATTTGCCATGAAAGACTATAAAGGCCCTCTGCTTGCACGCCGCCCCGATTACCTGGTTTGTACCTGTATGGGAGTTATGTATTCCGACATTTGTGATGCTATTGCCAATGGGTCTGACACTTTTGAAAAATTGGCTCTATTATTGGGGGTTGGCAGCGGCTGTACGAGTTGCGTGAGCGAGGTTGAATTGATCCTTAATGAAGAAATTTCAAAAAATAAGTAAGAAGAAGTTGAAATCTTGCGAAAAAACTTTAATCTATTCCCTGAACTGTAATAGTTTTTGATAGCGGCGAGATTCCCGAGCGGTCAAAGGGGACGGACTGTAAATCCGTTGGTTATGGCCTTCGCAGGTTCGAATCCTGCTCTCGCCACCAGCCTACGCCAAGGCTCCGGCTGGCAGCGCCGTGTCTTCTGAGGAAGATTATTGGCATTGGTAGCAAGAGTCATGGGTTGTCCGTCGAAGCTTGCCGAGCCTGAGGGCCCGGATAAGCGAAGACTGGCGGAGCTGATGGGACTCGAACCCACGACCTTCCGCGTGACAGGCGGACGCTCTGACCAACTGAGCTACACCCCCGTAATGAGGGAAATTATGTATTAAGTATACAACAACTATAGAAAAATTATAGAAATAAACATCACTTTTTACTAAAGATCTTAAAAAGTGGCCCTATTACCTAAATGGCGTAGCCAGAAGAAGTTTGCCGAGCCTGTAGGCCCGGATAAACGAAGACTGGCTCCTCGGGTTGGACTCGAACCAACGACCTAACGATTAACAGTCGTTTGCTCTACCGACTGAGCTACCGAGGAATACCTAATTTTTATTTCAATTCGCCTTCGCGCTTAAAGCGCTTCGGCGTAACAAGTCCGCGCATAGGGACTGACCCGCCAGNNAAGGGAGCGAAGACTGGTGGGCGGTGCAGGATTCGAACCTGCGACCCCCAGTTTGTAAGACTGATGCTCTGCCAGCTGAGCTAACCGCCCTACGTACTTAAGGAATTTCAACTTAGGTATAGTGTAAATATCCTGATGGAAATGTCAAAAAAATGTATACTTATCTTCATCGAATTATATATCATCATATATAATCTATAAATTTCATCAAAAGTAGTACGATTTATTCGTATCAAAAGGACCATTATGTCGCGTTTTACCGGATTTCTCAAAAATTGTTTCTATCTTCTTATGTTTCTTCTGGTGGTACCCCAAATAGTGGTAGTTCTTACAAAACAATACACTACCCTGATAACTCCAAGCACTAAAGTGGGCATTATCTCATTTACTCAAACACTTACCAATTCGGGCGAATATGTCAGAAATCTTAAAAAATTCTTCAAAGACCCTGCCATTAAGGCAATTCTTTTACGTGTGGACTGCCCAGGCGGCGCTGCCGGCACATCACAGGCTATATATGGCGAATTGGTCTCATTAAAGGAACAATATCCCCATAAACCGGTGGTGGTGTTTGTCGAAAACGTATGCGCTTCAGGCGCTTATTACATCGCCAGCCCTTGTGACTGGATTGTAGCTACTGGGTCGTCATTTATCGGCAGCATTGGTGTCTATATCGCAGCCCCACGCCTTAAAGAGTTCATTAACCAGTTCAAAATTGAATATGCCGTTACTAAGACGGGTAAATACAAGACTATTTTAAATCCACTGATGCCTTCTGTTGAAGGGGAGCAGGCTCTCTTACAGGAGCTGTGTGATGATACCTACAAGCAATTTACTGAGGATGTGGCTAAATCGCGGCCTGTACTTAACCTCAGCGAGGCTGACCTCTGGGCCAACGGTAAGATATTCACGGGTAGACAGGCCCTTGAAATGAAGCTTATTGACCAAGTCGGCTCACTTTCACAGGTTGAGCAGCAGCTACGTGAGCGTGCTCATATACCGGCTAGCCAGGAGATACAGTGGGTTAAGGCCGAGCAGAAGAACCTTATCATGAAATTGCTCTCACCTGATGACACGGGTGAATCGAACGACGATCTTTCCCTATCGGGAATAATCAGCAATGCTTTTAATAGCTGGATGCATCAACAATCCATTGTGCAGGCGTAGGGAAAATCAAGATTATTTTTTTGAGAAAAGATCGTTGGATTTTTTGACCAATTCTTGATACTTTTGCAGAAATTTCCCAGGAAGAGTAAATCCTGATGGATCGGGAACTCCAAGCAATAGGAGACCCGCTTCATCTGATGTGACTAAAAAACCCATGCATGTAGGGTCGATATAGAGATTGCCCTGAACAGACGCCCTTTTAAATCTTTCTTGTAGAATCTCGATTCTTTTTCGGGCAACATCTTGAGCGGTCATGTAAGAAGGATCAACTCGTTTTCTTATTCTATTATAAAAGGCGCGTAATGGATTCGCTTCAGGGGCGACAGAAAACCATATCAATTCTGTTTGATCAAATGCAGGCAATCGCCCCATCCGCAATGGAGTTTTTTCTATAGTCTTTGAGTCCAATAAGAGACAGAAGGTTGAATTCACGTCCTGGGATCTTTCAGCTTTGACGACCCCATAATTGAAAACTATATTCGAGCATACGAGGAACAGATATAATGACTTTTTAAACATATTTCATTCTCTCAATTTATTATTTCGTATATTTCAATAATGAAATATTTCCCGAAAAAAGTCAATAGATACCGATTGTATGAAAAGAAAAAGCGCTTCCAATATAATTTTTTAGATTATATTTTCCTAAAAATATCTTCTACCACAGACCAATTAACCACATGCCACCAGGCCTGGATATAATCAACACGCTTGTTTTGATATTTCAGGTAGTAAGCATGTTCCCAGACATCAAGCCCTAGAACAGGGGCAAAGCCCGCCGCCAATGGACAGTCTTGGTTAGCCGTAGAGATAACCTCTAAATCACCCTGGGGGTTATAGACAAGCCAGGCCCAACCAGAGCCAAACCTACTTTTCGCCGCCTCATTAAATAATTTCTGAAACTCGTCAAAAGAGCCGAATGTGTTGGCAATTGCCTGACCACTTTTTTCAAGCGGCTTTCCTGTCCCTTTGCCCGTCATCAACGGCCAGAAGAAACTGTGGTTATAATGGCCACCGCCATTGTTGCGAACAGCAGTTTGTATCTTTTCTGGCAGATTATCAAGATCGATCATCAGTTCTGAAATACTTTTTTGCTGCAATGCAGGAAAATCTTTTAATGCGGCATTGAGGTTATCAACATAAGCCTGGTGATGCTTGTTGTGATGTATCTCCATGGTACGCGCATCGATATACGGTTCTAACGCATTAAATGCGTAAGGCAATTCTGGTAATTTAAACATGGTACTATCCCGGTATAGGTGATTCTTTATAGATAACTTCGTTTGGTTTAATCATTTGAAGCTGTTCACGAATAATTTTTTCTTTATAATAAGGGTATTTTTTAAAATCATCCAGCTGTTTTTCAAGACCGGCCACTTCGGCCTTCATTTCACTCACTGCTTGATCAAGAGCATCTTGTTGTGTTTGCAGTTCTTGTATTTTTTTATAGCCATGGGCCCCAAAAAAATAGTAGTAAAAGAATACGCTGCACTCGCCGATAAGGGCACATAGACACAGTGTCAAAAAAAAATTTCTCTTCATAACGCACTTTCACGTTCATAAATTTGCGCTGCCGCAATATCTTTATGATGGACAAAAAATTGTACATGTTCAAGGTTTAATCGTGAGCACCGTTCAACAAAAGCGACAGATCGATGTCTGCCTCCCGTGCATCCAAAACCCACATGTATAAAAAAACGCCCCTCTTGGTACGAACGCTCTAACGAGAATATAAAAAAATCGCTGAGCTTTTGCCAATAGTCTTGAACAACTTGTTGAGAAAAAAGATACTCTTGAATAGATTCAGACCTGCCATCAAAATCTTTTAATGCAGGAATAAAATAGGGGTTCGGCAACGACCGCAGGTCATATAAAAAATTGCAATCATTCGGCGTGCCATACTTGAACCCAAATGAGGTGAGTGTAACCACCATCTTCTGTTGAGCATGTTGGTTGCTGTACTTAACCATTGCCCGCAACTGGGCGATAGTAAGCGTATCAGTAGCTAATATATCATCCGCAATGGCCTTGAGCGGTTCCAGAGCGGCATGTTCTTGCTGAATAGCCTCGGGCAATGTTCTATTGTCACCTAACGGATGCTTTCTGCGCGTCTCTTGAAACCGCCGGATAAGAGTATCTTTATGCGCCATAAGAAACACAATATGCATGGCGATCTTTTTTTGTCCGCGCCATGAGATAAGTTCTTGAGCAAAGATCTCCAGATTCAAGCCGCTACGGATATCGATGCCAAGCGCAATTTTTTTATGCTTCATGCGTGAATTGGTAATACCATAAAAAAACGGTGCTAGTAATTCATAAGGCAAATTATCGATGCAGAAAAAACCATAGTCTTCATACGCAGAGAGCATCGTACTTTTACCCGCACCTGAATGGCCGGTAATAACTATAATTTCGGGTATATTATTATCTTGAATTTCCATAGGTATCACGCTTACAACACCCTGTATCGGGGATTTTCTTTATATCTCAAAGATAATCAAAAAAATCCAATTGCGCTACGTTGCACTCGCGCGCCATCTTTAATATCGAAATTATCAGCGAAAAATATTGCTACCAGGCCTGTTTTTATATATAATAGTAAAGTTATTAAAAATATATTTCTAAGATAAACCAATTAACAACTCTATTAAAGGACTAATCGTGCGCATAGAATTATTTTTCACCATGCTTTTCATACATATTTCGTTGCACAGCATGGGGAATAACTCTTTGCTAAACGCAGCAATAAGAGGTGATTTGGAGAGTTTGCAGGTCTTGCGTCATTTGCGCGAACAGTCCGCACGCCCTAGCCGCCACCAATCCTCCATACTTTATTACGGCCATGGTTTTGATGGGCTAAAATGCATCTTAGGAGCAAAAGAAATTGGCAAACAATTGCGGGCCGACGACTATGACTTTCCCGATGTAACATATCTTAACACTTGCGCATATGAACCATTTGTTACAATACTTAAAAAATTTCCTGCAGCATCCGCTTACTCTTTGGCTAAAGGTATCAAAGCGGATCTAGAAAAAGAAATCCATGCTACTCAAACTTGGCTCGATCATGAACATAACTATCCTGAGATGCCTAAAGATGAATTCAACAAATATCTCAATCACACAAAAGAGCGACTAGAAAAACTTAAAAAAGAGGCAGAAGAGCTTAATACTATCCCAAAACCTAACCTCAATGCGCTTCTGTCTTTACTTTAATCAATTTTGCAGAGGATGATATAAGACCAAACAAGTCACTATATCACCCTCTTTTATTTTCAGTTCATGAATATCGAATTAAAACGCAGCACCCTGCCCTTTAAACAATTCAACAAAATACGGATCGATACCTGTTGCACCAGTAAAATCAGCATCTAAAGCGACCATATTTATAATTTGTGCTCCTTGAAAGCGCGTCTTTTTAAAAACAGCACCTTCAGCCAACACGCCTTCGAGATTTGCATCTTTAAGATTTGCACCAGCCAGGTTTGCGCCTTGTAAACGAACTCCTTTAAGATATGCCTTCTGTAGGTTCGCGCCCTTCAGGTTTGCGCCAGCAAGCTCAGCTCTATTGAGTACAGCGCCTTCTAAATTTCTTTTTGAGAGATCAGCTCCTGTCAAATCACATTCTGAACATTCTTTGCTTTTGCCATCGATAAAATCAGAAACTTTATCTGCTTGAAGGGAAAGTCCGGCAAATGCCGCCAAAAACAAGACTATCTTTTTCATAGTTAATCCTTAAGTATTTTTATTATTAAATATATATCTACATTTATATGATTAACTAAATATATCTTCAAATAGCAACAATTCCATCAAGAATTTTAGTCAGGACTGCGTTTTTTTAGGGGCAAAATGGATAATTAGCCCTGTATAAAGCGAGCGATATTTTCTGCATGTTCGCCAAATGCATCAACTTGTTTAGTTACCTGATCGACATGAGCGACCTTGAGGTTTGCATCATCGTTTACGATTGCATGCAAATCGACAAGTGTCTTTTTAAGCTGTTCATGCGCACGGGTAGCGCCATAGGGGCTTACGCTCACAGAAACGATAGAGAATTTTTTATCTTTAAAAGAATCGGGGAATGATAAAAGATTGATAACGCGGGTAAGGGGTGCCGGGATAGTGGCATTATATTCTGGTGTTACCAACACAACTACATCTGAAACAAGCACAGCGTCATTAAATTTTTGAAATTCTGAAGGTCTTTTTTCATACACACTTGGTGCATAAAATTCTGGGCCAAAGTCTGTAACATGATACAACTGCGCAGATAGACCCTGCTTTGCATATGCCTGCATTAATTTTTCTGCCGTGGCATTTGTCTGGCTGTCTGGCCTGTCAGTACCCACAAGAACGACAATAGGCGCGGGCGCAACCTGCTCCATTTTATGCTCTACAACAGCTGGGGCAAAAAGTGCACTAATAGACGCGAGTAATAGTTGTAATAGTTTCATAATAAGACTCCTTAATAAATAGTGAAAAATTTTTATTAAGATAGAGCATATTTGTTTATTAAGCAACCCGTTCGGATTGTTTACCCATTATGTGGATCCCAGATCAAGTCTGGGATGACACTTTTACGATTTAATATTGCTCATGAATTCTACTCTACCGTTACCGATTTTGCCAAATTTCTCGGGCGATCAATAGGACGTTCTAGCAAAGTAGCAATTTGATAAACAAAAAACTGAACAAGCCCCGTCATGACAAGCGGTGCAAGTAACGGGTTAACCTTAGGGAAAATAAACACCGTATCAGCAAGTGCAATGAGATCTTTTTGATGCTCAAAGGCAAAGACAATTAGATGGCCAGAGCGTGCTTTAACCTCTTGCGCATTACCATATAATTTTTTATAGATAGTCTCATCCAAGCAAGAAAATAAGACAACTGGCGTCTGCGCATCGATGAGCGCAAGCGGCCCATGCTTCAATTCACCTGCAGGATAACAATCGACAAAGATATAAGCGATCTCTTTAAGCTTTAATGCCGCTTCAAGGGCAAAGGGGAAACTTATGTGGCGCCCCAAGAAAATAAAATTTTTATAATGTGCATACTGTGGCGCAATACGCGTAATAATATCAAACTTGTACCGCTCGATACTGTTTTCTAATATCTCACCGGCAACAAAGAGTTCCTCCTCTGCACGCGCGATAGCTTGCGTAGTGACTAAACCCTTAATGTAAGCGATCCAGTGTGCAAGCAGATACAATGCAGCGACTTGCGCAGTGAAGGCTTTAGTAGACGCAACCGCTATCTCTTGGCCCGCTTGAGTAAGAAGAAAACCGTCAGCCTCTCTGACCATAGAGCTCGAGGCAACGTTTGCCAATGCGATAGTCGGCTGTTCGGATGCTGTTAATAAGCGTAACGCTTCAAGCGAATCAGCTGTTTCGCCAGATTGTGAAATAATAATAGTTACGGTACGCGGGTAAGGGAAAAACTTTTTATAGCGGAACTCAGATGCTAAAAATGATTGCGTGCTCACCTGAGCGATCTCTTGCATGAAATATTCACCGATCATGCCCGCATGCCATGAAGTGCCGCACCCGATAAAATGGATATTTTTTAACTCCTGTATCAGCTCATGGGATACATTAAGCTGCTGCATACCGGCAGATTTATGCGAACGTAAAAAATTTACCGTATCGATGATAACCCGTTTTTGCTCATAGATCTCTTTAAGCATATAGTGAGCATAACCAGCCTTACCTTCAGCTGTCCATGTGCAAGTGCTTTTTTGAACCGGTGGATATATCCGTTCACCAAAAAAATTATAGACATGGTATCCAGACTTAGAGATGATCGCGAACGATTCATCGGGCAAGAAAACCACCTGATCAACTTGACCTGCAAATGCCGACACATCAGAAGCGACAAATGTTTCCGTGGACGAAACGCCCAAACAGAGTGGAGAACTTTTACGAATAGCAATCAGATAATCGGGATACTTTTCAGATATCACTAATAATGCATACGCACCTTGAATTTTAGTAACAACTGAAAGGACCGCCTTTTCCAAAGATTGATTCTTTAACTCATCTTCAAAAAGATGGGCCACCACTTCTGTGTCCGTTTGAGAGATAAAGTGATGGCCCAAAAGTTGGAGTTTTTCTTTGAGAAAAACGAAGTTTTCAATAATGCCGTTATGGACAACAGCGGTAGTTTTATGGCAATCGAAATGCGGATGTGCATTGATATCAGAAGAGACGCCATGAGTAGACCAGCGGGTATGCCCGATGCCAATCGCACCATTTAACTCTTGTTTTTGTCCCTGCTGCGCAGCAATCTTTAAAGAAAGTTGCTCAATGCCACCCTGAGTTTTTACCTGCGCAATTTTTGAAGTTGAATCTATACACGCAAACCCTGAAGAATCGTAACCGCGATATTCTAATCGAGACAAGCCTTCCAGAATCATTTGACGGCAAGGCCGAGGCCCATTGTATCCAACAACACTACACATATCTAAAAACCTTTATTACTACTCTACTAATAATTAACGTTTTACGAATTGGAATTTACGACGCGCACCACGTTGACCATATTTTTTACGCTCTTTAATGCGTGAATCGACAGTCAACAATCCTTCTGAGCGCAATACATCGCGCGCATCATCACGCACTTCAATAACTGCGCGTGCTACACCGAGCTTCACAGCATCAGCTTGCGAATTCATGCCGCCGCCGTTTACGTTAACTTCAATATCATATTCTTTGCTTAAATGAGGCAAGTAGGTCCAAGGCGCTAAAGCGCTTGCACGGCTTACTTCTGTATCAAAATAAGAGAGAACTTCTTTACCATTAACCGTGAAGGCACCTTTTCCGGTACGCAACCAGACACGGGCAACTGAAGATTTACGTCTTCCTACACCGTGAGAAACAGGCGCATTGCTACTTTTTTTAGGTGCTTTAGGAGCACTTACTTTTTTTACAGCAGCTACTTTAGGTTCTACAGCTTTAACAGTAGGCGCTTTTACTGCAGCAGTTTTGCTTGCAGCGGTTGAGCTTTTGCTCGATGGTTTTGTTGTTGTTTTCATATGCTTTTATTTAGTCCTTGTAACATATACTTTTTCATCTGCTTTATCGGCCCACTGGAGCCGATGAGCGGATTTGAACCGCCGACCTACTGATTACGAATCAGTTGCTCTACCAGCTGAGCTACATCGGCAACATCCTTTTCAAGTATATCAGATTGAATTTTTTCCACAAATCCCATCAGGACCAACTGCAAATGTTCTCTTAGCGCTCTTCTGATGCCTCTTGGCACGTAATGCACCGGGTGGCATTTGGATACAAAAGGAGCCTCTTTTCAGCGATGGGGTTTCCACAATCCTGGCATGCGCCGTAGGTGCCATTTTCTATCGCTTTTAAGGCTTTGGCTATCATGCGTAGCTCTTCATATTCATTCGCCTGGATCGATATCATGATATCTTCTGAGGTAGCCGCGGCAGCCTGGTCACCTGGGTCTTGAACCTCAGTATCGCTTACTTTCTCTTGCGTAAGACCCTTTAACAGCTCTTCAAGCTCTTTTTGACGATCAAGAAGCCTCTGCTTCATTTTTTCATAATTTCCGTTCATACTCTCTCCTTTTAATGCTCAGCTTCTTACTTTTTTGAAAAACCTCTTCAAGAGCTCCTCTATCTCCACCTTCATCACTCCTGACGAAATAAATTTCGTGTGTTTAGTATATACCCCAGGAGCATCTACTGTGTCAACGGCAAACCCATAAAGAGGCGATTCGGCGCCATATACAATTCGTTCTACCCTGCTGAGCGCTGATAACCCGTAACACATCATGCAGGGTTGCAGAGTAACATAAAGCGTACACCCATCTAATCGCCAATCATGCACTACAGCGCAAGCACTTTTTATCGCAAAAAGCTCTGCATGGGCATATTGGCATTTCTCAGCTTCGGTTCTATTATAGCCAAAACCAATGATCTGTCCATCTGGAGCCACTATTATAGCGCCGACTGGGATTTCACCCGCATCAAATGCCTTTAAAGCCAAATCATACGCCTGTTTCATATAGGCAATATCATGCTCAAAGAATGGCTGTTCTCTGTTTTCAGACATAGTACTATCCCTCGATATATTTTTTTTAGTATTGTGCAATCAAAACCCATTTTACAAGAAAATCACCGACAGAGGTGATAAAGCGCACGTGTGGAAAAAAATGCAGTATAGCGTATACTTATATACTAGTAAATAAGTATACAAAATAGTGCGCTTAACGCACCATATAGTAGCTTAAACAAAAACTCTATGCCACGCTTTACTCTATAAGGAGCCCGCCCCATGTCCAACCCGAACGAAAAAGAATATTCTGCTCAGTCGATTCGTGTTATTGAAGGTCTAGAAGCGGTACGTAAACGTCCTGCTATGTATATAGGCTCAACCGGTCCTCAAGGACTTCATCACCTTGTCTACGAAATCGTGGATAACTCAGTAGATGAGGCTCTTGCCGGCTATTGCGATTCTGTAGCTATTGTGTTACATGAAGATGGTAGCTGCTCTGTTGAAGATAACGGGCGCGGTATTCCTACCGATATTCACCC